>DGDN01000113.1 GCA_002385465.1 Candidatus Fermentithermobacillaceae bacterium UBA3951
ACATAGAGGGTGATCTCGCCCTTTTCAGCCTTCTCAACCAGGATGCGTGCCCTAGGAGAGTGTTCGGGGCAATCATCGAGAAGGTAGCGCAGGACCACGTTGGTATCCAGCCAACCAACCCTACTTCTCATTGCCTTTACCTACCTTTTGCCTGCTAGACCGTCTGGCCCTGGCTTCGATCCTCGCCCGTTCAACGTCGAGGGTCGGCTGTTCCGGTCGCCTGAGTATGCCATAAACCTCGTCGGAAGTAGACTTTCTTGGCAATCGTTCGATGTACACCCGCTCAGCGTCTCTGACGAACATCAGCCGGTCTCCAGACTTTATGTCCATGTACTCCCGGATTTCGGCCGGAATGGTCACCTGCCCCTTAGACGTGACAGTCGTCGTCTTGTCCGACATACTCGCACCTCCTCGACGCCTCAGCCCTACATGTTCACCGTCATCCATATGTTAGTATTACACTATGTGTGTATCAATGCAATGTACAATCCGTATTACTGTGAAGGAATAGCCAATGCAGCCGATAGTATCCCTTACCCCGTTTTCTCTATGGCATCGCAATACGCGTTCATGGCGCGCTTGAGGAACTCCGACAAGCCCTTCTTAACTGCCTCATAGTTCCTCGCGAACCGTTCGTCTTCGGCGTACATGTTGCCCAGGCCGCGGAACCGAAAGTTTTGACGAAGCCTTACCTTAGACATATAATACACAGTGTTAACCGTATATACTGTTAACTAAATCGCGCTCCCGGAAGAGGGGTACCGATGGATAAACGCCAGCTAAGAGACCGCCTGACCGCGTCGCTCTCCAGGCTCTACGAAGGAGAGGCTTTTGCCTGCCTGGCAGAGTTTCTCCAGGGAGAGATCTGCGCGCTCTACCACCTTTCCCAGAGCTGCGGGGCCGGGATGAACCCCTCCACTTTGAGTGAAAAACTACGCGTATCGAGGTCAAGGATTACCGCCACGCTCTCGGCGCTACGGAGGAAAGGTTTCGTCACGCTGAAAGGGTCAGAGGATGACCGGAGGCGCGTCTGGGTTACCCTGACACCGGAAGGAGCCGAGTTCCTAAGGCGCAAGCAGCAGAAAGTGGAGGAATACTTCGACCGGCTGGTTGAGGGCCTAGGGGAAGCGAATGTCATGGACCTCATAAGGCTCATCGACCTGTCAACCCAGATTGTCGGTGCGTAACGAGGGGATCCGCTGCCTATGGATTATGTTGTCTTTGACGACGTCTGCAAGCACTACCAAATGGGCACGCATACCATCAAGGCCGTGGACCACGTCAGCTTCACGGTGGATGAAGGCGAGTTCTGCGTCATAGTCGGTCCGAGCGGCGCCGGAAAAACAACGGTGCTGAACATGCTCGGGGGGATGGATTCCTGCGACAGCGGGAGGATACTTCTGGGCGGCCGCGACATAAGCGCGCTGAGCGACAGGCAGCTTACGGACTACCGCCGCTACGACGTGGGGTTCGTCTTCCAGTTCTACAACCTCGTCCAGAACCTGACCGCCCTGGAGAATGTCGAGCTGGCCTCCGAGATATGCAAAGACCCTTACGACCCGCAAGAGGCGCTTGCCATGGTCGGCCTTTCCGACCGCATGTTCAACTTCCCTTCGGAGCTCTCAGGGGGTGAGCAGCAGCGCGTGGCCATCGCCAGGGCGCTGGCGAAGAACCCGAAGATCCTCCTTTGCGATGAGCCGACCGGGGCCCTCGATTACGCTACGGGGCGGAGCATACTCAAACTGCTTCACGAGACCTGCAAGAACACGGGGAAGACCGTGTTTGTGATCACCCACAACCAGGCCATAACCCGGATGGCAGACCGCGTTATCCACATGAGAAGCGGAACCGTCGCCGACATGTACCGCAATCCGGATCCCGTGCCCGCAGAGGCGATCGAATGGTAGCCTCCGGAAAGACCTACGCCAAGACGCTGTTCCGCCAGATCCGGGGAAACATTGGCCGGTTTGCCGCTATCATGGGCATTGTCGCCCTAGGGGTCGGGTTTTTCGCCGGAATGCTGGCCACTACGTCAGATATGCATGCGTCGGTGGACGCCTATTACGACCGCGAACGCACGGCCGATGCGTTTGTCAAGGCCACTATGGGGATTACCCAGGAGGATATAGAGGCCGTCGCCGCCATGGATGGCGTTGACACCGTCATGCCCGCCTACGTCATGGATGCCCTGATGTACACACGGAACGAGAAGCTCCTGGCCGTGAGGATATACGGCGTGCCTCTGGAGCGCCTGGGAGACGCCGGAGACGGCGGGTTCATAAACCGCCTGGAACTCCTCGAAGGAAGGATGCCGGTCTCAGACGACGAGTGTTTGGCCAACGAACTCGGCGCGCTCCCCGCCGGCATAAAGCTGGGGACCGTCCTCACGGTGTCGCCGGAGAACCGGAGTCTTGAGGACCGGGGCGATATCTACCGCGTTACCGAGTACACGGTAGTGGGGATCGTGAACAGTCCTTTCTACTTCTCTTGGGAGCCCGAACCGTGCACAGTGGGAAACGGCAGGCTGGACGCAGTTATCTACGTGAACGAAAGCGCCTATGCGCTGGATGTTTACACAGACCTCTACCTAACGGTCAAGGACGCAGGTGAGCTTACGGCGTTTACCGGCGAGTATGAGGCCAAAATCGAGGAGATAGTGGAAAGGCTCGAATCGCTCGGCGAGACGCGCTCGGCCATCCGCTATGAGGATATCATTGCGGATGCCCGTGCCGAGATAGAAAAGGCCAAGGCGGAGTTCAGAGATGCAGAGTCCGAGGCACAAGCCGAGCTGGCTGATGCTTGGGCCGAGATCGAAAAAGGCAGGGCCGAACTCGAGGATGCCCGGCGCCAGATAGACGAAGGTAAGGTCGAACTTGCGGACGCCAAAATCAAACTGGCAGAAGAGACCGCGAAGGCTACCGAGGAGATCGAACGGGGCAAGCGCGAGCTCGCGGATGCGCTGATCGAAATCGAAGACGGAGAGCGCCGTCTGGCGGAAGCCGAGCGGGAGTTGGAAGACGGCTGGCGAGAGTACGAGAGCGGACACGAAGCGTACCGTAATGGACTCAGGCAGATAGAAGAGGCCCAAGCGGCCTTCGACCAGGGCGAAAGGGAATACCTGGCCGGTCTGGAACAGTGGAAAGCTGCCGGGGAAGCGATAGAGCGAGAAGAGCTTAACTTGGTCCGAGCCGAGTCGCAGCTTAGCCAGGCTGAAGCGGAGTATAACGCGGGGCTTACCGCCCTCGAGGGGCAGAAGGCTCAGTTCGATATCCTCATGTTTCAGGTCCTGAGCGCCCTCGATGCCGCCGGAATGCCCTTCGGGTCGGCGGAAGAGCTCCTTGCTGCGCTGGAAGCCGATCCGGCCGGACCCATCTATACTTCCGTGGGCGCTATATTAAGCGGGGCCGGCATGCCCGTGACGCCGGACGACCTTCTGGCAACCCAGCAGGCCATCGCATATGCAGAGGCCGAACTGAGCGCTGCCGCCGCCGAGATCGCGGCGGGGCGGGCTGCATGTTCGGAGGGCCGCCGGCAGCTTGACCAGGCGAAGGCAGAGCATTCTGCTGCCAAGGTGCAGTTGGATGTTGCAGGGGCCGAGATCGAAAAAAGCCGGCAGCAGCTGAACGATGGGTGGGCCCAATTGGCGAGCGCCCGGGCTATGCTGGACGATGCCCGGGCTCAGCTGGCGTCGGGACGGTCCGAGATCGCCAAAGCCCGCCGCGAGCTGGACAACGGGTGGAGAGAGTACAGTGAAGGAGTAGCCAAGCTGGCGGATGCCGAAGCCGAGCTGGCCGCCGAGGTTGCGAAAGCCGAGGAGGAAATCCGTACCGCCGAAGCCGATCTGGCTAAAGCAGAAGCGGACTATGCGGACGGTCTCAGGCAACTGGAAGAAGGCGAAGCCGAGTACTGGAAGGCCAAGGCCGATGTCGAGAAAGAACTCGCCGATGCGTGGCAGGAGATACTGGACGCCGAAGCGGCCCTAGGCGATATAGAGCATCCCAAATGGTACGTGTTTGACCGGACATCCAATGTAAGCTACGCGAGTTTTTCAATGAACGCCGAAAAGGTCGCCGCCATTGCCAAAGTGTTCCCTTGGTTCTTCTTCTTTGTCGCTGCCCTGGTCGCTCTCACCACCATGGCGCGCATGGTCGAAGAGGAGAGGACCCAGCTGGGCACCCTGAAAGCCCTCGGCTATCCCACCTGGGCGATTATGTCCAGGTATGTCGTCTATTGCGGTCTGGCCAGCGTGTTGGGTTGCGTCGCAGGCGCTTTCTTGGGTTTCAAGCTCCTCCCGAACGTGATATGGCGGGTCTACAGGACGGTCTACCGTCTGCCGCCGCTGATCGCGGAATTCCGCTGGAACCTGGCGATCCTTTCGTCTGCGCTTGCTTTGCTCTGCACCATGGGAGCGACCGTTTCGGCCTGCGGGAGCGCCCTCAAAGAGAGGCCGGCAGCACTCATGCGACCTCGCCCGCCGAAGGTCGGGAAACGGGTGTTTCTGGAGCGGATATCGGTCATATGGTCGCGACTTAAGTTCAGCCATAAGGCGACAGCGCGTAACCTTATCCGGTACAAGAGGAACTTCGTAATGACGGTGCTCGGAGTGGCCGGCTGCACGGCGCTTCTGGTCACAGGGTTCGGCCTGCGCGACTCTATTGGAGACTTGGCCAAGACCCAGTTTGACGAAATAACCAAATATGACCTGTATATCGGCGTGAAGAGTTCTTCCGGTTACGACTCCGTCCTAAGCGAGTTCCTCAGCGACCCCGACAAGGTCGCCGGGTATGTCGAGGCTTTCGCAGAAACGGCCTACGTTATCGCAAACGGCAAGAGGATAGAGACAACCGTGATGGTGCCTATGGACTCGGGCGAGCTCGCCAAGGTGGTGACCCTCAGGGATAGAAGCAGCGGGAAAGGCATTGCTTTCGGCGATTCGTCTGTTGTACTTACCGAGAAGCTGGCAGCCAACCTCGGCCTGCGTCCCGGTGACACCTTTACCATAGAGAACTCCGATGGAGAGACAGCCGAGTTTGTCCTGTCCAACATCGCCGAGTACTACGCGGGGAGCTACGCCTACGTAAACAAATACGATTATGCCAGGGCCATCGGCAAGTATCCCGCGCGCAACGTCCTCATGGTCAGCACGTTGGTCGTCGGTTCCGACGCACAAGACGATGTCATGTCCACGCTTCTCAGCTCAGACTCCGTCCTCGGCGCCCAGTTTATCTCCCAGATCAGAGAATCGCTGGACACGGTCCTAAACAGCATCGATCTGATCGTGGTCGTCCTCATAGTATCGTCGGGAGCCTTGGCCGCCATCGTGCTCTACAACCTCATAAACATAAACATCGAAGAACGGAAGAAGGAGCTCGCCACGCTGAAAGTGCTGGGCTTTCACAGCGAGGAAGTGGCGGCCTATATCTTCCGGGAGATATCCATCCTTACGGTCATCGGGACCATCCTGGGCTTTGGACTGGGCATCTTGCTGCACGGATTCGTCATAAGGACCGTGGAGCAGCCCGATTTCATGTTCGGAAGAGACGTGTCGCCATTGAGCTTTGCCTTGGCGGGAGGTTTCACCCTCGCGTTCTCGTTCTTGGTCCAGGTCGCGATGTCTCCGAGGCTAAGGCGGATCAAGATGGTCGATTCCATGAAGGCGGTGGAGTAATCTACTCAGGCCGCCAAGTGATCCACCAGGGCGGTGGGTGATCCCTGAAGACGGTAGGGTGACGTGAATCCTACCTCGCGCTCAGGCTGACCTCAAATACCGTCCTTTTGCCTTCGTTGTATGCCCTAATGGTGCCTCCGTGGAGTTCGACTATGCTCTTGGCGATGGCGAGCCCCAAACCTGCGCCGCCCGTGGCTCTAGAACGCGAGCTTTCTACCCGGACAAACCTTTCGAAGATCTGGTTGATCTCTGCCTCGGGGATAGGGGGGCCGTAGTTCGCGATCCGGACCACTGCCCATCCGGGGGGACAGTGCAGTTCGATGTCCACGAACCGTCCGTCTGAGCCGTACCTCACGGCGTTCGTCATGATGTTCTCGAAAACGCGCACGAGCAGTGAAGGGTCTGCTTCTACAATGACCTTTTCGTCAGGGAGAGTCATGCGGTACTCCATACCTGCTTTGCTCAGGATGGGCACGAACTCTTCGGCCAATTGCTCGAGCATGCGTCCTAGGTTGACTTCCTTCCGGTCGAGCTTATAGGCGCTGTCAGATACCTTGGTGAACTCAAAGAGGTCGTCGATGAGCTTCTTCAGGCCCTGGGCTTTCTCATGCACGATCGAGACGTAGTGGCGCAGCGTGACTTCGTCTTCGTATTTGTCGCCGTCGATGAGCGCCAGGAATCCCAAAATGGACGTAAGCGGCGTCCTGAGATCGTGGGACACGCTTGTGATGAGCTCGTTCTTGGCTTTTTCGGCTCTGCGTTCTTCCTCGATGGATTTCTTAAGCTGGGCCGCCATCCGGTTGACGTCGGAGGCGAGGCGGCCGATCTCATCATTGGCTTTGACCGGGATGTGGATATCGAAATTGCCTCCGGCGATCTGGTTGACCGCGCCGGAGATCATGCTTAGGTAGCGGATCGTGGGGGCACTGGCCATTAAGAAGGTCGCGATGAAGATGGCGAACAAGACGACTATAGAAACCGGCACCATCAGCAAAGCGTTTGTCACTATTTCTCTGAACGGCCCGTATCCCACCGTGTATACGCCGAACATGATGATGATTACTCCGAACAGCGATATGAATCCGCTCGCAAAGACCGCCATCATCATCTTCCAGCGGATGCTGATCACTCTCTCACGCATCAATTTTGTAGCCAACCCCCCAAACGGTCTTGATGAATTCGGGCTTGCTGGGGTTTTCCTCTATCTTCTCGCGGATCTTGCGGATGTGCACCATAACGGTGTTGTTTGACTCGTAGTAGCGTTCGCGCCAGACGCGTTCGAAGATGTCCTCGGCGCTAAGCACGATTCCTTTGTTCTTCATGAGGAGGTA
>DGDN01000094.1:0-264 GCA_002385465.1 Candidatus Fermentithermobacillaceae bacterium UBA3951
AACACCGGGTGATCTCCTGCGATTCGGGCGAAAACATCGGACGATCTCTTGCCATTGGCCGAAAACATCGGGCGCTCCCTTCCCAATAGGCTGACCAAATCGGATCGTCTTCGCCGACAGGCCTTCTAGATCGGTCGATGCACAACGATAGACCGTTCAAGTCGACCGGTCGATTGCATCAGGAGCTTCAATGAATGACAACAGGCAGGGCCCGTGATAGACCCTGCCCCAAGGTAGCCCAAGATAGCCCAAGGTAGCCCAAAG
>DGDN01000094.1:452-11538 GCA_002385465.1 Candidatus Fermentithermobacillaceae bacterium UBA3951
TAGCCCAAAGTTAGCCCCAGGCTAGCCGCAAGTTAGGCTGAGTTGCGGGCTACAGAATTCCTCCAACCATCTTGATGGCGTCTGTCAGGTTGGGAGTGCCGATCTCCTGCAGCTCGTAGCGAACACGCATGGAGGGCTTTTCGATCTTCATGATCCGGCGGATGTCGATAGGCGTGGCAACCAACACGAGGTCGCAGTCTACGGCGGCAACGGTCTCCTCCAGTTCCTTGACCTGCTTGGGCGAATATCCCATGGCGGGGAGCAAGGGGCCTATGTGCCTGTACTTCTCAAAGGTTTTGGCTATGGAACCCACGGCCCAAGGCCTCGGATCGACCAGTTCTGCGGCGCCGTTCTTGCGGGCAGCCATCACGCCGGCCCCGTATCTCATCTCTCCGTGGGTGAGCGTCGGGCCATCTTCGATAACCAGCACCCTCTTGCCTGCGATTTCCGCGGGCCTTTCCGGGAACACCGGCGAAGCCGCATCTACCACGATGGCCTTGGGGTTGGCCTTCCGGATGTTCTGGCGGACGACTTCCACATGCTCCGCATTGGCGGTCTCAATCTTGTTGATGACTATTATGTCGGCCTGCCTGAGGTTGGCCTCGCCGGGGTGATACGTGAGCTCGTGGCCCGGTCTGTGAGGATCGACGAGCACGATCTTGCAGTCACTCTTGTAGAATGGTATGTCGTTGTTGCCTCCGTCCCACAGGATGACGTCCGCTTCTTCCTCGGCCCTCTTCAGGATCTCACCGTAGTCCACGCCGGCGTATACGATAACGCCCCTGTCGATGTGCGGCTCGTACTCTTCACGTTCTTCGATGGTGCACTTGTGGATATCAAGGTCCTCGTACGTGGCAAACCTCTGCCAGACCTGCTTCTCAAGGTCCCCGTAGGGCATAGGATGGCGCACGGCAGCCACCTTCTTGCCGGCAGCCTTCAATATCTCAGAAACCCTGCGAGTGGTCTGGCTCTTGCCGACCCCGGTCCGCACGGCACAGACGGATATAACGGGTTTTTTGGACTTAAGGGACGTGGACTCGTAGCCCAACAGCTTGAAATCGGCTCCGGCGGCAATCACCATGGAAGCCTTGTGCATGAGGCTCACGTGGCTGATATCGCTGTACGAGAACACCACTTCATTGATCTGGTGCTTGCGGATGAGGTCCAAAAGGTCGTCCTCTGATTGGATGGGAATCCCTTGTGGATACAACTGCCCCGCCAGCGAAGCGGGATAAGTGCGGCCCTCAATGTCAGGTATCTGAGTTGCGGTGAAAGCTACCACTTCGTAGTCGGGGTTGTCTCTGTACACAGTGTTGAAATTGTGGAAATCACGTCCAGCAGCGCCCATAATGAGTACTTTTTTTCTTGCCACTCTGCGGATGCCCCCTTCTGATTCCCGGATTCTCTCTGCCTGCTCCCAGGTCACAATCTTGTCATGCGCCCTACCGGCTCTCACCATTCGTAGCAGGCAGCGCTATCCACGTTATTCATTCGTGCATAAAGGTGGAACATCCTTCCTATGGGCGCGAAGATAAGGATTTGACAGGAGTGAAATACCACTTTTGGAGGAACCTGCAGGGCTTATACAGAACTGCATAAACAAGGGCCCGGAGAACCGGTCCGATCTCGTAGACCCTGATTTTGCGACCTTGGAAATGCTTACGGAGGAGTAGCTGCGTAGCCTGGAAGAGGCATCTGGAAGGCCGGGGGAATGTAAGTCAAGGAACCCGGCCGGCAAAGGCACCCGTTCACCGGTAACTGGGTAGAACTAAAGCCAGAAGGTCAAGGAGGGCAAATCATGAAAGCAGAGAACATCCGCCAACTCCTCTTGGATCTCGTGAAGATCCCGAGCGTCTCACCAAGCAAGGAAGAGTCGAGGTTAGCCCAAGAGATCTACGACAGACTGGCCGCATTACCATACTTCAAGAAGAACGAAGGGGTTCTTCGTCTATTGCCCATAGAAGACGACCCCTACGGCAGGCACAGCGTATTCGCCATCGTCCGCTCTCCTAAGAAGACTCCCAAGACGGTCATCCTCTTGGGGCATATTGACGTAGTCGATACCGCCGAGGCCCGGGAGCTGGCTGATCTCGCCTTTGACCCGCCCGCTTATACCCGAGAACTCACCAAATTGACACTCCCGGAAGAAGCCATGGAAGACTTAAGGTCGGGCGATTACCTATTCGGCCGGGGAGTCTTCGACATGAAGTGCGGCGTGGCGGTGGAAATCGAGTTTCTCAAGGAATGCGCCGAGAACCCGCATGACTTGGAGGCCAACATCGCGCTCCTTTTGGTCGGTGATGAGGAGAACCGTTCGGCCGGGATGATATCGGCCATAAAGCATCTGGAACGGCTTCAAGAAGAAGAGGGGCTGGATTTTGTCGCGTGCGTTAACGCCGAGGGAGTTGCCCAGAGGCACCACGGCGACACCAACCGGTACATATCGGTCGGCACAATAGGCAAACTCATGCCCATGTTCTACTGCGTGGGGCGCGAAAGCCACGTTGGCTCGTACTACGAGGGGCTGAACGCCAACTTGCTGGCTTCCGCAGTCAGCATGGTGCTTGAGGGATCTCCCGAATGGATTGACCGCGCGGGCGCCGAGGTCTACCCGCCGCCTGCGGCCCTCTGGCACCGCGACCTTAGAGAAGTCTACTCTGTGACACTGCCTGCCCGGGTTGTCGCCGGTTTCAATGTGCTCACTGTTGAAAAGACGCCTAAGACCGCACTGGAGATGATGAAGCAGGTCGCCTTCCGCGCATTCGACATGGCCCTCGAGCGGCTTAAGTTCAGCGCCCTCAAGTTCTCGGAAGGCTCGCCGGAGAAGGCAAGCGTCCCGTGGAAACCCAAGGTGCTTACCTACGAGGAAGTCTTTGAAAAGGTAAGAGAGGATTTGGCGAAGGAAGGCGCTTCCTTGGACGAACACCTCAAGGCTTTCATAAACGGCCTCCCCCGGGATATGGACGACCGTCTTAAGTCCATCGAGACCGCCGGCCAGGTCCTCCGGTTCTACGGCGACAAAGACCCTGCCATAATCGTGGGCTTCCTCCCGCCCTACTACCCGCACAGGAGCAACCTCCGGAAGTCCCCGAGGGACCTTGCGCTCATGGAAGCCGTGGAAGAGCTCATCTCCGAGGCTGCGTCCTCCTACGGCGAGACCCTCGTGGTGCGCGAGCACTTCGAAGCCATAAGCGACCTGAGTTATATGGGGTTCCAAGGTAACAAGGACGACCTTGTGCCGCTCGCCGCAAACACCCCGGGATGGGGGGAAGTGTATGACCTCCCGCTGGACACCCTCCTCAAGCTGGATGTCCCCGTGGTAAACATAGGCGCGTCCGGACGCGACGCCCACAAGTACACGGAAAGGCTGGACCTCAAGTATTATCTCGGCGCTTACCCCGACCTCTTCCGGTCGTTTGTAAAGCGCGTCTCTAAGATGGTCTGAGAACCGGCGCGCCGGAGAGCGGGTGCCGGACTGCTATATGGCTTTCCCGCACCCCTTCAGGAACACCGCGAGGATGCCTGGCGTTCATGCGGCGGACGGCTATACCGGCGCACGCACACCCAGACGGCCTACGCCCACACGCGGCCGACCATTTCAAGGGGTCGCCCGCAACCGGGACAATGGCCGTCCGCTGTGAGAAATGACCTCTCCAGAGCGAGGCCATCCCGTCTTAAGAGCGTGGAGCCGCATTCGGGACAGGATGTGTCCGCGTACCCGGGCCTTGCGGCGTTGCCTATGTACACGTAATGGAGGTGTTCTCCTGCAACTTCCCTGAGCCTCTCCAGGGTCGCAAGAGGCGTAGGCTCGCCGCCCATACGGTAGTTTGGGAAGTACCTCGAGAGGTGAAGGGGTACCGAAGGACTCAGGGAGGCAAGGTAACGGGCCAGGGCGCCTACTTCTTCTTCAGGATCGTTTTCTCCGGGGATGACCAGGTAGGTGACTTCCACCCAGGCCTCTTTGAGCGATTCCTCAACCGTCTCCAAAACAGGCTTTAACCTTCCGCGGATGAGCCTACGGTAGAACTCGTCGTCCCAGGCCTTAACGTCTATGTTCAGCGCGTCTATAAAGGGGAGCACTTCCTTGAGCGCTTCTTTGGATATGTACCCGTTTGTGACGAGGGCGTTCACTAAGCCTTGTTCTTTGGCAAGTTGCGCCGCCTCCAACACAAATTCCATCCAAACCGTAGGCTCGTTGTAGGTGTAGGCAATACCGACTACCGCGGGATACCTGTCTCTTTCTATGGCGGCGGTATTCACCAGCTTATCCGCCGATATGGCAGCCAGCCGGGGCCGCTCCTGCGAGATGTGCCAGTTCTGGCAGAACTCGCATGCGAAATTGCATCCAAAAGTACCCACGGAGAGGAGATACCCGCCCGGATGTACGTGGTAAAGGGGCTTCTTCTCCACCGGATCCAAGGCCAGGGAAGTGGCCAGGTTGTAGTTCAAGGTATACAGCGTCCCGTCCCGGTTTTCTCTGACCCGGCATATGCCTGTCTTGCCCGGGGAAATGATGCACCCGTGAGGACACAGGCGGCACCTAACCTTTCCGCCCCCGGCTTCTTCCCAGAACATTGCCTTCTTGGGCATACCGGTCACGCAATCGCCTCCTGCATGTTTGGGGCCCGCCTAGTGATATCTCTTCACCGTGAACCTATAGAGCCGCACGCCCTCCCGGAGCCCGATACCCGCTTTTCTCCTGGCGATGTCAACCTGCTCCCTGACTGAACTGATCCCCGGAAGGTTGGGGAGGAGCAATCCTCTCCGGCCGCCCCGCTCAACGATAACCCCGTAGGCTTTGGGGTCCAGGTATTCCTCACTGGGTACTTCTTCAGGCGGGGAAAGGACATCTACCGAGTATTCCAGCAAAGGCAGCTCGACCACGGTCACTTTGTGAAACCGGGGATCGCCGGTCGCGGCCGAAATCGCGTTTTGGACGATCTCCTCTGCCGCCGTAGGACAAGTGGGCCCCGTTGTCCCGATACATCCGCGGAGCATACCCTCTTTGTGTATGGAGACAAACACGCCTGCGGGGGTCCGGAACTCCTCGGGCACCTCTCCGGGAACGGCCAAGGTCTCTCCCGTGCGGACATAGCACTCGACAGCGGTCCTCGCGAGGTGCACCGGGAACGACTCATTTGTCCTGGCTTCCTCAATACGCCGCTCACGGTCTTTCAGGATCTCTGCGAGACGCGACTCAGCCGGGCCCTCCGGGCTCAAGAGGGCGATCCCGTAGCCCACTCCCCACGGTCCCTCGTAGGAGAGCACCTCGCTCCTCACCCGAAGGTCGTCAAGCGTCCCGAGCATCATGGCGACCGGCCTGAGGCCGCACTCGCCGGCATCTTGAGCGAGGTCTTCGGGCATGCCCAGTATGTCTTTGGGACTAAAGTCCCTGAGGTAACCCATGAGCGTCTCGTCGAAGACCTTCCCCTTCGGGTTGTACCCCGCAGGTGCGTCCGGCTTCAGCCTGTGGGAAAGGTCGCCTGAAGCCAAGACAGCTATCCGTCTCCCCAAACGCTTGGACGCCCGGGCGATCGCCGCGCCGTAGCGGTAGAGGTCCAATAGCGAAAGAAAACCTATATTCACGATTGCAACGGGCTTTGAAAACCCGTGTTTTGCCAGGTAGTAGAGGGGCACCAGGACTCCGTGGTCCAGGCGCCTTTCGGCCATATAGCCGTCCAGCCTTCGCCGGTCCAGGAGGACGGTGCTAAGCCCGTCTTCTTTGGACGCAACCGCGATCTCCTTCACAAGACCAAGGTCGCTCTTCGCAGTAAAGCTCACTCTCCTTGCGCCGAAGCTGCCCAAGTCGCCCTCGAGCGTAGCGTCTCCCCGTACCGAGACGGCATCGCGAAGCACGAGCCCGTGGGGAGTGATGATCACGAGGGTGTCGTAATCGGCGGAGGCGAATCGCTGCCCCAGGGTATCCAGGGCCCGCAAGGTCCCGGGCGCGTTTTGCTCTTCGCCCCTCCCCACTTCAGGGACCATGATGGGCGGGTGGGGTGAAAGCCCGGCCAAGACCACTCCGGATTTCACGGCTTTTTCACCACCTTCTCAACATAGGGTGAAGTCATGAGCCTCAAAAGCGCGCTGTAATTCGGGATGAAAGAAAGCACGCTACCTACCTTCACGCGGTCGCCCGCGTCCTCCACGTCGCAGATGAGGTGGTCGGAAGATGCGCCGATGACGATCACGCCCTCATCCACGGGTGAGAGGCCGTCGGGGTCTACATCTTGCCTGCCGATGGCAAGGATGGCCCTCCTCCTTACGCCTCTATCGACTATGAGCGGGACCGCTCCAAACGCGTCCTGACCTATTTTCCCCGAGGGCATTGAAGGCTTCCTGATTAGCTCGATTATCTCTGCATGGACCGTAAAGGCGTCCTTGTGACAACCGGGGATCAAGGTCCTCTCCACGGCCTCGGTCCCAAGGATCACGCTTTCTCCGAGCCGTAGTTCGGTAACCCCGCGTGGCATCTCTCCCCTCATGACCAGGGGCATATTAGCGGAGTTGCCGCCCGAAACACGCTCCAGAGCAAAACCTACCGCTTTTTCGACACGCTCCTTCACCTCAAGGAGCGCCTCCATTTTATCCCGGGTGGGTATGACTCCTCCGTAGCAGGCAAGGTTTGTCCCGATCCCGATAAGCCGAACCCCCGGGAGGGAAGACATGGCTTTCGCGACCTCCGGCACTTCTTCGGGGAGGACCCCTTCTCTCCGGTCCCCGAGGTCAACCATGAGGACAACGTTGTGCGTCTTACCCCGTGAACGGGCAGCATCGCCCAGGGCCCGGGCTATAGACACTTCTGAGACAAGGCTTGTATCCGTAACCTCTGCCGCCTCTTTGCACCGTGACGGAGACGGCGCCCTGAGCAGGACCGTTTCGCCCCGGTACCCGCTCTCCCTAAGGCGCCGCAAGTTCTCAATACGGGAATCGGCCACGGCCAGGGGGTTGCCTGCCAGCATCGCCCGGGCGACTTCCGGATGGCCAGAGGTCGCCTTGTTGACGGCAACAAACCTAAGGCCCGAAGACGCAAGGAGGCGCGAGACAGTGACCGCGTTGTGCCTGATTTTCTCGATATCAATGGATATGGAAGGGCATTTCACTTTCGGGCCTCCAATCCGTCCATAAGGATTTTCCTCGCCTCTTCAGGGAACTGCCGCGACAAGACGCCGCACGCCGCCATAATGTAGTCCTTGTCGATCAAGATACCGGCATCCTTAGGGTACAGCTCCCTCCCCGGACCCTGACCTACCAAGCCCTTGAGCACCTCTTCTGTGCCCGCCAGCCTGCTAAGCGGGCCTCCCGTGCCGATTATCGTGTGTACGCTGGTGAGGTCCTTACCCGACGCTATGGTCTGCTTGCCCGACGGGCCGTAGAGGAACTTGAGAGAACCCGCGTGTCTCGCCAGGGCAGCCTTACAGGCTTGAGCCGTAAGGTAGCGAATCAGCGCGATTTCCTCGGGACAACCGGGGATCACGCTCAAGTTCTCAAGATAAGGCGATGGGTCGAACCCGAGGTCCCTCTCCGCCCGGTCTTCCACCATTGAGTACACGTTGGCCGCGTTCCTGTGGATGCCCAGGTCGCCCTCAACGGTCCTCTTAGCCCAGGGCTCCGGGCTTTCCAAGATAGCCTGTATCTCCGGACTCCCGGATGCGACCGAATGAACGTCGGTCGTGGCCCCTCCCACATCGATGCAGAGGAGGTCGCCGAGGACGGGGTGGAGCAATTTGCACGCCTCCATGACGGCCCCCGGAGTCGGCATTACCGTCCCCTTCACCATCTTGCGCAGGTTGTCCATGCCAGGAGCCTTTACGATGTGTTCTTCGAACACGTCCTGGATAATCCTTCTGGCGGGCTCAACAACCAGTTCATCAACCCGCGGGTACACGTTATCCACCAGGTAGAACTTGATGCCGGCCCTCTCGAGGATATCCGCCACTTCCGCCCTGGCGGCGATGTTCCCCGCATAGACCACGGGGGCCTTTACGCCGGCCCGAGCGAGCCGCCCGGCATTTCTCACCGCCGTCCCTTTCTCGCCGTAATCAACGCCGCCCGCAAGGAGTATGATCTTCGGGTCTATCCTCTCAAGCTCCTTAAGGTCATACTCGGTCATGTCGCCGGCCGTGACGAACTTGACCACGGCCCCGGCCCCCAATGCTGCCTCTTTGGCGGCCCTGGCGGTCATATCGTAGACGAGACCGTGGACGGTCATCGAGAGTCCGCCTGCGGCGCTTGAGGCGGCCAGCATGAGAGGGCTTGGTTCCAACTCCAAGCCGGTTTTCTCACAGAGATCAACGAGCGCCGCCTCAAGGCCCAGGAGGGCATCCCCGCGGTCCACCGTGGTAGGGGACATCCCCTGTCCCAAGTACCGGGGATGTTCACCTAGCACGAACGCGTTGACGGTGGTGGTCGTACTCCCTATTTCAAACACCAATACATCGGGTTTCATGAAGGATTCTCCAATCCGAGGCGCTCCCTTCGCTTCTTGACGAGGAACGAAGCCACGTCAATGCCTTTAGTTCCACGCCCGAACCCTGCGTCAAGCCCGGCCTGCACGGCCAGGTCGTTGGTCACTTGAGTACCGCCGCCCACGAGTATGAACTTCTGTCTGACGCCCTTCTCTTCACAGAGTCTAGCGAGGCGTTCCATGTTCTTCCTGTGGATGTCGGCGTGGCTGATTATCGTGGATATGAGGATGGCATCTGCGTCTTCCTCGATGGCCGCGTTGACCACTTTGTCGATGGGCACCGAGGTCCCCAGGTAAGTCGCCTTGATACCGAACCCTTCAATGCCTCCGTGTTTGATGTCGATGATCTCCCTCATCCCCACGGAGTGCTCGTCTTCTCCTACCGTTGCGCACACGACCTTCATGGGCCGCTTCTTTATTTCCTCGCGAATCTCTTCGGCGGAGAGAACGGCCGGTTTGTCCGGGATCTTGAGCGAATCGCGCTTGATCCCGAAGGGCACGACGGCCTTTACTTCCACGACCGTCCCTTCGGCGGGATGGGCGATGCCTTTATGGATCACTTCTGGGTTTTCGAGGTTGAGCCTTTTCGCGATCTCCAGCGCGGCATACTCGGCAACCCGCTCGGGCTCGGGAATGAACATGGTGAGAGTCAGGTAACCGTCGCCCGCCCACTGCACTTCGGGCTTCACCATGTCATCGCCCAGTTCTTCGGCCGCCCTTTCCAACCGCTTCTCCACATTGTCTTCGGGGTCGAGCTCGTCTATGTAGACGATCTTGGCGGGATCGCAGAAAGTACAGCCGCCGATTTCTTCGCAGAGACGTTCTTTCGCCCGGGACGGATCCTGGTACCCAAAGTGATGGCACACAGGCGCGAAGTAGTCCCTGTCCCTTTCGACGATGCTGCCGTAGCCGACGCCGCCGTCCGGGTCACGCCGGATGCCGTCTCCGTTCCTCTCGGGATAGAACCCCGAGTCGACGAACATCCCGCTTGCGACCGCTCCGAAATAGCCTTTTTCCTTTACCTCTTCAAGGAACAAGACGGCCCGCTCGGCGAGGTCTCTCACGGTCTCCCGGAATGGGCCTTCCCTCTTGATTTCCACCATTTCCTTAAGGCCGTCTACTGCCAGGAGAGCCTGCTTCGCCGTATCCACCGCGGCCAAGTTGTTGTAGTGCCAGGGGACGTTCCTGCCCTCGTCCGGCGTGATCGTGCTCTGCACGTCGGCCGAAGTGAGCCGCGTAAGCACGAGGTTTAGGGTGTGGGTTACCGTTGCTTCCCTCATATCCGACTCTATGTACCTGGTGTTTTGCTGTGCCCTTACCTTGTAATCAGAGAAAAGCCACCTTAAGGTAACGGCATACGGCAGGTCATAGGACATGGCCGGAGCCGGAGGCGCAGTCGGCGGGACCGACGAAAGGGCGATCTTGTCCGCGCTCATTCCCACCATCCGCGAGAAAGCGCAATTGATCGCGTGCTGGACAAGGAGCTCGGGCATTACCTTCCAAGCCTCACGGGCGGTGGCGTTGGCATTGTGGGCGCCGTCTATCTGAAGGAGCCCGAATTCGGCCATGATCCTCTTGGCAACCGCCGCGTCCACGAAAGACCGCTGCATGTTCACGTTTCTGTACAGGACGTTGTACTGGGGGTCCTGGTGGGCGCCGTTTACGCCTTCTTCGGCGAAAAGGACCGCTATCTCGGGACCCGCCACCCCCGATACGTACGAGTGGAAGTTGATTGGGCGTCCTACCTCGTCCTCAATGAGGTCCAGGGCCTTTCGCGTAGCCCTTAGCTGCTTCCTGGTGATCGGTATGCCTCCCACTCCTTCGGGAGTCCCCTCAAGGAGCCCGTCGATGTGGCTCTGACCGGTAGTGCGAATGACCATCATGTGGTCCGCGCCGTGCCACGCGGCCATCCTCATGCGCCTTATGTCGTCCTCAAAGCGTCCCGAGGCTATCTCCGTGGTAATAACGCAATCGGGCTGTGGGTCTATCCCGCCGAAGTACTTGGCGGCAGGCAAGGGTACCGAGCGTTCCAGCGATTCCGACGTTTCTTTGTAGCGGAAGGGGCCGACCTTGTTGTCAGAGACCTTCTTCCTCCAGGTCCACCCATGCCTCCTGGGGCGGTAGTTCTCAAGGTCCCGGAGTATTTCTCGGACGTCAAGTTTCTTGGATGGATCCAGTCTGCCGTGAGGCCCGAGTTTCCCGGCCGATTCCGGTTTTTCGAGTTTTTCGAACCGGTCCTCCTTCACCGGGATGCCCCCCTTTCAAACGCAGCCTTTAGGTCATCCCAAGCCTCCAAGTCGACGCACAAGTCTTTTCCGGCCTCGAGATAGGGCTTTCCGGTCATCTTGGCGTACCTAAGCACGAGATGCCCGGCGCCTTTCCCGAGGAGGCGCATCTTCTCCGCATGGGAGACTATGGCTTTGGATTCGAGGCTTGAAAAACCCATCCTGAGGAGCACCGACCGTTCAATCGAGGGCGAGGTGTGCGTGTAAGCCAGGTCATAAAGGGGCTTCACTATCTCCTCGGCCAGCTGCCAGAACCGCGCCTTGAGCTCGTCGTCAGAAAGCCCCTTGATCTCTTGTCTCCGCCTGGCCAGGTATTCCTCTCTGGTCTCTCCGG
>DGDN01000094.1:11714-16980 GCA_002385465.1 Candidatus Fermentithermobacillaceae bacterium UBA3951
GGTCTCTCCGGCCTTCTTGGTCTCTGAGACGTCGTCGTTTCGTGCGGCTTCTTTGGCCGCTCCGGTTTCTCTACCCACGGACTTTCACCCCAAACTCTTCGAGCACCTTGCAGACGTCCTCGAGAGAGAGCTTTGAGTCTTCCGAAAGGAACCGGACCTCCTCTTCATTGACCTCTCTTAGGCCGTTCCTCTGGACGGCGTTCCTTATATAGGACCTCCTCATGCGGTCAAGGGACACTTCTGTGACGTGGAGCTGCGAGAAGTCTTCCGGGATCACGATGGACTTACCCGGGACGTTCTCCCTGGGGTCTCCGCGCCTGACTTCAACTCCGTTCCTCCTGGCGAAGTCGAGCTGAGCCTGGGGGTGCTTGCCCGCCCCAGTGTATTCGGTCTCCTGGACGACCACTATCTCGTCTTCGGGAAGCTCGGCAGCCAGCGGGATGGCGGCGGCGAGAGATGTATTGCCGGCAGGTCCGCGCTCGAGCCCTTCGACGGTAGCCGCGACTTCGGTGACGTAAAAGACTTCGCCCTGGGTGACGGTAACGTACCTATCCATGTAGCGGAGGGGCCGGGCAGCGTTCTTGGGCACGTCCGTGCGATCAGGCCACGTGGCGAAGGGGACACCAAAACCCGTGTGACCTGTCGTGAAGGACTTACGGTTGAAGTCCCGGTCGGATGCCATGTGGAGTCCGGTTAGGTCCACGCTTGCGCCGATGACGACCGACTTGTCTGCGCCCGCCTTGCGAAGGCCCCTGGCAGTCCCAGTCACGTTGCCTCCGCCGGCATGAGTAATCACCACGTAAGCAGGGTCTTTTCCGTAGCGGGCGCGGCACTGCTCGGCGATCTCGGTCCCTATGGTCTCTATGCCCGCCACTCCAAAAGAACTGTAGAGCGAAGCGTTGAAGTACCCGGTCTCCTCGAGGAGCAAGAGGGCCAAATAGAAGAGCTCAGGCCCCACGGTAAGCTGGATCACTTCGGCGCCGAAGGCCTCGCACTTCCTGGTCTTCTCAATGATCTCAGGCTGCCCCACGTACCTTGAATCGAAGACCTCCTGGACTATTATGCAACCGAGGTTCCTCATGGCCGCCTGTGACGCCACTGCAGCACCGTAGTTGCCTGAGGTGGCTGCCAGCGCTCCGGGATATCCCAGCTTGGCGGCGTGATACAGAGAAACCGATGCCCTCCTGTCTTTGAAGCTTCCGGAGGGGTTGCAAGCTTCGTCTTTCACCAGTATGCGGGCGCCGTACCCCGGCTTGGCGTTTCGCCTGACCAGTTCGGTGATGTTACGGAGCTCTAGGAGCGGAGTCTCCCCTACTCCCACTTCCCTCTGTATCTCCCGTATCTTCTCAAGGGTATATCCTGTCCCCGACATCATGGCCTCGTAGTCAAATGCGATGGGCCCGCTCACAAACTGTTCGTAGTCCATACCCAGCGACTTCTTCATTATCTCGTTCTGCCTGGCCATTACTGCCTGGTAAGAGGTATCTCTAGCCACGATTTTTCGCCTCCTTGAGAACCGCCCTGAGCTCCCGTCCTATAGGGGTGAGCTCAGGCACCGCGGGTCCGTAGGTATGAGTGAACCCCGGATTCACTTCGACTAGGCGCCCCTTCACGGTCCGCCCTGACAGGGTGGTTATCTCGACTTCCTGACCGACCTCGGCGCTTTCGGAAGCCCATCCTTTAATCCAGGCCTCAAGGGGCACCTTGGCCGTGTCCTCAGGCAAGTCTTTGCTGCGCTGGTGAGGCTCCAGAATTACCTTATGGATCATCACCCAGTCACCTTTCGAGCACCTTTGGCTCATGGTATCTTCCACCTTTCGACTCTTACTTGGTTTAGCGACCTTTCCAAACTCGTCGCGACTCCGTGACTTCAGTTGGACTCTAGACTCTAGGTAGACGCCAAGAACCCGCGGGAATTGCCGCGAGCGGCCTTGGCAGTCCCTCTACCCGCGCTTCGCCCCGGCGAACGAGCCCACGATCCCGCGGGGCACGGGGAGGTCCGCCATCGTGAGAAGACCCGGTCTTGCAGCATTGACATCGGGGATCATGTTGACCGCAATCGCCATCGTACCGGTGCCACCCGGGACTTCGGGCTTTATGGACAAGCTGACCGGCGGAGTCCCGTCGATGGTGATATAGTCGCCGGTCTCAACGCCTTCTGCCTCGGGACATATCTGCTGCGGGTGCTCCAAGAACACTACTTCCCGGTCTCCCACATACGCCCTGGCGGTATGCCTGCACCCGGCCACATTCCCTGCAGACACTTCTATGTACTGCGTCTTTCTGGGCACATTCGTGATTATTGGCTCCCGTTCCTCAATTACCCTGTCAATCTTCCATCCCAGCGCCTTGCCGATAAGGTAGACCGACTGCGGGAACCCGACGTGGCCTACTATTTCGCCGGTCTTGAGGCCCTCTCTGAAGCCCTCAGGAGTGGTCCCGACGCCCTGGGTGCGCATTACAGTAGGCCCGAAGGGCGCCAGGTTGTTGACCCTCTTGGCGTGGATGTGCTTGACCTCGGCGCATATGCCTGTCAGGGCTATTACCAAAGTATCCAGGATGAAACCAGGGTTGATCCCGGTCCCAAGGACGGTCTTGCCCGCGGCCTTGGCGAGGCGGTCGATCTCATCCGACAGCCCGGGCTCGGAAGCCCATGGATAAGCCATCTCCTCTGCGATGGTGATTACGTTTGACCCGCGCTCAAGGATGAGTTTTATCTGCGGAAACACTTCTTTCACGAAGGAGGCGGTGTTGAGCAGCACCACATCCGGTTTGGTGTTAAGGGCATTTCCGATGTCATTGGTGACCGTAACTCCGGTCCTCTTTTCCACCCCGAGTACTTCGCCCAGGTCCTTGCCCGCTTTCGCGCTAGTCTGGGCGACAGCGGCCACGATTTCAACTCCTTCTTTCTCCAGGAGGATCCGGGCCATCCCGCTGCCCATGGCGCCAAGTCCCCACAAGAGCACCCTCAAGGGTTCCTTGCTCATTCACATCTCCTCCACATGGTGAAAATCCTACTCACCCGTATCTTAAGCATAATCCGTGCCATCTAAATTAAGGAGTGAATTAAGGAGCGTAAGAGGGAGATTTATGGGTCACGTAGAATGGATTAGTGCCCAGAAGTGTCTAATTATGTGACATAGCTGTCAAGAAATCAGGCACTGTAGGCGGGATTACCGGACCTGCCGGCGGGACGGCTCCCGGGCAGTCACGTGACCTTCCAAGCAGCCATTGGAGCGACAGGTAGGGTAGGCAAGTCATTGGATAGTGGAAGAACGGTAGATGGGCTTATCCGGTAGGGAAACGCATTGGGTAGTGGAGGAACGATAGATGGACTTAGCCGGTAGGGAAACGCCAAAGACACTCGGCGGGGGCGCGCAGAAGCTTGCCAAGAGCCTCTCCGATATGATGCCGAACCCCGACGACTACTCTTCACTGGTAAACTCGGCCGCTCTCTCTGTCATCAACGAAGGCATACACATCGTGAACAGCGCAGGGGTAACCATCTTCTACAACGCGGCCATGGGGGCAATCGAAGGGATCGATCCGGAGAGGGTCTTGGGGCTCCCCCTTCGCAAAGTGTTTCCCCACCTAAATCCCGAAAACAGCACCCTCCTCAAAGTTCTTGAGACCGGCGAGCCCATCTACGACGTCGCCCAGACTTACAAGACACCCGCCGGAGATTTGGTCACAACGGTCAACAGCACGATGCCAATCATCGTACACGGCAAGTGCGTAGCAGCCATGGAGGTCGCCAAGACCATTTCGAGAGTGAGGCACTTATCCCAGAAGCTTCTCCAAGTGCAGGGCACGAAGCCTCCCGCGACAGGCCCTAGGCGTACTCTCAGACCCAACTACACCATGTACACCTTCGATGACGTCCTTGGAGTCAGCCCCTTGCTGCTTCACGCGAAGTCCCTGGCCGAAAGCGCCGCGAGGACCGACTCCCCGGTCCTCATTTGGGGCGAAACCGGCACCGGAAAGGAGCTCTTCGCCCAGAGCATCCACAACGCAAGCCCCAGGTCCGCCGAGCTTTTCGTAGCGGTAAATTGCTCTGCCCTCCCCGAATCGCTGGCAGAGAGCATGCTGTTCGGTACGGCTAAAGGAGCCTTTACGGGGGCGATGGATAAGGAAGGCCTTTTCGAGCAGGCCGGCGGCGGGACCCTATTCCTGGACGAGGTGGTCTCGGCAAGCCCAACCCTTCAGTCCAAACTCCTGAGAGCAGTTGAGGAGCAGGCAGTCCGAAGGATCGGCGGAAATCGCCTCATACCGGTCAACGTGCGCGTCATCGCTGCCGCCAACTGCGATCCCATGCTCGCCGTGAGACAAGGACGCCTGCGCAGCGACTTGTACTATCGCCTGGCAGCCATCTCTATAGAACTGCCGCCCCTTAGGGCGCGAAGGGAAGATATCCCTGTACTTGTGCGGAAGATGACTGAAACCTACGCCCAAAACCTCGGCATGAAAGCGCCCGAGTATTCCCAAGAAGCATTGGAGCGCCTCATCGCTTACGACTGGCCGGGCAATGTGAGAGAACTCAGAAACGCCGTCGAGTCTGCCTTGACACTCTCGTCGGGAAAACGGGTTATCACCGCCGCGGACCTTCCCAGGACAATAAGAGAAGACAACATCGACATTGCAGGCGCGTCCGTGGGCGGCACCGTCGACGACAGGATCGCGTTGGCCGAAGCCAGGTTCATCCAAGAAGCCCTTGAGAAGACCGGGGGCAATATCTCGCGCGCTGCCAGAGAGTTGGGGATAAGCAGACAATCTCTATACTACAGGATGGCCAAGCACGGGATAGATAAGAGCCCTTCCTAGCACTCCTTTTTGAAGATCCTTTTCCTCTAGAGGTCTTTCTCCTCAACAAACTTGATTATGGCCCGCTCCAAGATGTCGGCCAGCTTCCGCCGGTATGAAGCCGAACCGAGGAGGTTCTCCTCGCGCGGGTTTGATAGGAACCCCAGCTCGACGGTAACGGCCGGCACTTCGGAAGCGTTCAGGATGAAGTGGTCGATCCGGGCAGACGCCTCCCGGTACGTGTCGGTGTGCTCTTGGAGCTCTTTCTGGATGGTCTCGGCAAGACGCCCAGACTCCGGATGTCTCTGAGCGTTGTAGAAAGTCTGGGCGCCGTATTCAGCGGAGTCGGTGAAGGCGTTGCAGTGCAGCGAGATCACCAAAGTGGCGCCCGAGGACTCTATCAGGTCGATGCGCGCCCTGACGTCGCTCTTTTCTTCAGACTCCAGGTCGTAATCCCCGGTCCTTG
>DGDN01000094.1:17188-17376 GCA_002385465.1 Candidatus Fermentithermobacillaceae bacterium UBA3951
ACTTTGGCGCCGTTCCGCTCGAGCCTTACGCCGAGATAAAGAGCGACTTGAAGGACCACGTCCTTCTCGACTACCGTGGCGCCACATGCCCCAGGATCGATGCCGCCGTGTCCCGGATCTATGTAGATTACCTGCCCCAGGAGGGGTCCCGCAGGCCTCACGGTCTCCAGGGCACGGGAAAACGCGCC
>DGDN01000004.1:0-1978 GCA_002385465.1 Candidatus Fermentithermobacillaceae bacterium UBA3951
GGTCTTGTAAAGTTTTCTCAGGTCGGCCCTGGCCTTGTACATGCCCTTCTTCTGTTCTTCGGGAGAAAGGTCGGCCAAACGGCTCCTGGCTTCTTCCATGAACTTGTGGGCCCCGGGGGGGCGTTCAATGAACCGGTCGAACTCCTCTCCGGACTCGTCGAAGAAGACGAATACGGGAATTGTACGCTTCCCGCCGGTAAGGTAGCGGTCCATGATATCCAGGTTGGTATCCCTGGGAAGTATCAAGAGTTCAAGGAACGGGTATTCGTGAGCCACCTTGGCGAAAACAGGCACGTTTTCGACGCAGTCCCCGCACCAGGACTCCGAAAGCGCCAAGACTGAGACCGAGCCCTTGGGGAGCCTCTCGGCAAGGCGGTCGAAATACTCGCGGTCGCCCTCGCCTATGCGGGTATCCTCGAAATTCTCTCTCATGGTCGGCCCGTTCATGTCCGCCTTTTCCAGATATGAAGGAAAGTCAAGCGCTCTTGCCCTTATCTCCGCCAGCACAACGGTCCCTCCCGGTCACAGCCATTCTCACAGCCATTTTCACGGTCATTCTTGCAGCCATTCATGCCGCTAGGTACCTTCGCATCTCAAATAGGATTTCGCTTCCTTTGGACAAGACTCCTCCGTGACGCCGACCGGAAGACATCCGCGAATCGCTCCCTGCCGCGGCTTACAACCTGCTCTCTGATGGCGTCAATCCCGGTGAGGGTCATTACGTCCATGTCTTTCGGGGTAACCGGTTGTGCTTCCTTCTTCTTTATGACCGAGCACTGTCCGGTGGGCTCAAGGACGGCGAGGGCGATGTCCTCCACCCTCTCGGCTCCCGCCTGCCTCAGGATTATGTGCAAGTCGGCTTCAGAAACCCTCTCCTTCTTCAAGTTGTCGTAGAGTATCTGGCCGTTTAGCACCACCGGAGTGGAAGTGCCTTGGGTTAACTTCTCGAGCCCCCTCCATCTCACGGATAGGGTACTAAGGATGAATTCAAGGACGCACAGCACAATGATGGGGATAATGCCTGCCCAGATGCTGATCTCAGGGTCTTCCAGCGGAAGCGCAGCGATAGAACCGATCATTATGACGATGGTGAGGTCGAAGGGCGCGAGCTGTCCTACCGACCGTTTTCCAGTGACCCTCACGGCAGCAAGAGTCAGGAAGAAAAGAAGAAGCGTGCGAAGCACCAAACCTCTCAATTCGCCTAGGAATGCCTGCAATGAATTCCCCTCCGGAAGTGGTGGGCTCTAAGCCTTACGGTCTAGTATGCCTAGAGAAGGCCTCGTAGATAAGCTCTTGGAGACTCTGGATGCCGGCCTTTCCGGAGAAGAAGGATTGGAGCGGCCCTTGAAGGGCCCCCGTGAGGGAGACAGTTTGCAGGTAGTCAGAGACCAAAGGCGCGACCGCTTCACCGCCGCTTACAGAATTCCATATTCTCCTGCGCTCGGAATAGCTAAAGCCGCTTTCCAGATTGAAAATGGGCATATCCTCGACCAAAGCAGGGATGCACCCCAAAGTCCGGGCAGCCCACCTCCCCAGGCTCGCGGCGAGGCGCCGCCCGAGCTCAGCGGCGGCGGCCTTCTCGGCTCCACCTTCGCAAAGAACGAGGTAGGCGGGGACGGTGTAATAGAAACGGGTGTCTCCAAACGGGGTATCGGGCGGGACGATGGTAACGGGGACGTCTTCGGCTTGCGTGACCTTGAGCCACTTGTAGAGATACGGGTTTACGGGATAGAGGGCGTCCACTTGCCCGTATTGCCACGCGCTAAGTGGATCATCTTGGGGAGGACCGTAAGAGTCTCTGACCCACTCGGCGTATTGGATGACCGAACCGGCGTCCCACGATGCTCCGGGCGCATCGAGGACGCACCTCAAGAATAGAGGCGAATCGGTCCAGTATGCAGTTCTTGACGGCTTCGGGACCGCGGCGGAGTCACCTAGGCTTTCACCGTCTTCGCTTTGTCCCGATAGCTCCCTATAC
>DGDN01000004.1:2184-12365 GCA_002385465.1 Candidatus Fermentithermobacillaceae bacterium UBA3951
TCCAAGAAAAGGTCCGGGTCTACCGCGTCGCCGACATCCTCTAGGTTATCGGATATTACCGGGCATTCGCCGGAAAAGACGAGGTGGGGTGTTTGGGCCGTACTCGCGGGGACGGCGCCGGAGAGAAGGCCCATGACTTCGCGCCTTTCAGCGTATTTGAGGTCTACCGCAACGCCCGTCTCGAGGCAGAAAACCTCTATTACGCGAGACACCTCTTCCGCGTAGTCGCCGTATCCGGGGAACTTTACTTGCAGCGCGTCCCAAACAACCAGCCTCACACCCTTTAGGTCGTATTTCTCGGGGACTCCCGGACGCCCAAGACAGGAGGACAACGTGGTGATGATAAGAAAAAAGGAGGCTACCGCCAAGGCCCGCCGCCTAAACGCCCGGAAAGGCCTTTTGGTGAACAGCCGGTGGATGCCCGGGTTACCTGCATTTCCCCGCCTCATAAGCCACTTTGCCATATCAGCTTCCCCTTATCCCCATTACTGTGATGAGGTCACGGACGACGGTCCTTCCCTTTCCAAAACCAAAGACGGTCGCCATCTCGTTAAGCATTGCCTCCGTCCTCTCTCCCAAGATGCCGTCGCACGGGCCGGCGTCGAACCCGAACTGGCGGAGGCCTTCCTGAAGGACCACCACCTCTGGACCTTCCGTCCCGTAGGTAAACGGGCGGTTCCAGTTGAGCCTGGGCAAATACCCCTTTATCTTCACCCTGGTGCCGATTTCCACGAGGTCGTATAGCTCCTCGATATCCTCGTTGAACATGCGGACACACCCCGCGCTGGCGTAGGAACCTATGGACCACGGCCTGTCGGTACCGTGTATGCCGTAATTCCCCCACGGCACGTTGAGGGCCATCCAGCGAGAACCGAAGGGCCCCCCAACTTTGTAGCCCTTGTCGATTATTTTCCACTCACCCACGGGTGTGAGGTCGGTCCATTTCCCGCCTGCTATCGGATACGTGCGGCAGGGTTTACCGTCCACGAGCACCGTCAAGGTGAGCGTCGCCGTATCGACCTCGATCTCAACGACTCCTTCAGGCAAGGGGCCGGTGTCGCCGGTCGCCGGCCGGATCACGCCGTGACCCAGAGCCCGCCAAGTGGTCTTCTCCACAACGCCATCGGGGGTTAGCCAGTAGCTCTTCTGAAAGGCTTTCACTGCGCTCACTGCCGCCTCATCGTAGACGTCATCAATGGGGCCCGAGTAGAAACCCAGTTCAGTAAGGCGCACCTTGAGGTCGTAGACGTCGTTTCTCCTTACCGGGATACGGGAGGGGACAAGCGGTTCCGAGGGCTCGTCATTTCGCACGAAGGCCGGGTTTTCCGGAGATGCGGCTCCTCTTACTATGAGGGAGAGCACTATGAGGGCCGCTATGGCGGCCACGCTTCCAAAGCGTTTGAGGACTCGCACGTGTCATCCCTTTCCAGAGCTCAGTCTCCTTGGAAGAATACGTTACGGAAAACCTGATTATGAAAGATCCTGGCTCCCCGGAGGACGGTGCGGGCAACCTTAGCGGGAGCGACTAGAGACAAAATCGAAGCCTCCCCGCCCGAGGGGCGAGGAGGCGGTCCGGTATCATGCCTTGCGCCTTAGAGGCGGATCTCCCCTCCGACTCCGTCGCGAAGCGCCTTGACGATACGTTCCCGGTCTAGAGACAGGTCTTCCTCCGTCAGCGTGCGGTCGGTGGGGCTATACGTGAGCCGGAGAGCAATGCTCTTTTTCCCTTCGGGGATTGGCGGCTTGTCGTAGACGTCAAACACGGTGACCGAGTGAAGGTCTCGCGCCGTCTCTTTGACGATCTTGACGACCGCTCCGGCAGGCACGCCGGCCTGAACCACCACCGCGATATCGCGCTCGACCGGCATGAACTTGGAGATGGGGCTGAACCGTTTCTCCCTGGCCATTGCCAAAATGGCTTCAACCGAGAACCATGCCAGGGCACACTTCCCCGTGAGATTTAGGTTCTTCTTGACGAGCGGGTGGAGCTCGCCCAGTTCGCCGACGGTCGAATGCCCCGCAACCACCCGGGCAGATATCCCGGGATGGAACGGCATGGACGCGCCGGGCAAGAATGAGGCATCACATCCCATGAGCCTCAAGAGGGTTTCTGTAACTCCCTTTAACCTGAAGAATGTGGCTTCCGACTCTCCTTCCACCCAAGAGCCTTCCTTCAGTGCACCGTACATGACAAGCCCCAGTTGGAGGGCTTCAAGGGGAAGCTCTTCAGTTGACGGGAAGAAAACGCGCCCCGTCTCCCAGAAGAAGCCTCCGGGCATCCTCACGCTCTGGTTCCGGGAGACAACCTTCAGGAGCCCGGGAAGGAGGCTGGTCCTTAGGATTGACTCGCTGGATGACAGGGGATCCATGAGCGGTACCCCCGTAGAACGAGTATCTGAAGCATCCCAACCCATGGCCAGAAGGTCATCCGGAGCCAGGAGCGACGTAGTCACCACTTCGCGACCGCCCATGGCTACTAGGAAATCCTTCATCCTATCGAACCAGACGTACTCCTTGTTCGGCGGCCCTCCGGGTGTGGCCGGAGTGAGTGGCTTGGGCTCAAACCTGTGATACCCGTAAAACCTTGCGATCTCTTCGCACAGGTCGATTTCCTCTTCGATGTCCACCCTCCTGGGAGGGACGGTGACTTCCATGGTCTCGAAGTCTCCCTCTTTCCTCACAGGTCCGGGCGCGAAGTGGAGGTCCTCGAATATCTCCCTGCATTTTCCGGCTGAGATGGGGGCTCCCAAAGTCCTTCTTACGACCCTGGTTGAGAAGGAGATGGATTTCCTCACGGGCTCCATCACGTTTGCGTCAGTCCTCCCCACCTCAGGTATTCCACCCGTATACCTTGCAATTAGCTCGGCGGCCCGCTCGATGGCTACGGGTTGGGCGGTAGGATCCACCGTCTTCTCAAACCTCGCGGAGGCTTCTGTGCGCAAGCGAAGCTTCCTGTAGGTCTTACGGGTAGGAATGGGAGCGAAGAACGCCGACTCAAGGAGGATGTTCTTGGTTTCCATGGACACTTCCGTGCGCGCTCCTCCCATGACGCCCGCAACCGCCACCGGGCCGAGGGCATCGGCTATGACGAGCATGCCCTCTTCCAATTGCCTTTCCTCACCGTCAAGGGTCTCGATGACCTCGCCCCGCCTGGCCCTTCTCGCCGAGATGACTTTCCCCTCAAGCTTGTCGAGATCGAAAGCGTGTAGGGGCTGGCCGGTCTCAAGCATGACATAGTTTGTGACGTCGACGATGGCGCTTATGGGGCGCATGCCTGCGAGCATGAGCCTGCGCTCGACCTCGACGGGCGCGTAACCGGGACGCACTCCCCTCACCACCTTCCCGACATATCGAGGGCAAAGGTCGGGATCGGGGAGTTCGACTTTCCACTCACCGGCCTCATCTGGATCGTCGGGAGGACGGCGACTTCCCAAGGGGCCGGCCCAGTCCCATTTCCTGAAGACGTCAGGCAGTTTGAGAGGCTTCCCGGACAATGCGGAAGCTTCGATGGCCACTCCCATGATCGAGAGGCAGTGGGAGTAGTTTACCGTGAGGTCCAATTCCATGACCCAATCGTCCAGATCGAGGATATCCTGGGCACTTAGGCCCAGGGGAGTTCCCGGCGGCAGGATAATGATGTCTTCCCCGCTTCTAGGCTCCTCGCCGGCAAGTATCTCATTGGCGCAGACGACCATGCCTTGAGACTCGACTCCTGCGAACGTCCTGGTCTCGATGGTCGTCCCCCCGGGGATCCGCGAAGAAGGCGCGGCCAGGAGGACGATATTTCCTTCTACAAGACCGGGAGCCCCGCTCACCACGGTATAGCGCCTTGAGCCCGTGTTCAAGGTCCCCACCTTGAGATGCGGCCTGGAAGGGTGAGGGGAAACATCTTCCACCAGCGCCGAAACGACGCCCGACAAGTCAAGCTTCTCAAGGGTCAGGTTTTCAACCTTGACGCCTAGAAGGGTGAGCCTCTCGCACGTCTCCTCGACCGTCCAGTCCAAATCTACGTATTCGTTCAGCCACTTCCACGGCACTTTCATGACTCACGCCCCCTTACAGCCCTTCGAATTGGGTAAGGAACCTCAGGTCGTTCTCAAACAATACCCTGAGGTCGTCTATACCCCACTTGAGCATCGCTGCCCTATCAAGCCCAAAGCCGAAAGCGAAGCCGGTGACTTCATCCGGATCGTATCCTCCGTTTCGTATCACCCTCGGGTGGGCCATCCCGGCCCCGGAAAGCTCCAGCCAGCCGGTACGACCGCAGACCTGACAGCCCTTGCCCCTGCAGATGGTGCATGAGACGTCAATCTCGGCAGAAGGCTCGGTGAAAGGGAAATAGCTGGGCCTTAACCTAATCTCCGTATCGGGCCCGAAGAAACCCCTGGCAAACTCGAGGAAACATCCCTTGAGGTGTTCGAACGTAATGTGGCGGTCGATGACCAGCCCTTCCACCTGGTGGAAGACCGGGCTGTGAGAGGCATCCATCGGGTCGCGGCGGTAGACCCTGCCGGGCACGATAAACCTAACCGGGAGCCTCCCCTGCATCTCGAGCATGCCCCTTATTTGCCCCGGGGAAGTATGGGTCCTTAACAGAGTAGTGTCTGTGAGATAGAGCGTGTCCTGGGCGTCTCTCGCCGGGTGCCCCGGCTCCAGGTTCAGCTTTACGAAGTTCATCTCATCGGTCTCGGCTTCCCGGCTCTCATAAACCGTGAAGCCCATGCCGTAGAAAATACCGACAATCTCGCGGAGAGCCTTTGTGAGCGGGTGCAGGCTCCCAACCTGTGGGAGATTTCCCGGAAGCGTGACATCCACCACTTCCTGCCTGACCTTCTCCTCAAGCGCTTCCCTCTCCAAGGATGCGGTTTTCTCCCTAAGCCGCGTCTCAATGACCTCACGGAGCGCATTCACCTTGGCGCCAAACCCGGGCCTCTCCTCTTTGGGGAGAGAACCCACGGTCTTGAGAAGCGCCGTGATCTCGCCCTTCTTACCCAGGTACTTGAGGCGCAATTGGTCGAGCCCGGCGAGGGTTTTCGCTTCCTCGATCTCTCTCAGGACGCGTTCACCCATGTCGTCCACTTGGTTTCTCATAGATCTCGGGGATGACGGCCCTTCCCCTACTTCCTCCTTTCGCATGGAAAATAAAAAAGCTTTCGTCCGTTGGACGAAAGCTCTCGCTTCCGCGGTACCACCAGGCTTGACCGGCCGTGCCGGCCCCCTCTGAGCTCCCTTATCGCGGGAGTTACGCCAGACCTACAAACATCAGCCCGGAGGCTCCGGAGCGAATTCCGGCGGTTTCACGGGGGAACTCGCAGCGTCATGTTCCCCTCTCTGAACGCTACCTTCCGCCCACGTTCTCCTTCATTGCCCGTATCCCGTCTTAACCTGTATCGACCTCTAGAGATCGATTGAACCTAGATAAGCACGTATGAAACCGGTGACTACCTACGTGAGATCTCGGACCGCCCGGTCCCTTATCGTCTCCTCTATCCTAAGATAATGGCAATATAGGAGGTACGCAACCACAGAGCCGGTTCTCTCAAAAAAACTCCAGAACGCTTCCGAAAGTCGCATGGCTACCCCCCGCTTCTCTTCCTTTCGGGTATTATACCATGCACCTTTCCGGCGACAAAATCTAGGAATGTCCCATTCTTTGGCGGAGAGCTTCATAGAGGATGATCCCGGAAGCCACCGCCACGTTCAGGGATTCTGTCCCTCCCGGCATCGGGATGGATATCTCTTGACCGGGGAGCGACAAAACGTCCTCGTGGAGCCCCTTGGCTTCGTTCCCGAAAACCAAACACAAAGCCTTCGTAAGATCGGCTTCCCACGGAGAAACGCCTCTTTGGGGCACGGTCTTGAGCACTTCCAGCCCCTCAGAGTGTCTCTTGAGCAAGTATTCGGGCGGCGCTACGTGCCGGCCCGGGCTCTTCACGGCTACTCGAAACACAGTCCCCGCCGAAGCCCGGATACACTTGGGAGAAAACGGGTCGGCACTGGAGCCCAGGAAAACCACTGACGATGCTCCCACCGCCGAGGCCGACCTCACGAGGGTGCCCACGTTTCCCGGGTCTTGGATGTCGACGCCCACAACTTCCAGCGGCTCCACCCAGGGGCTCGCGGGCACTCCTTCTCGAAACCGGAAAGGTACACTCACCACGCACAAGACCCCTTGGGGGCTCTTGGTCTCAGACATCCGCTCAAACAACTCGTCGGGCACCGTGAACACCTCGGGGGGTGACGGGCCTCTCCCGAGGAGCCGCTCCACTTCTCCTCCTCCGGGCGAACTAAAGAAGGAGCGCGACATGACCAGGTATTCGATGGACACACCCGACTCGAGGGCCATCATCACGGAAGGCGGTCCCTCGACCAGCGTCATCCCGGTCTTCTCTCGCTCCTTCTTGCCCGAAAGGCTCTTTATGAACCTCCACGGCACTTCGCGCAACATGAAACCTTTAGCCTACTTCGCGACCTTGGCCTTCGCCACTTCAACGAGGTCGCGGAAAGCCTTCTCGTCGCTAACGGCCAAGTCGGCCAGCATCTGCCGGTTTACCTGGACTCCCGCGTTCTTGAGTCCGTTCATGAAAGTGCTGTAGTTCATACCGTTCAGTCTGGCTGCAGCGTTGATCCGGGCGATCCACAGGCTCCTGAACTCTCTCTTCTTCTCCCGACGGTGCCTCCTGGCATAGTGGAGAGCCTTTATGACCGCCTCATTAGCCATGCGGAACGACTTGGAGCGCTTACCCCAATAGCCCTTTGCGAGCTTCAGTATCTTCTTGTGTCTCTGCTTGTTGATAATGCCTGTCTTGACGCGAGGCATCTACGTTACCCTCTTTCTCAAGCGCTTATTGAATGTCCGTAGCCTACTTGTAGGGAATAAGGGTCCGGATCCTCTTCTCGTGGACCTTCGTTATCCCTGAATCCTTCTTCAGGCGACGCCTTCTTGCAGCGTCTTTGCCCTCCAGCCTGTGGCTGTGGCCTGAATGGAAGTGACGTATCTTGCCGGTTCCGGTCACGAAAAAGCGCTTCTTAGCCCCGCTATGGGTCTTCATCTTGTTCTTGGCCACTATGGAACATCTCCCTCTGACGACAGCTCATGCTTCTTTCGGCTCCTCCGCCTTCGACTTCTCTGCGGGCGGCTTTGAGCTCTGGCTTGGCGCCTGAGGCCTGGGTGAAAGCACCATTGTCATGTTGCGTCCTTCGATCCTAGGCGCTCTCTCCACAATACAAATGTCCTTTACCCGCTCAAGGAGTCTCTCGAGAACCCTCTGACCGTTCTCGATATGGGCCATCTCCCTGCCCCGGAACATGATTGTCGCCTTTACCTTGTCACCTTCACGAAGAAACCTCTCCGCCGACCGCGCGCGCACCTCGAAATCGTGCTGGTCTATGGTGGGTCTCATCTTGACTTCCTTGACATCCTGCGTCTTCTGCCTCCGCCGGGCCTCTCTGGCGCGCTTTGACTGCTCGTACTTCCACTTGGAATAGTCCATAATACGGCATACCGGCGGTCTGGCCTGCGCCGCCACCTCGACCAGGTCGAGGCCCCTCTCGCGGGCGATCCTCAGGGCTTCGTGGGTAGGTACGATGCCCAACTGCTCCCCGTCTGGGGAAACCAACCTTACCTCTCTCACCCGGATCTGTTCGTTGACCCTTAGGTCCTGACTAATACTTTTCAGCCTCCCCTCTGCCCTTTCTAATCAAGATGGGCGGGTTACCACCCGCCCACAGAAACCGCCGCATGCTAAAAAGCATAGATAAGCGACGAACCTCTATCTGTGAACCTTGCCGGCTCGGCGAGCCGTAAGGTGAGAAGCGGATGGCTTCTGCTTCATTGTCGGCGCAAAATCTGCGCACTCCTACATACTATACAGGATGGCGCCGGATGTCAAAATCAAACTGCCGGTCAGTTTCAACCCGTTGCCCTTGACTTGCGTCGGGACGACGGTCGGCCGCCATTCAGTTAAGGCACTTATTCCTTCTCCGACCGCCCCATAAGCGGCAGAAGCGCCTTGGCGCGCGCCTCTTCGCCCGCTCTCGCCATGAACTCCTCGAGCGCGAAGGACCCCAGGTCGCCCAGCGAGCGGTGGCGCACGGAAACCGTGCCGTTTTCGGCTTCCCTCGCACCGACTATGAGCATGTAGGGTACCTTCTGGAGCTGGGCCTGCCTTATCTTGTACCCCATTTTCTCGGCGCCCAGGTCACAATCCACCCGGAACCCCCGTTCCTTCAGCGCTTCCGTGACTTTCAGGGCGTATTCAGCCTGCTTCTCTGAAACCGGGATCACGGCGACCTGCGTCGGCGAGAGCCAGAGCGGGAAGGCTCCGGCGTAGTGCTCGACCAAGCCCGCCACAAACCTCTCCATGCTGCCCAAGACGGTCCTGTGGATCATGACCGGCCTGTGCTTCGCGCCGTCCTCGCCGATGTAGCTTATGTCAAACCGCTCGGGGAGGTTGAAGTCCACCTGGATTGTCGGCCCCTGCCAGAGCCTCCCCAAGGCATCCTTAATCTTGATGTCAATTGCGGGGCCGTAGAACTTCGCCTCTCCCAGGTCGATCTTGTACTCAAGGTTCTTGCGCTTGAGCGCCGCGGCAAGGGCCGCCTCGCCCATCTCCCACACCGAATCGTCCCCCGCATACTTGGCTTTGTCCTCAGGATCGCGTACCGAGAGCATGCAGTAGTACTCGCTGTACCCGAACACGCCGAGCATGTACTGGGTAAGGTCCAAGACCCCGACGATCTCGTCCTCAAGCTGCTCCGGCGTGCAGAATAGGTGGGCATCGTCCTGCGTGAACCCGCGGACACGGAGGGCGCCGTGAAGCACCCCCGATCGCTCAAACCTGTAGACCGTCCCGAGCTCGCCCATCCTCATGGGGAGGTCGCGGTAGCTCCTGGTCGCGTTCTTGAACATCAAGATGTGGAACGGGCAGTTCATGGGCTTGAGCAGGTACTCCACTTCCTCGACAGCCATGGGCGAGTACATGTTGTCCTTGTACCAGTTCCAGTGTCCCGACGTCTTCCAGAGTTCCAGTTTGGCAATGTGCGGCGAGTAGACGATATCGTATCCTTTCTTCCTGTGCTCTTCTCTCCAGAAGTTCTCGATGATCTCGCGGATGAGCGCGCCTTTGGGATGCCAATACACAAGCCCCGGTCCGCCCTCTTCCTGGATGCTGAAAAGATCCAGTTCCTTGCCGAGCCTTCTGTGATCCCGTTTCTTGATTTCCTCAAGCCGGTCGAGATGGGCCTTAAGGTCTTCTTGCTTTACGAAGGCCGTGCCGTAGATCCTCTGAAGCATGGGCAGTTTCTCGTCTCCGCGCCAGTAGGCGCCGGCCACGCTGAGGAGTTTGAAGGCCTTTACCATCCCCGTGGAAACCGCGTGAGGGCCTCTGCAGAGGTCCACGAATTCGCCCTGGCGGTAGAGAGAGATGGGCTCGCCTTCGGGCAGTTCTTCCAGGAGTTCTTCCTTGTAGGGCTCATCCATATCTCGGAAAAGCTTTCTGGCCGACTCCCTGTCAATCTCTTCTCTCACGACGGGCAGGTTCTCCGAGACGATCTTCTTCATCTCCGCTTCGATTTTCTCGAGGTCCTCGGGAGTGAAGGGAGTCGGTACGTCAAAATCGTAGTAGAACCCGTCCTCGATGGCAGGGCCGATCGCCAGCTTCGCCTCGGGGCGCAAACGCTTCACGGCTTGGGCGAGGATGTGCGCCGCAGTATGCCTGAGCGCCCACCTGGCCCTTTCGTCGTCGAACGTGAGCGGCACAACGCTGCAGCTTCCGGTCAGCTGTGCCCTAAGCTCCCTGGCCTCGTCACCTTCGCCAACCATGAGGACGTCGTTCTTCCACCCGAAAGCCTTCTTGACGTCCAGGTAGGTGCTGCCGCTCTCCAAGACGCAGGATCTGTCTTCCCATCTCACTTCATACCCTTTTTCCGCCATCGCTCTCTCCTCCTCACTCTTCCTTACCCTTGAGAACTCAATGAAAAAACCCCGTCCCGTCAAGGGGCGGGGTTCCGCGGTTCCACCCTAGTTCAGCCGCTTGATGGGGCCTCGTCGTGCTCCCGCTCGAACCCAGTTCGAGTCCTAGGGAAGTTGTACGATACCTAGCTGGAGTCCTTCTGGACCCCTCTTTCGCAGGGCCTTCCGGACAGCGGCTCTCTCCAGGCTCTGTCTCTTATACACATCT
>DGDN01000067.1:0-2597 GCA_002385465.1 Candidatus Fermentithermobacillaceae bacterium UBA3951
CTACGTGTCCTTCCCCATGGAGCGGTTGCCGCGTCTTCTCGCACAAATCGCTGCCGAAACCGCTTCGGCCCGAAGGGTAATCGACCTCTTGGATACACCGATAGAACGCAAAGACGGCGCCGACTTCTCCCCGGACCCGCGTTACCCTGCCGTCGAGTTTCGAAACGTCACTTTCACCTACCCCGGGAGTTCCCAACCGGCGTTGTCCGGTGTGAGTTTCAAAGTAGACCTTGGGGAGACGGTTGCCGTAGTGGGCTCCAGCGGCTCCGGAAAAAGCACGTTGTTCAGGCTTCTTCTCGGCGACTACGAGCCCGACGAAGGCGAAGTCCTTGTGTTCGGCCGCGATTTGCGCGAGTGGTCCCTCACAGCGCTGCGCAGTCACTTCTCGTACGTCGGCCAAACGACGTACCTTTTCCCGTTCTCAGTCCGAGAGAACTTGAGGCTGGGAGATGAGGCGTTGGACGACGACAGACTGCAGGCTGCCGCAAGGCTCGCCCAAGCGGACGGCTTCGTCCGATCGCTCCCCCAGGGCTACGACACACCCGTCGGCGAACTTGGAAACCGCATTTCCGGAGGCGGAGAAACAAGTTTCTGGATCTCACAGTGTTACTGGAGCCTCTGGAGCACTCAGAGTCGCCGGAAGACCCGGAGTCCCTGGACCCCCCCGCAGGTTCACAACGCTCAAGAAGGTCCTCGCGTTCCTCAAGCCGCATTCCGTTGGTTACGCAGCAGGCATATTCGGGATCGGGTTCGCCAATTTCTTCATCAACGTCTTCCTTGCTCGAATGCTCATGGACCTCACCAGGGGCATAATGGAGTTCTCACGGCAGCACCTGGCGCAGACGACTCAGCTCATGGTAGGAGGCACCCTGTTCATGGTCCTCTGGGTGTTCTGGTCAGGCCGTTTGCTCGTGTTCAGCATCCACAAGACGGTGAACGACATCCGCCGTGCACTGTTTGAGAAGTACTTGGATATCCCTCTCGCAGAGATCGAGGAGAGACACTCCGGAGACCTCCTGTCACGGTCCACCACGGCACTCAGACAGGTAGGCAACCTCTTCATAGGCGAGATCCAGATGTTCGTGAACGTGGCGTTTTCGGGGATCGGAAGCGCCGTCTACATGTTGAAGCTGGACCCGCGGATGGGGATCGCGGGAATCCTCGCGAGCGCCGTGCCTTTCCTGGTAAATCTACCCTTTGCAAACCCACTCCGGGACGCCGGAGTGAAATACCAGGAGACTCAGGCAGCGTTCACGCAATGCATGTCGGACCTCATAAACGGAAGAGATACGGTTCGCCACATGAACCTGGCCGATTACATAGCAGGACGCGCAGGCGAATCAAGCAGAGCGGTGCTCAGGGCAGGAATGCATGAGGTCCGCATATCCACGGCAAGGTCTCTGGCCAGCAGCATATCGGACCTGTCGTCACACGCGTTCTTCATCTACGTGAGTATCCTCGGTATAAGGAACCCGTCCCTCATTCCTGTAGCGGTGGCAATGGCGCAACTGGCGAGCCCCGTGCGGCGCTTGTTTGGAAGCCTCGGCGGCATCGTCGCGTCCATCAACGCCAATATGGGCGGAGCGGAACGAGTCATGGAAGCGCTGGACTTGCCTGAGGAACCCGACCGTTACCCGCGTACCGAAGGACCGGACTCCCAAGGCGTAGAGGGGCCGTCCCTACGAACCGACGCTGCGCAGGGACCGGGAGGACCTGCCTCCCAGCTGCACATACGGGCCCCGGTTCAAGGGGCAGGCGACTCCCCACCGCTCGCGATATTGGGCCTCTCGTTCAAGTACGCTCGCTCCGATAAGCAGGCCCTCACCAGCGTCTCCCTTGTCCTGGAGAGCGGACAAAGGAAAGCGCTCGTAGGACCTTCCGGAGGAGGCAAGAGCACTCTCGTGAAGCTTATCATGGGGCTTTATCCGCCTGCGTCTGGAGATATCCGGGCTTTCGGGAGGAGCATCTACGATACGCCCCTTTCCGATTGGAGGCGCCTGTTCTCGTATGTCCCTCAAGACGCCTTCCTGTTCGCTGGGACAGTGTATGAGAACATACTGGGCGGGCTGGAAGACCCGGGCCCCGAGAAAGTGGAAGAAGCTGCCCGCCTTGCCAACGCCCATGAGTTCATCGCGGCCTTGCCACAGGGGTATGCCTCACTGGTGGGCGAGCGGGGGGCCTCTCTCTCAGGAGGACAGAGGCAGCGGATTGCCATCGCCAGGGCCATCCTGAGGGACTCCCCTATCTTGCTCCTGGATGAAGCGACTTCATCCCTGGACACAGAATCTGAGGCCCTGGTGCAAGAGGCTCTCGACAGGCTGATGGCCAAGAGGACCACTCTGGTGGTCGCCCACAGGCTCTCGACGGTGCGAGAAGCGGATGAGATCCTGGTCCTGGAAGGCGGAACCGTCGTCGAGAGAGGCGGTCACGCAGACCTTATGGCCTGCGGGGGGACATACAGGAAGCTGCTGGAGGAAGGCCTCGGAGGGAAGAAATCCGAAAGGCCATAGGAGTAGAAACATCGCTATGCGGCAGTAAGGGCAAAGCCCGGCGAGCCGGCTCTTGACCGGTACGGAGGAACGCCCCACGCTAAATGG
>DGDN01000067.1:2821-15030 GCA_002385465.1 Candidatus Fermentithermobacillaceae bacterium UBA3951
CGCAGGGCGGCGCAGGGCAGGCGCAGGGCGGGAGACAACTGCCGCAACCACTGATAAATGCGGAGAAAGGCCCCCTCTGTGAGGGGGCCTCCTGTCTCATGAAGACATTCTCTGTGAGATCAGAACTCCACTTTGGGGACCGTCATCGCGTCAGGTGAGACCTCGTAATATGCCCTCTCGTTAAACCCGGCCAGCCTTGCGAAGAGGACCATGGGGAACTGCTTGATCTTCGAGTTGAACACCCTGACCGCCTCGTTGTACCTGCCTCGTTCTGTGGCCAGGCGGTTCTCCGTGCCTGCCAGCTCATCCATAAGGGCTCTGAACTGGGCGTCGGCCTTTAGCTGGGGGTAATTCTCAACGACCACTAGAAGCCTTGAAATAGCCGACTCAAGCTCACTGGCTGCAGCGGCCCTTTCATCCACGCTGCCCGCGCCAGCCAGTTTTGCACGGGCGTCTGCGATCGCCGTGAACACTTCCTCTTCATGGGCAGCATAGCCTTTTACCGTGCTAACCAAGTTGGGTATAAGGTCATTGCGCCTCTGCAGCTGATTCTCGACTTGCGCCCACTGACCGTCGACCGCCTCGTTTTCCCTCACGAGGGAGTTGTACGACCCAACGGCCCAACCGCCTATGAGCACGACGATACCCAGAATCACAAGCAAGACCAGTGCTGTCTTTTTCACCGATATCCTCCTCCTACCATTTCCTACTGGCTCCGCCGCCGCCACTTCGGCCTCCGCCGAATCCTCTCGGACCGGTAAAGCCACCCGAACTTCTGCCTCCTCGTCCAGATCCACCCCAGAACGGTCCGGGGCCCAACGGAAATCCTCCTCCTGCGCTGGGACGCTGCAGCTTGCTTATCCTACGTTCCTTCTCATCGTGGTAGCCGCATTTTGGGCAGTGCAGAATGGTCTTGGCGATGCCGCCTGCGTCATACGTCGCCTGCTGTATCACGCGGTCGGTCACCGTCAAGCGGCTCTTGCATCTCGGACACCGTCTTCCCCTTACGGCAAGATAGGTCATAGCCAGCACCGGAAGGCCCAGGAACAGGGCAAGGAGCCCTAGCGGCACCCCGCGCGGTTCAACGTAAAAGTCTTCGTACTCCTTGGTTTTGGCCTTAAGGTCCAGTGTCACTCCGGCGTCCTTGGCTACGTAATCTGCCGCGACCAGAAGCCCGGCATAAAGGCCTTTGCCGTACTCGCCCTCCCGAAAGTACGGGATCATCTCATCCAACACATCTCCTGCGCGGGCATCGGTGATGACGGGCTCAAGGCCGTAGCCGACTTCTGCCCTGAGGTCGTGTTCTGCCATTGACACGACCACCAGAAGCCCCTTGTCCTCACCCTTTTTTCCGATGCCCCACGTTTCGTAGAGATGAACCGCGTACTCTTCAATCGACTCATCGCCGTGGTCTTCAATTATTGCCACGGCAAATGTGACCCCGGTCTGGTCAAGGACGGCGTTCACCAGGGCCTCCAGGTTTGCCTTGTCTTCTCCCGTCAAGACACCGGCAAAATCGTTGATATTGCCCGTAGCCTTTGGATACGCCGCGTAAACTGAAGAAGCGGCGACCACGACGAAAGTAACTGCCGTGACGAGCAAGGCGACGACTCTTTGGCGCAACCTGATGCTTTGACTTACCGTTCTCGTCTCGTTGATCGCCCGGTCACCTCCCTAATACGTCCTCCTACCATTACGAGTCTACGCCAGAGCGGTATGAGGATACCCACATTTCTGTTCCATCGAAGCGATTGACGTTATCTCCAAGTACTTCAGTTGATCAAGGCCCGCAGGTCAAGCACCCTGTTCGATATGGAGTCGGCGGCCTTGTTTTCCTCTCTCCGGACATGACGTATATCCCACTTCTCGAAGCGGGAGAGGAGTCCGAGTACCTTCCTGTGAAGCACGGCAAGGCCTTCGTTTCTTACTTTGTACTCACCCTTTATCTGCCGGACGCAGAGCTCAGAGTCAGACCTTATATCAACATCGGTGATACCCATTTCAAGGCACTCGGTAAGTCCTGCGATGAGCGCTGCATACTCGGCGACGTTGTTGGTGGCAACCCCGAGGTACAACCCCAGTTCCCGCTCTCTGTCATCACCAGTCTTGATCACCGCCGCGCAAGATGCCTGTCCCGGATTTCCCCTGGACGCGCCATCGACGTTGAGTATAGCTTTCATCAGGGCACCTCCCTACGACCTGGATCTGGAAAGCTATGGTGCATAGATGATCTCACGGTCATCGCGACTAACGCAAGGGTGAGACTGCTCGCGAGGGTATACTGTGCCGGTTGCAGCCATCTGGCAAGAACGGTAGATCGGTTTGGCCTATCCGGCAGAAAATGATAGATAGGTTCAACCCATCCGGTAGGACTTGACAGATATGCTCAGTCTTTCCAGCGAAAAATGATGCTTGGATTGGTCTATCTAGCAAAACATGCTAGTTGGGTTCAGTCGATATGGCAGAAATTGCTAGAAGGGCGCATATCCGCGCGAGACATGGGCGGGAACGAGAAAGGAAAGCGGGCCGTCTCGCGGCCCGCTGATCCTCACGTCATCCAAGGTGTCTTCCTGCGACTTGTCTTGCCCCAACTGTCTTCCTGCGAATTGTCTTGCTCCAACTGTCTTCCTGTGACTTGTCTTACTGAAAGCTGTCTTCCCGGAATCTTCCCTGCTACACTCTGTCGCCCGAGCCCAGGTACACAGCATTGAACAAGACCTTGTATGTACCCCTGGCTTGCCCGCGGAAGTACGGGTGGAATCCGATAAGTACGGCACGCCCGAGGCCAACAGGGTACTCTACAAGAGAAGCCTTGTTCAGGATGTGCTGGCTACCGAGCAGCCAACCCGACATAAGGGGATTTACTGCCGGGTACCGCCCAACTACTATGCCCTGTTCGGTCTCCCAGACTGCGTTGCGCTCAAACACGACAGGCAACTCCCGGGGAAGCCCGAAACCGAGAGGATGCTCCGTATCGACAATGGTCTTAAGGATCGATCCCGGGACGAAGAACTCCTGAGGCTTCTTGTCGCCCACAACATTCGTGCAGTTAAGACCGAGCCGGTCGATGGCCCAGTTAGCAGCACCACCGACAAACACACCGTTTCCGCCCTGCTCAAGGAACTCGGCCACGGCGTCTTTGCCCTCTTCTCCGAGCCCTCCCGTGTACTCAGGAGGATAGGTGCCGGGCCGGTTTCCGTGGGATATGAACGCCGCAGGCTGAGAAGGGAATATGACGGTATCGAAGTCCCGAAGGAGAGCCCCACGCCTTATCCGTCCGTTGGTTACGGACTCATATGAGAACCCGTACTCCTCGAGGACGTAGCGGAGCCACCCTTCGTCGGCAAACCCGCGGTAGCTTTTGTACACCGCGATCCTGGGCTTTCTGAGCTTGATGACCGGGCTCTTGACTACACCAGTGGCGCGCACGTTAGCCCCAAACTCTTGAGCCAGGTCTCCGAGGACCTGTACCTCAGACACGGGAACTAGGAACGTGCCCGCCTCTACTACGGAATCGTCGTCCCGGTATGAAGCCACGGTGCGGAAGATCGGGATATCCATATCAAGCAGCCTGTTGACGAACTTAACCGAAGCGTTCACCGAGGCGGGAATCGCAAACCACTTGGCCTCGGAGGTCTCCAGGCCGGAGGTCCCTGCGGGTTCCACGGGCCCGGATGCTTCTCCCGAAGTCCCTCTGCCTCCAGCACTTATTGAGGACGCGGCAACGAAGCTGCCTTTGGGCCTCTCCAGCTCCTCCACTTTCTCGAGGATCGCGTCGAAGGGCTTCTTGGCCAGGGTGGCTCTTACGCCCATCATGAGCGGCAACGTGTGCCCCGTCACGTCATAGGGCAGTTTGGGCGGTCCACCGGGATACTGCCTCAGGTCGGGGTACTCCTGCACCTCAAGGAGGGTCTTGGCGTAGGCTCCGTAGGGCTGGGCCAGCTTAACAACGTATGAGCCGGCACCAAACGGGACCCCGTCGACCTCGAACGGCTCCTTGGCTACGTGGATTTCAACCAACCCGTTTTCAAGGACTTTCAGGAGCTCGTAGAGCATACCCGGGTCTCTTTGATCGACCGGGAAAACGTAGGCGTAGGGTTCTTTTCTCTCAACCGCACGCTTGAAGATCTTGTAGAAATTGCCTACCCAGAGATGCCGGAACTTCGCGGCGTGAGACAAACACGCGTAGCAAGCGATCTTCTCGTAATCGACAATGTCCCTGAGGCGCCATTCTCCTCCTTTCCACGGCGCCGGGTTGTTCCAGGTAGACACCTTGGGATCAAGCCCGTCGCGAGTCGGCCGCAGTTCTTCAAACTTCCTGGTCGTAGGCGTCGCCAATCGAACGCTGGCGGCCTCTGAGAGGATGCGGACTCCGCCGTGGTAATGTTGGTAGGCTCGGGAAGGCGCGTACCCGTCATAGGTATTCAGCCACGATATCCCCGTTTTTCCTTCGGCCAAGAGCTCTCCGGCCATGTGGATACCCAGTTCAGCGATTTCCTGCTGCAGTATGTAGTCCACATTGGGGTCGTAAGGGTCCATGAACGGCGGAAGGAAAAAGCGGAAGCCCAGGTCGCCCATCTGGTGGAGGTCAAACACTATCTGAGGGTGCCAGACATTGTGGAGCTTCTCAACCGTGAGCCTGTTCTCAACCAGGTTCAGCATGAACCAGTCGCGGTTGTTGTCGTGACCCGCGTACTTCTGGTAGATGAAAGGCGGCGCCGAGCCCTCGTACGGTGTGCCCAGTGTTTCCTTGTACCAGTTCACAACCAGGTCCAAGCCGTCCGGGTTTAAAGAGGGTACGAACAACAAAATGACGTTATCCAGTATCTCTTTGACCTTCTCGTCGTCCCTTGTCTCCAGTTCGTAGAGAAGCTCGGGCGCCATCTGGGCCGCCCCTACCTCCGTCGCGTGAATGGAACAAGAGATCATGACGATTGTCTTCCCTCTTGCTATAAGGGCCTCGGCTTCTTCCGGCCGAAGGCCTCTGGGATCGCTGAGCCGGGCCTGGATCTCCCTGTACTCTTCAAGATTACGGAGGTTCTCTGGAGAAGACACGGTGAGGTAGTAGAAAGGTCTACCTTCGGTGCTTTCCCCCATGTGAACGATGCGGATCCGCCTGGCTCCGTCAGCAAGCATCCTGTAATACCCTGTGAGCTGGCTCCAATCGGCAAGTTTCCGGTCTTCACCGGGAGTGAAACCTAGGAACTCATTTGGGGGAATGGCGGGCATGGTTACCGGCGCCTCCAAACGGCGCCTTTCCTCCTTTCGTCCTTTTCGGTCCTGGCACAGGTCTTTGTCGGCCCTTCGGGGGGCCTTGACCCTAAGGATTTCCTCCAGGGCCCGGCACTTTCCTTCTATGGGCGAAATATCGGACAGGCCTTTCACCCGCCGCTGCCGCACGGCCTCTTTTTCGCGGGCGGCGCGCTTCGGTCTCTAACATGACCGGAACACTAGCCGGGCCCACAAGGCTCACTTTCTGACGACAGAAGCGACCAGGCTGAAGAAGGACTTGTTCTGGGAAAGGACGTCCTCCAGAGCGTTCAATACATAGTCGATGTCTTGCTTCTCTACGGTAAGGGCAGGCTCCAGACGGATGACGTTCGGGTTGTTCAGCGTGTACACGGTAATGACGCGATGGCGCTTAAGTAGTTCGGAAGCGACAAGAGCGCCGCAGTATTCCTCGGCAATCTTATTCACCGATCCGGCGGTGAGGACGTCCAGAATGCCGCCGGGTTTTCGAAACTCGATGCCCATTAGGAGCCCCATTCCCCGGATATCCTCGATGATCTTGTAGCGTTCCTTAAGGGTCTTAAGGCCCGACAGGCAGTAATTACCGAGCTCCCGGGACCTCTCCACCAGGTCTTCGCTCACTATCTTTTGGATAGACGCCAGCGCCGCAGCGCAAGCCCTCGTCCCGCCACCGAACGTAGAAGTGTGGAGGATGGCCTTCGAAAGGCCGCCGTATGCCTTCTCCCACACTCTCTTTGTAGCCATGGTGGCGCCAATGGGCATCACTCCGCCTCCAAGGGCTTTGGCGAGACACAGGATATCGGGGCGGACTCCCTCGTGTTCGGCCGCAAACATCTTCCCGGTACGCCCGAAGCCGGTCTGTACCTCGTCTAGTATGAGGAGAGCTCCGTGCTTCTCAGTAAGCTCTCTTACCTTCCTGAGATAGCCCTCAGGTGGGATGATCACGCCGCCCTCGCCTTGGATAGGCTCAGTTATGAACGCGATCACCTTTTTCTCTTTGAGGACCTTTTCCAAAGCATCTGCGTCTCCAAATGGCACCTCTACCGTGCCGGGGATGAGCGGGTAAAAAGGCTTCTTGTACTTTTCTCGCCCGCCCACCGAAAGGGAACCCAGGGTCTTTCCGTGGAACGCACCGGAGCAGTAGACGAAGACTCCATCGCCCATAGCCCCCTTCGCCAGTTTGAGGGCCGACTCGACCGCTTCGGTCCCGCTGTTCGAGAAAAAGGTTATCTCCAGCCCTTCTGGCGCGACCTGAGCCAGGTCATGGGCCAGGACAGCCTGGAAGGGGCTGGTCATGACTTGGAGGTAGTTCGGTACTTCCTTGACTTCATCCAGCGCTGCGAGGATGTCTTTGGGGCTGTGGCCAAAAGGAAGGCACCCATAGCCTCCCACAAAGTCCAGGTAGCGGTTCCCCTCTTTATCGTATACCGATACCCCGTCTCCCCTTACAAACCTCTTGTCAAAACCGACTACAGACTGGAGAGTCCGGAGGCCCGGGTTAACGTATCTCGCAAACAAGTCTCCCATTTCCTCTTGACCTAGGCCAAGCGCTCCTCGAACACCCATGAGCTCCTTTTTCGTCATGTAGAGTCCTCCTCGTGGACGGTTTGCCAAAAGGGTCACCCGTAGCTCACCGGGTAAACCCACCATGGTAGCGCAGAGAAAACCGGCTGGTGCTATGTACCGTCAGCTACTCATTTGATGTGCACATTTCTGTGCACGTGGTTATCTTACACCGACCCAAGCCGCCCGGACAATAGGGAATCGGCCGGACCTCTTGGTTCGTGTAACCTTCTACATTATGTCAACATACCTTAGGGTGAGGCGCGGCGCCTTCCCTCCCCCAGGCGGCGCGCCGGCTAATTAGGGACCCTATTCCAGCACACCCCATCTGGTCGCCTACCGGCAGTTGATATAGAATCGAGATATTGTGTAGGAGGAGATACCCATATCAAACCTCACGGCTTCATACGATGAACCTTTGACCCCGGAACCGTCCGGCAGGGAAATCCGGAGGACCATCGCCAATCTTGTCTGGCCGGCAACCGTCGAAAGCGTGCTCCAAATGGGTGTCGGTTTGGTCAATACGGGAATGGTCGGGCATCTTTCGGCGACTGCCATCGGCGCCGTCGGACTTACCAACCGGGCGACCATGGTTGCTTGGGCACTGTTTCAGGCGGTATCCACCGGCGCTACCGTGCTTGTGGCTCAGTCCATAGGTTCGGGCAGGCGCGATAGGGCGAAGACGGTGGCGTCTCAAGCTCTACTCTTCGGCACATCCAGCGTGGTAACCCTTGCACTCGTGTTCGCCATCTTCGGTTCAAAGGTGCTTTCCATATTCAAACCGGATCCCGCGCTCCTCTCAACGGCCACCGCCTACCTCCGGATCGTGGTCCTCGGAATGCCTGCGGTGGGCATCATGACGGCTTCGGGGGCATCCATGCGTGGAGCGGGAAATACCAGGACTCCAATGGTCATAGCTGTCTTTGTGAACCTCATCAACCTGGCTGGAAACAGCGTCCTAATCTACGGAAGGCTGGGGTTCCCGGCTCTGGGGATCACCGGTTCGGCTATCTCGACGGTCACTGCCCAGTGGATAGGGGCCCTTCTCGCGCTTTTCGCGGTCATGGGCAAGAACTCACCTTTAGGGCTCGTCTGGCGCGGGCCGTGGAGGTTCTCAAAGCCCGAACTCAAAGAGATGCTCGGGATCGGCCTTCCGGCCACCGGAGAATCGTTGTTTTGGCAGGCAGCAGCCATCATCTTGACCCTTTTCATAACCGGGTTCGGGACGGAAGCTCTGGCGGCACACCAGCTTGGGCTCCAGGCGGAATCCATCTCATATATGCCGACGGCAGGTTTCGGGATCGCCGCCACTGCCCTGGTCGGGCAGGCTATTGGCGCAAGAAACACCCGCCTCGCTAAGAGAGTAACCCGGGAGCTCGGGATGCTTGTGAGCCTGATTACCGCTTTCACGGCAGGTCTTCTCATACTCCTTCCCAAACAAATCCTCAGTCTTCTAACCAACGACCCTGAGGTAATCGCTTTGGGAGCGATATACTTGAGGCTCATGGGCACAGCCCAGATACCGCAGCAGCTCGGGGGAGTGTTCACCGGCGCCCTCAGGGGGAGCGGCGACACGAGGACGCCCATGTACATCGCTGCGCTTGGTCTTTGGTGCGTGAGGCTCCCGCTTGCCTATACACTTGCGTTCCCTCTCAAGATGGGGATAGCCGGGGTGTGGACAGGGATGACCGTGGACCTCTTCGTAAGGTTCACGCTTACGGCGCTTAGGTATCGCAGGATCCCGTGGGTAAGCGGCGAAACTCTAAGGACTCAAAGGGTCGCGCCTGGGTTCGATTGATGTAGCGCGAGACCAGGAAGGGCACTTAGCGGGAGGGAGTTGTTTCCAGTGGGTATCCTTGGCCTTATCTCAACCGCGTTTCTGGTGGGCCTCTCGGGCGCCATGGGGCCGGGGAGCCTCTTGGTGGTCGTGGTCACTGACACGGTAAGGCGCGGCTTCTGGGCAGGTCCTGCGGCAATAGCGGGCCACGCGGCAGTGGAGATCGCCATGGTATCACTTCTTGGCGTGGGCCTTGGGAAGGTTTTGGCCTATGAGCAGGTGCTGGGAGCCGTTGGTTTGCTCGGAGGAGCCATGCTCTTCTACTTCGGTTACGGCACGGTAAAGACGGCAAGGACGGCCACGCTGTCCCTCCCCGCGAACGAGACGGACGCAAGGAAGCCCGAAGCGCCGGGCGGCCGGGGCCTAATCAGTACTGCAGTCGCGGGTATGGCGGCCAGCATCTCCAATCCCTATTGGATAATCTGGTGGGCTACCGTCGGGGCGGCCTATGTAGCGACCTCTGCATCATACGGCCCAATTGGGCCCGCGGCCTTCTTCGCCGGGCACATTGCGGCCGACCTCGCGTGGTACTCCCTGGTTTCACTGGCCATCGCGACGGGTACCCGCTTCTTCAACGACAAGGTCTACCGCGGGATCCTGTTTGTGTGCGGGATGTTCTTGTTCCTCTTCGGCGCCTATTTCCTGAAGCTCGGAATCGAGAGCTTCTTGTGAGACAGGAAAAGGCCTGCCGTCCAGGCAGGCCCCTGATGGTCGTCACCTCGCCCGCTTGCCCTCACTCAGCCTTGGCTTCTTCCCCTTCTTTCTTGACCTTGCCGACCTTGATCTTCGAAAGCGCTTCCGGCAGCATAGCGGCGATCTTCTCGATGACTCCCTTTCCGCCCAAGGGGAATACCTGGACGTCAGACCCTTTCACCGCTATCACGGCAATAGGCCTCAGTGAAGCCCCTGCGCCCGAGCCTCCGCCAGTCCCGGATTGCTCGTTCTGCTTGCCCTCTCCCCCTCCGGACCCGTAGCCGAAGGACGCGGTCTGGACCGGAACAAGGGTGACGTCGCCGATGACAATGGGCTCGCCGATGCATGTCTTGGTAGAGATGAACTTCTCCAAACTGGATACCGTAATCCCCAGCATCTCCTGTAGGTCCACTTGGAAAACCTCCTTTTTCAACCTCTCTTGTCTACCCGGATGTATGCGCTCCGAGTACCGGCGCTTTTCTGGACTCCCCCGCGCGTTTCTTGCGCCATAGCGGTCTTATCTCGCGCGCAAGGAGGAATCTCCCAACTATGTATGCCACCTGAACGGGCAAGAACCGTGTTTCGCCCTCCACTCTGGCGAGCATCACAGAGTCGACAAAATCGGGTTCAAACGCGAGCCACGTCTGACGAGTCATCCCGGACCACGTCACGAAGGCCGCATAGGCCATGCCGGTCACGCCCGGGTCGCCGAAGCCGCACTCGGCATGGACGCGCCCCCTGAGCCGCAAGGCTTTGACCAGCCTCCTGACCGTCCGGAAGACCATCCCCCTTATCTCGGGGCTGAGCCATCGTCGTGTCTCTTCGACTCTCAGCGTCAGCGCCGGGCTCCTCTTCCTTCGTCGGCCCTCGTGTCTCGCCGTTGCACTGGAGAACCACCGGGACCTGAGAGACCTCAGGGACTTCAGGAAGCCGGCCTTCCGTTGGCGCTTCACGGAATGAGGGGCCTCGACGGCGACCGCCTCCCGCCCTTCTGACGAAGCGGGCTTCGAGCCGGCTCTCTCGCCGGGACCGATCTTGGAGACCGGTACGCCCGCGAGAAGGATTCTCAGAGGTCCATCCGTGTGGTACTCGACGCCCAAGGACCCTCCGAGGACCGTAACCCGCGACATTCCGGCCGGCATGATTGTGATGATGGCGTCCTGGATGCCTCCGAACGCAGCCTCTCCGGAATCAACCTCCCCGGACCCGGTCTCCCCAAACTCAGTCGCTTCGGACCCGGTCTCTCCAAACTCCTCCAGGGCGTCCAAGTCTCCCTCCACCCTGCACTCTCCCCGAACAGTGACTCTCACTGGAAGCACCGTCGAGAGAAGGGCCAGGAGTACGAGCCCGGCAAGCACCGAAAGGAGTACCTTGGCCGCCACAAGGAGAACCGCTGCAAGGAGAGCCATCAGAATCCCACCTCTAGCCTCATTAGGGTAGGTCTTAGGACGGCGCCTATCCCTCGTGCCAAGGTCCTGCCCGCGGCTCCTCCCGCCCTCACGGCCAGGCGAGCCACCCTGGACGTCTTCGTGAACAGGGGACGGGCTGCCGCTATCCCTTTGACGACCACCTTTCGCGTAGCCCGGGCTACCCCTATGGCCTCCCGGAGTACAACCTTCCGGAGCTCAAAGGGCTGTACTGAAATGACGCCTTCCCATCTCATCTGACCGAGCACCAGCGCCTCACGGGGCTTTAAGTCCGCCACGTCCTCCTCGAGGGCAAACTCGGAAATCCGGAATGCTACGTCTATCGCGTCCATTTCCTTACGCATTCTGGCCACTTCCGCGAGACACCGCTCACAGGAACTCAAGTGCCTGAGCATTTCCAACTCCCGGTCAGGCGAAAGCTCAGAGTCGAGGAACTCATAAAGCGTTTCTTCACCGGGACACGCATTCATTGCCACGAGTCACACCTGCCTCCGCCGGTCACTTCCTGTAGTCTCCGATCGCCCTGGCGAGAGCTTTGCGGGCTCGAAACAAGTTGGTCTTCACGGTACCCAGGGGCCAGCCCGTCTCCTCGCAGATCTCCTCATACGAAAGGCCTTCCTGGTGGAAGAGGACCAAGGCCATCCTCTGCTCGACGCTCAACGCCTCCATCGCTCTTTGCAGCATGTCGCGGATTTCTCCGAGCTCCACCTGTCCGGCGGGTCCGTCCTGACTGGTCCCCGCGGCGCTCAGCGAGCCGGCGTCGAGAGGGTCCAGATGGCCGGCCCAGGCCGCAACCTCCTCTCGGATGCGGGCCATCCGTCTCCTCCGGTGATTCAGGCAGACGTTCAGCGTCACTCGCCTCACCCACGGCTTGAGCGGGCAGCCGGGTCGAACCGTCTTGATCCCTCGGAAAATTGCCAGATAGCTCTCCTGGCAAAGGTCCAGGACCTCTTCACGGCTCTCCGCCATCCGGTAGCAGAGCGAGTATATGTATCCCCGGAACATATCGAAGAACTGCCGAAACCCTTCCTCTTCGCCTTCTTGGCATTTCCTAAGGAGAAGGGCTTCACTTATGTCTGCCATCCGCTTCTCCCCGTCTGTCCCTTCAGTAACCTAGTACACCGCTGAGAGGAAAAGGTTTCACGGGCGACCGGAAAATCCTTACTTCCCGGACGGGTAACACCAAAGAGCCGGTCAAGCCATGGGGAGTCCTAGCGCCCGAGCACTCCGGAAAGCTCCTTGAAGAGGACGGGAAGCCCATCGACGAGCCTTTCGAATTCCTCGAGACGGAAGAACTCGTTGGGCCCGTGGACGTTCTCATCCGGGCTGGAGGTTGCAAAGAATACCAAGTAGGTCCCTAGAATGTCCAGGAACGTCCTTGCGACGGGCAAAGTCCCTCCCAGCCTGACCGTAACCGGTTCCCTCCCGTAAAGCCCTTT
>DGDN01000067.1:15333-30588 GCA_002385465.1 Candidatus Fermentithermobacillaceae bacterium UBA3951
TAACGCGCACCCCGGGAGGCGCACACTTCTTCACATGCTTTTTCAAGAGCTCAACGATTTTGTCGGGTTCCTGATGGGGCACAAGCCTGCAGGTTATCTTGCACGCCGCCCTCGCAGGTATGATCGTCTTTATGCCCTCACCCTGGAACCCTCCCCACATGCCTACCACATCCAAAGTGGGTCTCGCCCAGAGCCGTTCGGCGACGGTGAAACCGGGCTCTCCAAAAAGCTCCGGGACTCCCGATCGTTCCTTGTATTCGTCCTCATCGAAAGGAACCTTGGCAAACGCCTCACGCTCGGCCTCTGTGAGCTCAAGGACGTCGTCGTAGAACCCATCCACCAAGATCTTCCCGTCTCTGTCTTTCATACTTGCTATGATCTGGGCCAGGGCAATGAGCGGGTTGTTTACCGCGCCGCCGGCGCCTCCAGAATGGAGATCCTGCCTCGGACCCTGCACCTCAATCTGGATCCCGCAAAGCCCCCTGGAACCGGTCGTGAGCGAGGGGATCTCGCGGGAGTACATCCCGCCGTCCACGGAAACCACCAGGTCGCACTGCAAAAGTTCCTTGTTGTCGACCAGGAAAGCTTTGAGATTGGGGCTACCGATCTCCTCTTCCCCTTCAAACAGGAACTTCACGTTGACCGGCAACCCGTCGCCCCTCAGGGCTTTCTCCACAGCCACGATCGCCGGAAACACCCCGCCTTTGTCGTCGGCCGCTCCGCGGGCAAACACTTTGCCGTCTCTTATCTCAGGTTTGAACGGTTCGGTCACCCACTCGTCCAGCGGGTCTGCGGGCTGAGTGTCGTAGTGCCCGTAGATCATGACCGTAGGGGCTCCGGGATCCTCTGCGCCGGCCCAGCCGTAGACTATGGGATGACCTCCGGTGGGGATCACCCGGACATCCTGGATCCCTGCGCGCTGCATCCTCGCCTTGAGCCACTGGGCAGCCCTCTCAATATCGGGTTTGTGCTCGGGCAATGCGCTGACACTTGGAATGGAGAGAAACTCGAGAAACTCACCTATGTACGACATTCTCTTTCTCCTTTCTACATGGCAGATGTTCCCGCCGCCTTCACAATCACTATACTTGATGTGGTCTGGTAATCTGTAGGAGAGATGCTGCTTTTTCTAAGCGCTCAAAGATACGGATCAAGACATTGTCAACCTGGAGGCATCTATGCTGGACGCAGTACTATTTGACCTAGACGGCACACTCATAGACACCACTCAAGCCATTTTGATGAGCCTTGAACATACGCTCTGGTACTTCACGGGAGAGAAACGGGAAAGAGAACGTTTCAGAAAATACCTGGGAGTCCCCCTGGATGAGGTCCTGAGAGATCTGGTCCCCGATCACGCGGAAGAAGCCCGCAACGTCTATGTCGAACACAATCTATCCATGCACGATGAAATGGTCAAAACGTTTCCGGGGACTGTTGAGACCCTTGAAGAACTAAGGCGCCGGAAGATCAAACTGGCCATAGTCACCTCGAAACGCCGGCGCTCGGCCATCTTCGGATTGGAGACTACCGGGCTTCTCGGATTTTTCAATGCGATGGTATTTTACGAAGACACAACCCGGCACAAACCGGAGCCGGATCCTATATTGAGGGCCCTGGACCTCCTCGGGATCCGGAAAGGGTCTGTCCTCATGGTGGGCGATAGCATCTACGACATAAGGGCGGCTAAGAACGCCGGTGCCGTTCTCAAAGAAGTGGTTGTGAAGTCGGCAGGAGCGGCCTACGGGCCGACGGGGCGGGATGTACTCTCCAAAGAAAACCCCGACTACATCCTGGACTCGGTGAGCCAGGTGTTGTCGGTCCTTGAGAGTTGGGACGCTCAGAGATCTCACACTTAGAACGCTCTCATCTTTATCAAAATGGGGCGCGCTCGTTCTCAGGAGTCCTCGCGTCACCTGAAAGCCACGTCGCCGCTCACGGTCTCGATGCAGAGTTCTTCCATACCGGTTCCCAAGACGCCCTCAAAATCGCCCGAGACCGAGTTCACTTCTACGCGATTCGGGCTCCCGTCCATGCGGACATCGGCAGATACGCTTTCCAGTTCGAGATGGCCCCGCACGCCCTTAACCTCAATGCTGCCTGAAATCGCGTTGATCTTGAGGTCTGAATCCTCGGGCACCGAAAGCGTAAATGACGAGTGGACATTGACTCTACCGGGCAACGACAGGGAACGACCGACCCGTCGGGCCGCGTGAAGGGTAACGGCCTTTCGTGGCAGAACATGGGACATGTAACACCGTATGGCATTTTCTTTGTGAGCAAGGCGCAAAAGGAGGTACGCTAGTAGCTATGAAATCCTCAGAGGTCCGGATTCCCCCACCGCCACATACTCCCGTAAAGCCCGTTATCGACGTAGTCCACGGCGTCACGATCGAGGACCCCTACCGCTGGCTGGAAAACGGAGATTCCCCTGAAACCCAAGAGTGGACCGATGCCCAGAACAAGCGGACGGAAGAGGTCCTCGGCCAGATCTCCTCCAGAGAGTTTTTCGTGGACGAACTCACACGCATTTTCTCCGAAGATTATGTGGGCTCCCCGGTAATAAGGAAAAACAGGCTGTTCTACATAAAGAGAGTCGCCGGCCAAAACCAACCTGTGCTCTGTATGCGGGAGCTGTCAGGCAGCTCGCCTGAAAGGGTAATACTCGATCCCAACAAAGCCAGCGACAGGGGAATCGTGGCCCTGGACTGGTGGTATCCGTCTCAAGACGGCACGAAACTCGCTTACGGCTACTCGGAGAGGGGAGATGAGTGGAGCGTCCTCAGAATCCTGGATATCGAGTCAGGTGAGACACTTCCGGACGAGATCGAAAGGGCGAGAGGAGCCGGCGTAACCTGGGAACCGGACGGCAGGGGGTTCTACTACAATAGATACCCCAAACCCGGGGACGTTCCGCCGGGAGAAGAAAACTACAACCGCCACCTGTACTACCACCGGCTTGGCCAAAACCCTCAAGAAGACCGGAAAATATACGGCGAAGGACGTCCCAAGGAAGAGATGTACGGCACCTCGCTTTCCGATGACGGAAAATACCTCTTGCTTACCGTCGCACACGGGTGGAACAGCACCGACATCTTGGTGCGAGAGGCGAAGGACATAGACGGCCCGTTCACTCCGGTCGTTCAGGGAATCGATGCCCTCTTCCACGGGAGGATTTACAAGGGAACCCTCTACATGATGACAAACTACAAAGCCTCCAGGTACCGGATTGTGGCGGTAAGCCTTGACCAAACCGCCGAGTCATCCTGGCGGGATATCGTCCCCGAAGACCCTGAGATAACGCTCACCGGGTTCTCCATCGCAGGGGATTCCCTGGTTATAACAGGGATGAAGGACGCGTCCTCACGTATTTTCGTGTGCAACTTGGACGGCTCCGGGAAAAAAGAGATCCCCCTCCCCACCCTCGGAACCGTCGGCTCGGTATCCGGTCAACCTGAAAGCCCTGAGGTCTTCTTCGCGTTTCAATCGTTCGCCCAGGCCAACGCCATCTACCGGTTCTACGTGGACGGTTCGGGAAAGGCAGAATTGGTGCTTAGGAGCGCCGAGACCCTTGATCCTTCACTGATTTCGGTCAAACAGGTCTTCTACTCATCCAAAGACGGAACCCGGGTTCCCATGTTTATCATCCACCGGAAGGACCTTCTGGAAGGCGACGGGGCAAAGGGGCCCCACCCCACGGTCCTCACCGGCTACGGTGGCTTCAACCTGGCAAGGGTCCCTGCATACGCGGGAGCCGTGCTGCCGTGGATAATGGCCGGCGGGATTTACGCGTCGGCGAACCTCCGCGGAGGCAACGAGTACGGTGAAGAATGGCACCGGGCCGGTATGCGGGAAAACAAGCAGAACGTCTTCGACGATTTCGTTGCCGCGGCCGAGTACCTCATAAGAGAGGGCTACACGGACAAGGAGCACCTGGGGATCTGGGGACGGAGCAACGGAGGCCTTCTGGTGGGAGCGGCAATGACCCAGCGTCCCGACTTGTTCAAAGCGGTCTCTTGTGGAGTCCCCCTACTGGACATGGTTAGGTATCACAAATTCCTAATCGCCTACATATGGGCGTCTGAGTACGGAGACCCGGACGATCCTCAAGCCTTCAGGTGGCTGTACGCCTATTCGCCGTACCACAGGGTGAGGGAGGACGTAGAATACCCCGCTGTCCTCTTCTATACGGCGTTGTCGGATTCGAGAGTCGATCCGATGCACGCCCGCAAGATGGCTGCTAGACTCCAGGCGGCGCAGCTCAAGAGCGGGAGCGACAACCCCGTGCTCCTTGTGGTTGAGTCCGACGCAGGCCACGGTGTTGGCAAACCCCTCTACAAAGTGGTCGAGGAGCAGGCGAACATGTGGGCGTTCCTTGCCTGGCAGCTGGGGCTCAAGGTTCCTCGCCAAGAAAAAGGCTAGAGACACGCCGCAACCCCTGTGGCAACTCGGTCCGCACTCGGGCCGCAACTTGGTCCGTAACTCGGTCCGCAAGGTTTGGCGCGATCGAACCTGAGATTGGGCCCGGCGATCGTTCTTAGCGCCCGGTAAACGCGGATATACTGTACCAGGAACACACCACGACCTTCTGAGGAGAGTGGTCCCATGTCCTGGCTCGCCTGGGCCCTTATAGCCGCGGTTTTCTGGGGCGTTGGCCCCATCTTCGCCAAACTGGGACTTGAGAAACCCGACGCGCTGACCGCGCTCCTTATCCGCAGCGTCGCCGTGGTCGCGGTCCTTGTCGTGTGGGCCTTATTCCGCGGCGACTTCCGGGGCAGCATCGCCCAAGTGAACGGCCGGACGCTGGTCCTACTTCTCCTGGAAGGGGCATCCGCTTCGGTGCTTGCCCATTTCGCCTATTTCAAGGCACTTAAGGAAGGCAGTATAGCCGGCGTCGTCCCTATCGCGGCGGCCTACCCGCTGATCTCCGTGGCCCTTTCTGTGATACTGTTAGGAAGCAGACTATCCGTGGGAAAAGGCATCGGAGCCATCGTTACTGTCCTGGGGATATACCTCTTGCAACGATACTAGGAGACCGGTGCCTCCCGCGGGACAAACGGAGGGTCTCCAATGGCTTTCTCTGCTGCCCTCATCCAGCATGAAGCGTACGACACGAAGTCCGCGGGAGACGGCCTTGCAAGGGTGCTCGACCTCATAGACCAGGCTGCCGGAGCACGTCCGGGACTCGTAGTGCTTCCCGAATGCAGCTATCCCGGGTACTACCTAGGTCTTGAAGAAAACCCGAGAAGAGCCCTATCGGGCTGGGAACACGCCTTGAGACGGTTTAGGGAGAAGGCCAGGCTGCACAAGGTCCATTTGGTTGCCGGGACCGCCGAGCTCGACGGCGACAAGGCGTACAACTCTGCCTACCTCATAGGTCCGGACGGAGAAGTCATCGGTAGGTACCGTAAGACATTCCTCTGGCATTTCGATTCCAGGTGGTTCACCCCGGGCGATGAGTACAGGGTATTCGACACGCCCCTCGGGAAAATAGGCATTCTTATCTGCGCAGACGGAAGGCTTCCCGAGATAGCCAGGGTGCTGGCTCTAAAGGGAGCCGAGATAATCGTGGACCCCACCAACTGGGTTGCCAGCGGTTCCGACATAGCGTCACTCCGAAACGCCCAGCCGGACTGGATCATACCTACGCGGGCGCTCGAGAACGGAGTATGGTTCCTGTGTGCCAACAAGGTGGGCTCGGAAGCCGAGTCAGTGGTCTCATGCGGGCAGAGCATGGTGGTGTCGCCGGACGGAGCGGTACAGGTAAAGGGATCAAACGGCTCTCCGGAGATCATCACCGCCACGGTCGATGTCAACCCGCGGGACAAGCAAAAAGCATTAGCCTTAAGGAGAGAATGGTTCCGCGAAGAGTACTCCCTTCTTCTTTCGCCCAACGAGAGGGTGCCGCTGGCCTCCATTCTGGGAGCATCCCTATCTCCTTCCGGATCACTCTCCTACCTGGCAGTCGTCCAGATGGACAGAGACATCTCGTTACAGGAATTCCTGTCATCGAGCACCCAGCTGGCTAGAAGGATGGCAGAGCAAGGAGCCGGTCTCATCGTATTTCCCGAGCTCCCCGTGACCGTCATGAGGGATTTTGCGAGACCAATCACCGAAGCCCTCTTGCCCGTAAGCATCGCGACGGGCGCCACTATCGCGGTGACGACAAAAGTCGGTCTACGCCCCGTCACAACGCTTCTTGACCCCAAAGGAAAGGTAACCACTCTTGGCGCAGAGAGCACTTCATCCCAGGTCATCGATTTGGGAGGCACAAGGACCGGTTTCCTCTTGGGAAACCAGGGGTTCGTGCCCGAAGAGGCGAGGCTACTGTTCCTAAAGGGGGCCGACCTCATAGTCTGGCAGACCGACTCGGGAACGGGAATGGAGAAACAGGTAGCCTTCACAAGGGCGATAGAAAACCGGGTATTCGTGGCGCTCGCCAACTGCGCATCAAAAAGTCCGGAGAGGACCTCCATGATCGTTTCGCCCGGAGGCAGGCTCTTGGCCGAAACCTTCCCTTCATCTCGTCAGGGCATCATGGCCCAAATATCTCCGGCCGAATCCAGAGTAAAGGAGATTGTCCCGGGAACAGACGCGTTCAGAAACAGGATCCCGTCTCTATACGGCCCGTTGGGTTCGACGCAGAAGAACTGAGTAAGCCACCTCGCCTGCCTCTCCGCGGGCGGGAGGCATTCTGACTCCGGGTCTAAAGAGAGTAGCAGTGTCCTTCCTGGACGAGTTCCGCTTGAGGGAAAACCTTCCTGCATTCCTCAAGTAACTGGTCCTCATCGTAAAGGGGAAAGACATGGGTAAGCAAGAGCTGCTTTACACCTGCTTGAGATGCTATCTCGCCCGCCTGCCGTGCGGTCAGGTGCCCGGGCGCTACGTAATCGGCATCGGCCTCAATGCCCGAAGCCTCACAGAGGAACAGGTCTGCGTCCTTGGCAGCCTCAAGTAGGGCATGACACGGGCGAGTATCGCCCGAATAGGCAAGGACGCCTCTGGGTCCTTCTATCCTCACCGCAAAGGAAGGTATCCCGTGGACACCCTGATAGAAAGTGAGGCTGAATGGCCCGACTTGGAGCCTCATCTCCGACGACACGGCATTCCCCGACGTGGCCTCTTTGTACGTTAAGAGCGAGAACTCGTTCTCCGGCTCTGGGGGTGCATATATGCGCACGTGATGCGGGAGTTCCTTGTAGCGGCTGTCTGCTGCCGCCGCGTAGCGGAGGACCAGTACGTCGGATATGTGGTCGAAGTGCAGGTGCGACAGAACCACGGTATGTATGTTCGATAGGGGTCCCACGCGCTCCTGAAAGCGGCTCAGCACTCCGGAGCCACATTCCAGTAGGATACCCGTACTCGAGCCCGGCTCTCCCGACTCAACCCAGTAACCGGGACCCGCCCCTCCTGCCGGGGGGTAAGGGGAGTACTTGCCCAAAACCGTCATCCTCAAGGCCGCTCACCTCTTAAATTCCTGTTATCTCACGTCTCGCAGATGCCCAGCCGTGCAGCAGGCCCGCCCAAGAGCAGTTCCTGCGGCCATTGGGGCCAACCGGTTAGACACAAAAAGCCGAGGTATGAGGTTTGTGTTCGCCGTGTTTGTATGCTATCATATTCTTTGCATCAAACGGTGGGGGTTTAGCTCAGCGGGAGAGCGCACGGTTCACATCCGTGAGGCCACTGGTTCAAGCCCAGTAACCCCCACCACTTCCTTTTTGTGTCATGTGTCCGCCTTTCAGGTATCGACCCCAATACCATCTCGACATGGGCCTTTGTCTCGTCCAGATCGGCCGGCTTGGCTTCAGTCTGCCTTTCGCAGTCTCATGAGAAGGATTGTTCGCGGAGAACCGTCCTCCCACGTGCAGGTTACCCTGCCCTCGGGTTTAAATCCGACCTTCTCGTAGCAGCGCCTGGCACGTCCGTTGTCTTGATCAACCCTCAGGAAAATCTCTTGTAGTGCCGTTACACTGAAACATGCGTTCACCAAAGTGCTTACCGCGTCCTCACCAAGCCCGCGGTCCCACAGGTCTTTCTCTCCAATGATAACCCGTATTTCGGCCGTTCCGGTCTTCCACGTTATGTTCAGCACTTCGATCTCGCCTATCAAGCGCCCACCCAGGAGCTCTATGGCGAAAGTCCTGTGCTGCAATGTTGGGCGCAAGTGCCACTCTCGCGCGTCCTCAACGGTCTCGAACTTCTTACCTGCCCAACGGACTATGTCCGCATCGTTCTCCCATTCCATAAGCTTCGGAATATCCTCGTCCTCGACCGGGCGCAACCTGATTTTCTCGCCCTCCAGGACCCGGAGCTTCCCGGTCCTACTCTCTTCACGCAACGACATCCGATACGCCTCTTCCTGCCTGGTTCTCGCAAATTGATGCTCAACAGGCAGTTTTGGGGTTTCTACGAGAGGCGTACCATTTCCCTTCCTGAAGGCAGATGTAAATTCGGGCAGTCCTAGAAGTGAGTGACTCCTGCCTCTAAACTGCCTTTCACCGGCGAATAACGGTAAATCGGGCGATAGCCAAGGCACTTCAAGGCGGACATCCCGGGAAGTTAGCCCTTTCTTAACCGGGTCAACGGTCAGAGATGCCCGCCTTGAGACCATTCGACAGGCTAAGCTATCTGTTTCACAAACGGAGGCTTTATGAGATGCTCCATCTTATTGCGCCTTAGGGCGCACTCAAGGATCCCGTTCACGAGGTCTGTGAAGGACCACCCGCCTTTTTCGGCAATCCGCGGGTAGTCAGAATATCGCGGTGCCAACCCAGGTAGGGGGTTTACTTCCATCACGTTTGGCACCCAGTTCCGGTCGAGCCTCAGGTCCACCCGCGCCAAGTCGCGGCAATCCAAGGCCCTGTACGTTTTCAGAGCGGTGTCCTTGAGCAATGCCTCAAGTTCCGGGGAGATGGGCGCGGGGCACATGTAGTAGATGTCGTCCGACCAGTCGGTCTTGAACTGCCTGGAGTAAACCCGTGCGCATCCCGCGGGGATCGCGTCGAAGTTGATCTCCATCACGGGAAAGATGATGGGGTTCTTGTTCCCCAGAATGCCCACGGTGAACTCGCGCCCGGGGAGGTACTCTTCGACCAGGACAGGCTGGCGATAGAGTGCAATAAGCCTGCGGGCCTCGGCGGTGAGTTCGTGTATGTCCCTGCAATAGGAACTGGACGACACGCCCATACTGGAACCCTCGTGGGCGGGCTTCACAAAGAGCGGAAACTCGAGTCCTTCCACGCTAATCTCGTCGGGTGACGAAAACACCCTGAACCCCGGTGTCGGGATGCCGTGATAGGCCAAGACCTTCTTGGCAAGGGGCTTGTCGAGAGTGAGCGCGAGGGTGAGCACTCCTGAACCGGTGTAGGGGATGCCGAGCATCTCCAACATCGACGGAATGTGGCTTTCTCGAGACTCTCCCCTCAGGCCCTCACACATGTTGAAGACGATGTCCAAACGGTTGGATAGAAGCTTGAGGTACGCGGTGTCGTTTCCTTCGATTAACTGCACTTCGTGACCGTGCGCGCGAAGTGCGAGAGCTACTGCCGCTACTGTCGACTCCGAATCCAATTCGGCACCCAGGTCTGGAGGCTCTCCCTCCTCCGGCGGGGCACCCTTCAGGTTGTACATTACGCCGACAACGGCCATCCCAACCACTTTCCCCCTTCATAGGGCTTTGTCGCAGTGAATTATTGCACGGAGGCAAAACACCGTCAATCGAATTCCGAGACCCACGCGCCCGCGCTAAGGTGCCGAAACCGCATTTTATGTATGTCGCCGGGAGGGCATGCGGATAAAATGCTGGACTCCCGGACGCTATCTAGCAAGAATTACCATGCTGTCAGTTGTCAACATGCATTTTCTCCTACTGAGGATGCCTCATCTGGCAAGAACTGCTAGATGGATGCAGTCTATCCAGCAGGAAAAGCCAGATAGACATAGAGCCTGGATAGTCTTCACGGACTAACCAGGCTCTCAGTTTTCAGGTTGGGCTAGTAAAGTCAGTTACGTCCAATCACTGCCAGTTACCCAGTTACGAACAATCACGGCTAGTTACGGTAATCACAGCCGGTTACGGTCAATCACTGCTGGTTGCGGCTAGCTAGAGCAATCACTGCCACCTGCAACCAGCTACTGCTAGGTACGGCTAGTGAAGGTCACTGACGGCTTGCGGCTGTTCAGGGCACTTATCGGCCACCACGGGCAGCCCGACCAGTTCGTCCGGCTCATCCTTCACGAGGGCGATGCCCAGCACTTCATCCATATGGCTCACGAAGGTCACGCTTATTTCGTCGCGGATGTTGGGCGGCACTTCCTCCAGGTCCTTGCGGTTCTCCTGAGGAAGTATGACGGTCGTGATGCCGGCCCTGTGAGCGGCCAGGACTTTCTCCTTCACCCCGCCTATAGGCAGCACCCGGCCTCTCAGCGTAACCTCGCCCGTCATGGCGACGTCGTGTCTCACCGGACGATTGGTGAGGGCGGAGGCCATGGCGCAGGCCATCGTGATGCCCGCCGACGGTCCGTCCTTGGGGATGGAACCTTCGGGCACGTGGATGTGGATGTCCACGTTCTCGTAGAAGTCCTCGCTCAGCCCTAGGTCGAGGGCTCTCGAACGGAGGTAGCTCAAGCCCGCGTAGGCCGACTCTTTCATGACGTCTCCCATCTGGCCCGTAAGGGTGAGCTTGCCCTTGCCCTTCACCACGCTTACTTCCACTGAGAGGATATCCCCTCCAACGTCGGTGACCGAGAGGGCAGTCGCCACACCAACCTGGTTCTCTTTCTCGGCTTGGCCGTAGTGGAACCGGGGGATTCCAAGGTACTTGGCCATGTTCTTAGGCGTGATACGCACGCGCTTCCGCTTGCCCGAAACCAGGTCCTTCGCAGTCTTCCTGCATATGGTGGCGATCTGCCGCTCCAGGTTCCTGACGCCTGCTTCACGAGTGTAAGACCTGACTATCTCGCGCAGCGCGTCCTTGCCTATGGTCAGGTGAGACGACTTGAGCCCGTGTTCCCTGAGCCCTTTGGGAAGAAGGAACTGGACCCCTATCTGCGTCTTTTCTTCTTCGGTATATCCCGGGATAGTGATGACTTCCATACGGTCAAGAAGCGGCCTCGGGATCGTGTGGCTCGAGTTCGCCGTGGTTATGAACATGACCCGCGAAAGGTCAAACGGTACTTCGAGGTAGTGATCGCTGAAGGTATGGTTTTGCTCCGGATCCAGCACCTCAAGAAGGGCCGCGGCTGGGTCGCCCCGGAAATCGGAGGCGAGTTTATCTATCTCGTCCATGAGAAACACGGGGTTTCTCGAACCTGCGTTCCTCATGCCCTGTATAATCCGCCCCGGCAGGGCTCCGATGTAAGTCCGTCTGTGGCCTCGTATCTCGGCCTCGTCTCTCACACCGCCTAGGGAGATCCTTACGAATTTCCGGTTGAGCGCTCGTGCGATGGACTTTGCCAGAGAAGTCTTCCCCACTCCCGGCGGGCCGACGAAGCACAAGATAGGGCCTCGGGGCTTGTCGACGAGCTTTCTTATGGCCAGATACTCAAGGATGCGCTCTTTGACCTCCTGAAGCCCGTAATGGTCCTCGTCCAAGATCTTCTGGGCCGACCGGACGTCGATGGTATCGTCTGTAACGACGTTCCAGGGAAGCGAAACCATCCACTCGAGGTACGTCCGGACCACAACGGCTTCGGCCGACGACTGGGGCATCTTCTCAAGCCGGTCAACCTCTCTCAGGGCCCTTTCCTTTGCCTCTCCCGATAGCCCGGCCTTCTCGATCTTCTTACGGAATTCGTCGGCCTCGCTCACGGTTTCGTCCCGGTCGCCGAGCTCCTTCTGGATCGCCTTCATCTGCTCCCTGAGCCAATACTCCCTTTGGCTCCTCTCGATCTGGTCCCTGACGCGCCTGTTTATGCGCTTCTCGAGGCCTACCATCTCTATCTCTTTCGTAAGGAGAGATACCAACTTGCTGACCCGGTCCTTAATCGGGACCGTCTCGAGTATCTCCTGTTTCTCAGCAAGGCTGAGGGGGATGTGGCTGGCAATGGAATCGCAAAGCTGGCCGGGGTCTGAGAGCGTCGCTATGGAAATGAGGGTTTCGGCGCCTACTTTCTTGGTCACGCGCACATATTCCTCATATTGCTCGGTGAGTGTCCTGACGGTCACCTTTGCTTCGGCTAGAGACAAGGGCTCTTCAGGGAGGGTAGTCGCGCTCACGACGTACCCGGGCGAGGTCACCAAGTACGAGTTCACCTTGATGCGGGCCACGCCTTCGATCACAATCCTGTAGTGCCCCTGAGAGGTCCTCTCGATTTCCTTTATTACTCCAAGCGTCCCAACTTCGGAGATGTTCTCGGGAAGCGGGTCGACAATATCGTTATCTTTCTGAGCGCACATGGCGATTCGCATATCTCCGGACTGCGCCATCTCTACCGCTTTTACCGATCTGGTGCGGCCAACCTCCAAGGCAGTTGTAGTGCCCGGAAACACCAGGATATTCCTAAGGGGTAGGAGCGGGTAGGACTTGTTGTCTGTCTTGACCATATCCGTAGCTGCACCTCCCGCATTCTCCTCGTGAGTTCTCAGCCACATCATATTAGCCCGCAAAGCGGAAGTGACATGGCGTGGAGAACGCGAGAGATATATTCTCGAACGCCAAACACAAGTCCTTCACTCTGAGGATGGGAAGCTCTGGACAAGCAGGAATGATACTGTGAGTTTATTGGCGTCTTATGGGCTCTAAACCATCCCGTCCAAGACTTCCTCCAGTCGGTCTACGGGTATCACCTGGAGCGGCAGGAGCGAGTACCTGTCCTGCCAGTTGGCCTTTGGGATGAACGCGCGCTCCAGCCCGGCTTCCTTGGCCGCCTCAAGCTTCTGGTCTACGCCTCCTACCGCTCTCACTTCGCCCCTTATTGAAACCTCCCCGGTGAAAGCCGTCCTGGGGTCAAGAGGGGTCTTCGTGATCGCAGAATACACGCCGGCGGCTATGGCGAGACCTGCAGAAGGACCGTCAACAGGGGTGCCGCCGGGGAAATTTACGTGGATATCCCAGGCGTAAGGGCGTATCGCCGCGACCGACGTAAGGGCCGTCCGGACATTCTCAACCGAAGACATGATCATGCTTTTCCTGCGCAGGATATGGGTCCCTTTGCCCATTTCCTCCTGCTCGATTACCCCTGTGATTATAACCTCTCCCCGCCTGTCTACTACCTCCTGCACAACCTGGCACTCGATGTCGATCACGCACGCCATACCGGGGCCGTATACGGCGAGACCAAGCGCTGCACCGACGGTTGGCTCCGAGTGAATGCGGGGTGAGGGACGAGGGCTGTGGTGGCCCTGGGCTATGATCCATTCAATGTCCTCGAGTTCGATGGCCTTGCGCCCATCTACGGTGATGAGCCCGGATGCCATTTGGACCAGGTTCACGGCATCGCGGCCGTTATCGGCGTACCTCTTGATCATGAGAACCGCCCTGGGATCTATATGGACACCTGCTTTTCGGGCTGCGCCTTCCGCGATACGACCTATTTCCTCGGGAGATAAGGCCCTGAAAAACACCTCCAGGCACCTGGACCTAAGAGCCGGCGATATATCCTCGGGGAGCCTCGTGGTGGCCCCGACCAGGCGGAAATCGGCGGGCAACCCGTTCTGGAAGATGTCGTGGATGTGTTCGGGGATGTTGGGGTCTTCCTGGGAGTAATACGCGCTCTCAAGGAAGACCTTCCTGTCCTCAAGGACTTTAAGGAGCTTGTTCATCTGTACGGGATGCAGTTCGCCGATTTCATCCAAGAACAGAATGCCGCCGTGGGCTTTGGTCACGGCTCCGGGTTTAGGCTGAGGGATCCCGGCCATCCCCATGGCTCCTGCCCCCTGGTAGATGGGGTCATGCACCGAACCGATCAAAGGATCGGCTATCCCGCGTTCATCGAACCGTGCAATAGTGGCATCCACCTCAATGAACTTGGCGTCACCGGCGAAGGGAGACTGAGGATTACGTTTGGCCTCTTCGAGCACCAACCTTGCAGCCGCGGTCTTCCCCACTCCGGGCGGGCCGTATATGATGACGTGCTGAGGGTTGGGGCCGCACAAGGCTGCTCTCAGGGCCTTTATCCCGTCGTCTTGCCCGATGACTTCCTCCAAAGTTGACGGCCGCGTCTTTTCACTGAGGGGCTCGGTAAGACGGACCCCCCTAAGCTGCTTAAGGCGCTCCAGCTCTTTCTTGGATTCGCGGCTCACTGCCATCTTCTGGCTCTCCTGAGACCTCAGGAGATTCCAGAAATAGAGCCCCATCACTACGGTGAGAAATAGCTGCAGGTAAATGAGTACGCCCGAGTTCAGCATCGCCACAACCCCTTGCTCTATACGCTTCACAGGCTATGTTCTGCCTATCGGGATGGGATTATGAGGATACGGGAACCGGCGTGCGAGAAGATGTACTCGGCTCCAAGGGGGGAAAGTAAAGAAGCCTCCCCAAGAGGGGAGGCTTTCGAACTCCTTCTTCCTACGCCGTCTCTTCCTTCTTCTTCCCCGTGCCCGGCTTCTTCTCCGTCGTGACCAGTATCGGGGGCACGTTTCCGAGGACGGAATCCTTGGTCATAATGCACTTGGAGATGTCGCCTCGAGACGGGATATCGTACATGATCTCAAGCATCCGGTCCTCGAGCACCGCCCTCAGCCCGCGGGCGCCGGTCCCGCGCTTTATTGCCTCCTTGGCGATCGCCCGGATGGCTTCTTCCTGGAACTCGAGCGTCACGCCGTCCAAGGCGAAGATCTTCTGGTACTGCTTGATGAGCGCGTTCTTGGGCTTGGTGAGGATGTCGACCAGCGCGTTCTCATCGAGCGGGTCGACCGCCACCGCGATGGGCAGCCTGCCCACGAACTCGGGGATAAGCCCGAAGGAAATGAAGTCCTGCGGCTGAAGGTCGGAAAACAGCTCCCTTATGTCCCTCTCCTTTTCTGCCTTTATGGGTCTGCCGAAGCCCAGCGTCGCAGCCTCCTTCCTCTTCTGGATTATCTTGTCGAGGCCGACGAAGGCGCCGCCGCAGATGAACAGAATGTTGGTGGTGTCTATCTGTATGCACTCCTGGTTGGGGTGCTTCCTGCCGCCCTGCGGAGGCACGTTGGCGACGGTGCCCTCAATTATCTTGAGCAGCGCCTGCTGCACGCCCTCGCCCGACACGTCGCGCGTGATCGACGGGTTGTCGGACTTGCGGCTGATCTTGTCGACCTCGTCGATGTAGACGATGCCG
>DGDN01000065.1:0-2946 GCA_002385465.1 Candidatus Fermentithermobacillaceae bacterium UBA3951
ACGGCCGCCCTCGTGAGCTTTTTCGTGCTGGAACCGGTCTACCAGGCATCTGTGCAGATCATTGCCCCACAGACTCCGGTGCCATCTGAAGTCATAAAGAGCCCTTATTTCATGGACCTCATAATAGACAACCTCGACCTCCGCGACCGGTACGATGCCTTCTCGCTTTCAAAAGCCGTGTCGCTGGAGACATCGAAGACCTCGAATACACTCACCACCATACGGGTTGAGACCACGAGCAGCAAGCTCTCGACGCAAATAGCCAACGAGATCGCCTCTCGGTTCCTTGAGTTTGTGAAGAAAACCCATGAGGATACCGTTGCTTCCTCCGTGAGGTATTACGAGGAACAGCGAGATACGGCCCAGAAAAACCTGGCCCTGGTCAGAAAAGAGCTTGCGGAGCTGAAACAGGCCGCCAACCTGGTGGCCCTACAGAACGAAGTGGATAGGTTGGCGAGCCAGGTCACGTCTTACCTTGCACAGCAAGTCGAGGCAGAACTCAGGGAACGGGAACTTGAAAAGGGCATTGAGGAGCTGGAGATTGCGTTGGAATCGGTACCCGCTACGGTGCCCGGCCCGCCCGACTGGTCGGGACACCCCACAGAAGTGCCCAACGAGATGTACAAGAGCCTCAGTGAGAGCCTGGCCTTCAAGAAGGTAGAACTCAGCGAGACGCGGACAAGGCTCCAGGGGATCGCCACGGCACTCCCGTCTCTCAAAGCCGATTACGAGGAAAAATACGCCCTTCTTCTCGATTACCAGAACCAGCTCAACGTGCTCGAGTCGCAGGAAAGAGATCTGTCAGGCCAGATTGGTTCATTCACAGACAGCATCGGGAAACTCACCACCACCATGCCGCAGATGAACGTGGTATCGCCGGCCGTAGAACCCACCCGTCCCATCAAGCCGCAGAAACTACTGAACACGGCAGTTGCTACGGTCTTAGGAGGCTTTATGTCGGTCCTCGCGGTCTTCGTCATAGAGTACTGGCGCTCGCCGAGAAAGCCAGACTCTTAAGATGCGGCTTGCTGAGTCTCTTCGGGCGCAGCCGGCCACTCTCCGGTTTGAAGGCGCTCCTTGAGGACTTCCACTGCCCGAAGGTAGGCAGCATCCGGAGCGTCATTGACTTTGGCCAGCGCCGCCTCATTTAGGAGCTCAATCTCTTCGGCACCCACGTACCCGGCGTAAGATCTGCCCTTACCGGCCAAGAAGTCTCTTACGGCTTGTTCGGTGCGGGGCCCAAAAATGCCGTCGGCTTGTCCCCTGTAATGCCCGAGGAAGATGAGGGTCTCCTGGAGCGCAAGTACATCAAGGCCTATCGAACCCGTTCGGACTCCCCTCTTGTACTCAAGTCTCGGGGGAGGAACCGCGTCGTCATGGACCTCGATATCCGGAACAAGCCCCTTACCCGAGATGGCGGTGCCCGACGGAGTGTAGTACTCGGCTATGGTGAGCCTGATGGCTCCCAGCTCATCACCTAAAGGGATAACTTGCTGGATGCTTCCTTTACCGTAGGTCCGTTTTCCGACCAAAATCCCCACCCCGTAGTCGCGGACGGCACCCGCCACTATCTCAGAAGCGCTTGCGCTCCTCTCATTCACCAGTACTACTACAGGTATGGGCTCCGTTTCCCTAAAGCCGGTAACTATCTGCCTACCTGCCTTGCCTTCCAGTTCGACAATGGGCCCTTTGGGTACCAGGTGCTGGGCCACCTCTACTCCCGCGTCCAAGAGGCCGCCCGGGTTGTCCCGGAGGTCAAGGATCAGCCCACGGGCTCCGAGCTCTTTGATCCTTGCGATCTCCGCACCGAAAGTCATGGCAACCCCGTTATCGAACTGGTCTATGTCGATGTAGAACACGCCTTCGCCCAGGTCCTCGGCTTCTACGGCGGAAGGAGTGATACGCTCGCGGCTCAAACTGTAGAACAGGACTTCTCCTGTCGAAGGACGTGTCACTTGGAGGACAACCCCGGTCCCTTCGGGACCGCGAAGAGCATTGGCGACATCATTCACGTCGGTATATTCAACGCCGTCTACGCTGGTTATTACGTCCCCGGGCTTCACCCCTGCTTTTTCAGCCGGCCCGCCTTTAATGAGGCTCATGACAGTGACTTTGCCGTCCACGAGCTGGATAACGATACCCACTCCCGAGTAGGTGCTCTGTATGGAGGTGGTGAATTTCTCGTGTTCTTCTTTGGTCATGTATTCAGAATGGGGATCCCCCAGGCTGTCCATAAGACCCCTCAGCATCCCTTCGTACATAGCCTTTGTGGTGACTTCCGAAGGGTGGGCCTGAGTAATGAGCTCTTTCACTTGAAGGAGGAGCTCCATGAGTTCCTTCTCTGCTTCCGGAACCTGAAATTCATAGGCGGCTTCCTCCTGGGGCTTGTCCCCGGAAGCGGCGGCAGCCAGAACCGGTTGCGCTGCGGGAATAGAGAGGGCTAGTGCCAGGAAAAGAGCCAAGAAGGTACGAACAAACGAACCTAAAGGGAGTATGTACTTGGACATTGATTTGAACACGGCAGTCACTTCCTCACGGGAATGGCGTAGTAGACTACTTCTCTATGCTTGTACCTGCATTATACCTCCGGTAGGCCTTGAACGCTTCCTAGTCCGGCTGTACCAGCACGACCCTTGTTCCGTCCTTCGTTCGGTAGGCCGGCGAGAGCCCATCGGGGATGGGGGCAGTCATGCGGCCGTCTATGAGCTGGTAACTGACTCCGCCGATGCTCACCAACACGTCCGCAGGCTTTAGATCGCCCCTCCAGAACGCCTTCACGGTCTTCAGGTCGGAACCCTGGGATACCTGGACTACGGGAATCTCGGTTATATCGAGGCGAGAACGCTCCAAGACGCCGATCACCTTTGAATCCGACGGCCTGAGGACGAGGAGGTTGAGCGGCTCGGAATCGCCTTCAGGTAGGGGGATCTCAAGGGTTGAAGACCC
>DGDN01000065.1:3199-5923 GCA_002385465.1 Candidatus Fermentithermobacillaceae bacterium UBA3951
GGATTGGGTAAGTGGATCTCTCCCACCCCCGAATTGGTCGTGAGGGCCCTTCCAACCTCTATCCACCTTGAAGACAGCTTGTCGAAGCGCATGAGGTATGCCCTAAGGACGTTTCCGGTGGCCGTGCCGAAGCGAATGGACAAAGCGGCCGCTGTTTCTTCCACATCGGGAAGCATGATCTGGGTGCTCCTACCGGTCTCCTGGGTGAAGGAGTTTCTGTACCGCCACTCAGCCTCTCGGGTTGTGGCCGAAGGCATGAGCGTAGCCGCAGTCCCCGGAGACCCGACCATGTAGTACTGAGACTTTAGAGTCGAACCCAGCTCTAGGCCAAAGAAGCCATCGAGAGAAGCTTGCACCTGGACAGGAGCGCTAAGCGGCTTTCCATCGGGGTTGAAAACGCACACCTGCCACAATCCCGGCTTGGGAAGGCCGACCCTGAGGGTCACTGAACCGACCAAAGAGCCTTGGCGTACCAGGAAGCCGTCGGGGCTGTACAGCGCATATCGCTGTCCGGGCTGTGAGCCGGTTAGTGTCAGGACCAGCGACTCGGCGGTTTCCGGCAATCTCAGGAACTGCCGGCTCACCGGAGACGAGTCATCGCGGATCTGGAAGGATGCCTTGCCCAACGGGTTGAACTGGTGGGGGACGCTGACGCTCACAACAAAGGACGTGTCTATCCCCATAGTTGCAATATCGTCAGCCGTAATCTCGCCTGTGTAAAACCCAGGGGCCAACCCATCGATCCCGTAGGCCACCGTGTTGCGCTGGCTCACGGGCTCCATGTACAAAAGGTCGCTCCTCATTCTGAGCCAGGGAACATCTGACGCAAGGTGGGCCGTCCTGGCAACGGGCGCGTAATTGTCTACCCATACGGGAAAGGCCCCCGGAACAGTGCCCTTAACCCATATACCATCTGGAGTCGAGACCCCGTCCCAAGTCCCCACGAAAATCATGCTGCGGTAATCGGTCCGCGAACGGAGAATGTTGAAAGCCCCTGCCACGTCGAGCCGCCCGCTGCCCTGCTCGACGGGCAATACCCCGGGGATCTTCGAGGCGCCTTGAGCGAGGCTTGCCGTAACGAAGGAAGCAGGTCTCATGAGCCTTCCGCCTGCAGCGGTCTGTGTCTGGCGCAGTAGCGCCACACATCCGGCGGCATAGGCCGCAGATACCGAGGTGCCTTCCATGTTGGAAAACCCTACGCTCCCATCGCCCTTGAATGAAGGTAGCGCTGCTATTGCCGGAGCAGCAACCAGAGGACCCCTGTTTCCTTTGGGATCCGGACCGCATGACGACAGCGGGTACCATACGTCGCCGGCGTACCTCTGACCCAAAAGGAGGTTGGCGCTGGTCCTGGGGAGGTACCCTGAGACGAGGATAGTCGTATCCGACCCCTGAGAGACCGTGATGGTACCCACTCCTGGCCCTGCATTGCCGGCCGGAAGCACAAGGTGGGTGCCCATATCTGCAAGGCGTTTCTGAAGCACGTTCCACTCAGAATCATCCCCCGCCTTCTCACGGGCTGATCCCACAAGCACAACGTCTGCTTTGGCCGAGATGGCTTCTTCAATACCCTTTACGATGTTGCTCCAGCTTCCAAGGCCGTCTGAAGTGAGGGCCTTCACAACTACTACGTTGGCTTCGGGAGCCACTCCGCTAACAGCACCTGAGCCAGCAGCCAGAGCAGCAAGCCCGGTTCCGTGACCGTTCAAGTCGAAGCCAAAGGACACAAGGCCGTTATCTAGGTCGAGACGTGATAGCACTATGGCCGTTGAGCGCTCCTCAGCAAGGTTGATCACCGCATAGGAGCGGTTATTTCTAAACTCACGAAGCGACACTTCGTCACCGAAATCCGAGTCTAGGTCGGTATCAATGGTGACGGTGTTGTAGAGGCCCGGCGCATCCGGGTCCGAGACCACAAAGTACACCTGCTTGTTTGAACCGAGTCGCTCGGTAATTGCGCTTGGAAGCTTTCCAACTATGTAGTGCCCGCTGCGACTCATGAGACCACCGACGTTAAGGAGGACTCCCTCTACGTTGAGGATCCCGGACTCACCGGCGTAGTCTCCTAACAACGTGCTGGTTCCTTCGCCGGTCAAGTCGATCCAGTCTAGTATCCGTTCGGGAGCTCGAGCGCCTGAACCCCCAAACACCCGGGGGTCGATGCCCGTATCAATGATGCAAAGGGTCTGACCCAACCCGGAGGCACCGGTCTCGGCCCGAAGACGCCCAACACCGAGAGCGTCAAGATTGTACTCCGAGGCTTGCTGAGCAGTACCGGCGTTCGACGACGGAGAGGCTACGGCAGCCGTGCGCACCTCAACAAGTCCCGGGGCGGCAGTCTTCACCGTTTCTGCTCCCCCAAAGCGGGCACCAATAACACACACACCCAGGGCTATCGCCAAAATTCCTCCAAATAAGCGAGCGTGTTTTCTCACAAGCCTCACCCCCTGCCGTCGACGCTCACAATCTCACAACCACTGAAGCCCTACCATACGTATCAAGCACAATCCTAACCGTACGGCCCATAACGGGTTGAGAATTGGCCGCCACTCCTCCTGAAAACCAAACGACGTTGTCTGAAAGAGGCACTTCGACTGGGGCGACCCCATCATCCACTTTGACAAGCAGCTTCCTTCCGTCATCACTCAGCCGCTCCACCACACCTGCAAGGTCGTAGGCTAGGCCAATCCGTTCCATCATCCTGGCGGTAAGAACGCCCACCTC
>DGDN01000053.1:0-159 GCA_002385465.1 Candidatus Fermentithermobacillaceae bacterium UBA3951
ACCATCGGCGCCAACGACCTGGTGACAGCTCTCAAGGTGACCGAGCGGGCACAGATAACAGTAAGCGGCACGATACTCTCAATCCCCGGAAGCCGCAGGCTCAACATCGAGGATGCAAGCGGCAAGACCCAGACGATCAGGCTGGCATCGAACTGCAAG
>DGDN01000053.1:361-29588 GCA_002385465.1 Candidatus Fermentithermobacillaceae bacterium UBA3951
TTACGGTTCGAGCACATTGGACTTTGAAGACCTGAGAGTAGGCGACAAGGTCCAGGCCACTATCGGCGCCAACGACCTGGTGACAGCCCTTAAGGTGACCGAGCGGGCTCAGCCGACCGTGACCGGCAAGATCGTCTCGATCCCCGGAATCCGCAGGATCACCGTTAAGGATGCGAACGGCGAGATCCAGATGGTCAGGCTTGCGTCCGACTGCAAGATCACCTGGGGCTCCCGCACGCTGGTCTTCGACGACCTGCGCGTTGGCGATGAGGTTGTGGCGACGCTAGGCGACAACGACATGGCTACCGCGGTAAAGGTCGTAACCCGCGGTGAAAGGACAGAGGCCTTGACCGGCGTGATAAAGAGCATCACGAAGACCAGGTCGGGCGTCACGGTCGCCGTCACGAAATCAGACGGAAAAGATGTTACTCTGGCCCTAGCAGGTGACGTCTTCATCTCGTACGGGACCGAGGCGCTGGATCCCGAAGACCTGAGGATAGGCGATGAAGTAAAGGCGACGGTTGCCGGCAACAAGCTGGTCGAGATCATCATCAAGAACAGGGGCCAGAGCACGGAGTTCGGCGACCTCGGCGGGGTAATCCTATCGATCAGCCAGAGCTCCCAGGACTTCATCATCACCCTTGACGATGATGGGGACATCACCTCGTTCTCGGTGCCACGCGGCTGCGTAATCACCTACGGAGGCTCCACATTGAGGCGCTCTGACCTCCGTCTCGGCGATGAAATCAGGGTCGACCTCAATACCGACAATGAAGCGGTAGAGATACGCGTTCTCGTCAGGGGAGAGTAAGGCAAGCGATAGAGAAAGGGGACCCTTTCCGGGTCCCCTTTGACTTTCTCGGAAGTCCTACAATCCCAGGAATGAGAACAGCGATGGCGCCAGGTGGACTAAGGACAAGACCCCCAAGATGTAGACGAGCCAGTGCATGTCCTTGGCCTTTCCGGTAGCCAGTTTGACTATCGGGTACACGACGAAGCCCGCAGCGATGCCGTCCGAAATCGAGTAGGCGAAAGGCATCATGACGATGGTTATGAAGGCAGGCAGGGCGTCGCTGAAATCGTCCCAGTCGATTTCCTTTACGGGGAGCATCATGAGGACGCCTACGATTATAAGAGCCGGCGCGGTAGCCTGGCCCGGGACCATCCCCGCGAGCGGAGAGAAGATGAGCGACACCAGGAACAGGATTCCCACCACGACTGCCGTAAGACCGGTCCTTCCGCCTTCGGCAATACCTGCGCTGGACTCAACATAGGTGGTGACGGTACTTGTTCCCAACGCGGCACCCAGGCAGGTACCGATGGCGTCAGCCATCATGGCCTCCTTGATCCTCGGGAGCTGGCCGTTCTCATCGAGCATGTTGGCCCTGGACGCAGTCCCCATCAGCGTGCCTACGGTGTCAAACACGTCAACGAACCAGAATGAGAATATGGTCATGAACCCCAAACTCAGAGCGCCTTTCAGGTCCATCTTCATGAGGATGGGCGCCAGCGAGTCGGGCTTTCCAATGATGCTGCCGGTGATCTGAGTGACCCCCATCGGTATGCCGATGACGGTTGTGATGAGGATACCGATAAGCATGGCGCCGCGGACCTTGAGCGCCATAAGTATGCCGGTGACCAAGAGCCCTATAATCGCTAGGGCGGGACCTTTATCGGTCAGGTTTCCCCTTGTGATCAAGGTCGCGGGGCTCGCCTGGATGAGGCCTGCGTTGTTGAAACCGATAAGGGCTATGAAGAGCCCGATACCTACTCCGACGGCCCGCTTCAATGTGGTCGGAATGGCGCGGTCAATGGTGTTGATGGCTCCGGTGAGCGAGAGGATCAGGAAGATGATACCCTCGAGGAAGACGACTCCGAGGGCCGCCTGCCACCCGGCCTTCGCCGCCACGGTGAAAGCGAAAAAGGCGTTCAGGCCCATGCCGCTTGCCAGGGCATACGGGTAGTTGGACAGGAAACCCGACAGGATGGTGGTTACACCCGCAGCGATCACGGTCGCAGTCATCACGGGTCCGAAGGGCATTCCGGTGGCCGAGAGGATGTCGGGGTTCACGAACATTATGTATGCCATGGTCATGAATGTGGTGACGCCGGCGAGAACCTCGGTCCGCACATCGGTGCGGTTTTCCTTTAGCTTGAAGAGTTTCTCCAGCAAGTTAATACCTCCCTAGAGATGCCTTGCGCGTCAAAAGGTTTTGGAAAACCGATTTGCCGTTACTTACTTCCTAAGTCTTAGATTCTCACAGAGTACTGCGCGTTCAAAGGCTTCGGGATCTTGAGTCTGAGATGTCCCTCCTCTCGCATAGCCTTTTCCGTGAGGCCAGTGTCATCCGGCTTGTCCGGCCGTTCCGGAGATAGTCTATCATGATTCAAACCAAGTTGCTACACACAAGTAAAAGTGACACACAATTTCAGTTCCCCGGGAGAGAACGGAGATTTTGGGAGGATAACGGGGAGCTTATGTTCAAAGATCAGTTGAGCCCACCCGAAACACTCTAGGAATTCTTGAAAGCGGGGATCTTAAATGAACGAAAAGGAATTCGCGTCTTATCTGGATTCTTGGATCGAGCCTAAGCGGGATGAAATCGTCGACTGCCTGCTAAGGCTTCTCAGGATACCCAGCGTAGGAGCCGACCCGGTGGAAGGTAAGCCCTTCGGCGAAGAGGTTGACAAGGCCCTCCGGTTTGTGACCGGCGAGGCGGAACGGTTTGGCATGAAGACTAAGAACGTAGACGGTTACGCCGTGCATGCAGAGATCGGTTCCGGCGAAGAGATGGCCATGACACTTACCCACGTCGATATTGTCCCCACCGGATCTGGCTGGACCAAAGATGCGCTGGGCGAGGTTTCGGACGGATACATCTATGGCCGTGGCGCCCAGGATAACAAGGGCCCCACCGTGGCATGCCTCTATGCCCTCCGGGCGCTAAAAGAGAGTGGAGTCCCCCTCAAGAGAAGGGTCAGGCACGTTGTGGGAGGCAACGAGGAATCGGGGTTTAGGTGCGTAAGGCACTACTTTGAGGTCGAGGAGAAGCCTACATACGGTTTTTCGCCTGACGCCATGTTCCCATTGGTGTATGCCGAGAAGGGGAGCATGAATATCTCGGTAGCCGTTAAGCTCGGTGAAAGTGTAGGGATCTGCGATGCTGCCGGTAGCTCTTGCGACTCAGGAGACTGCGCAGAAAGCTCCGGACCGATTGCCGGCCTCGAAGACTTCGCCGGGGGTGAGCGGGCCAACATAGTGGGAGACAGGGCCTCTGCCACCTTGAGAGTGTGCAAAGGATGCGAGGACAAGGTCATTTCCTTACTGGAGTCGGCTATACCGAAGGCGAGAGAGTTTGCTGGCGGTCCCGGGCCACTCGAGTTCGAGTTTGAGAAGGGTAACGGTTATGTAAAGATAGAGGCAAAGGGCAAGGCTGCTCACGCATCGGTTCCTGAAGAAGGGACCAACGCCATCTCCGGGCTCCTCTACTTGCTGGGCTCACTCGGTCCCCATCTGGTTTCTTCCGAGGGGATTGCGTTTGCGGCTCAAGCTGCGGCGACCGGTGGGGAAGGGCTCAACATCAAGTGTGAGGACGATGTTTCCGGGCCCCTCACGTGCAACTTGGGCATTGGGCGCTTTGACCGCACAGGCGATGGGCCGGTGCTCCGGTGCGTGTACAACATAAGGTTCCCGGTCCGTGCCAGCGGGGAAGAACTGAGAGAGAGGGCCCTTGCATGCCCGCATCCGGAAGGTGTCGAGGTCGACGTCATGTCTGTGGGTAAGGCCCACTACAGCGATCCGGAATCTTTCCTCGTGAAGACGCTTCTGCGCATCTACAGGGACGAGACGGGTGACAACTCGCCGCCCATGGCAATCGGAGGCGGGACTTACGCAAAAGTGATCCCCGGTGGCGTCGCGTACGGGCCGGTGCGTCCGGGAGTAGCTGAGACGGCACACCAGGCCGATGAAAGGATAGCAGTCGATGAACTCATGTTCCTCGTGAGGATATACGCCCGGGCGCTCTACGCGCTCGCCGTCTAGTCCGCCCGGACCAAGAACGGTGCAGGTTGGCCGCCCCGCGCCCTGCGGGGCGGTTTTATTACCACGAGCGGAGTCTTCTGGTCGTCGTTTCCGAAGGGGTTGGACTTCAGGAGCTCTTGTATCTCTTTCTCCTTGCAGGGACTTACCGGGAAACTGGACCCCAGGATGTCGACACATCCCTTGTCGTTCACATCGAGGATAAGAGTCCACAGACCCGTTTTTCTCCACGCCTTGCGGGCGACGGCGTCGGGCTCTTTCGGGCCGAGGATAATGCTCCGGTCGTAAGGAGGCATTGTCCCTCCCGAATCGTCGATCTCGGCTACTCCGTGCCCCGCGACCTTAAAGAAGAGGCCTTTCTTTCCTGTGAGCTTGCCCAGGAGCCCTGCGAAGGCAGCCAGGAGGATCCTTGGGAGTCCCACCTCTCGAATGGCCATCTGCATGCTGCGGGGTGCCGATATCGAAGCGTCCGGATGGGCGAAGCGAGAGATCAACCTCGCGATCAGGCTCGGGCGGACCTTGTCGGGGTCGAGGGCTCGGCCCTGAGTTATGGCCACTACAGACTCGGCGATACCGACGATGTCGCCGGGTTCTGCAATGTCTCCTGCATACCTCTGGATTATCTCAGCCACATCATCGTTTTCCGTAATGAGGTGTGTGCGGATCCTGAGGACCACCGAGTTTTTGAGGCTATCCTGGAGCACTTCTCATTACCTCCTTCTTCCCGACAATACCTCGTTAAAGGAGGGCGCTTCCACCGTTCTCACTTGCCCTTATGTAGCGCGCTATACCGTTCATAATGCCCTGAGCCAGCCTCCTGCGAAACAGGGGCGCTCGGAAATTGGCTTCATCGGAGAAGTAGGTGAGGCATACCGGCTCTACCCTCGCCAGGGGGAAACCCGGGGACCCTTCGCCCGAAAGCTCCTCCACAGGGCCGAACACGATTCCCATGTTTTCCCGGAGCGCTTTCGAAATGCTGCCCGCAAGGGCCTTGGACCTGGGGCAATGGGGGATGGAGCGGATGTGGTAGGACCTTGCGAGGGGGTCCCTTTCTCCCGACAGGTGGATTTCAACGGCAAGTTCGGGTGATGAAAGGGAAACTTCCCTAAGCCTCAATCCCGGTTCGAGATATGAATCATCCTCTCTGGTCAAGAGGGGTACCCCACCGCATGACCTAATGATTTCGGCGAGCTCACGGGCTATTGCCAAGGTGCAGTCTTTTTCAAGCAGGTTGACCGGCCCCTTCACGCCTGAGTCCTTGCCACCGTGACCTGGGTCCACGGCGATCCGCCTCCCGGACATAAGCGCGAGAAGGGGTTTTCCTGAGAGGGTTATTTCTATGAGGTGAGGCATCCCCTCGGCCAGGGAAAACGAGGCTTCGGTCTCAAATTCGGCTCGGATCTCCAAAGACACGGTTTCGGGAGAAGGCCCCCGGAGCACGGCGAAGCGCCTCATTAGCCCATCTGCCGCCAGGATCTCGTCCTCGGCCATCGTGAGCCCTACTCCTTTGAGCGTGGTCCTTATGAGGTAATCGCCCGGGCCAATCCTCAAGGGCCTTTCAACATCGATGGAATGCGGCACTCCGGTAGATTCTAGGGAGATCACGGACACCGGGGTCCCTTCCGGGTCTTTCCTTACCGAAGACCAAGCGTTTAAAATCCGGGGTTTCACAGGTCCTTCACCACCCGGATGGTCTCGAGGCTTGTGTCTTTGGGCCCCGAGATCCCGAAAGCCAGCCTTCTCATGATGTCAAGGTAAGCGATGGTGTCGTCCGTCAAGACCTCCCCTGGGTACAAGATGGGGATTCCCGGTGGGTAGCAGGTGACTACCTCGGCCGAAATCCTTCCCCTGGAATCCTCCAGGCGAGTGGTCTCCCAGGAACTCTGAACGGCCTTTCTCGGCGATAAGGCCATCTCAGGTATAGGCGGAAGGTCGGGGATGGCGTTCCGGGAAGTAGATAGGTCCTTGGAGACCTCGTTCCGCCCCACGGCTTCAGTGAGGCTCTTGAGTCCCCTCAGGAGTTTCTCCGCGTCGGCGGTGGTGTTACCCCAGCTCACAATGACCAATACGTTGTAGAGGTCGGACATCTCAACCTGTATCCCGTGGCGTTCCCTCAGGAACTTCTCCGCGCGGTATCCGGTGATGCCGAGTTCCCTCACGGTAATGGTCACTTTAGTGGGGTCGAGAAACCCGGAAATGTCATTCCCGAAAGAGCTGAGCCCCGGGATTTTGTTGACTTCGCACCTTAGATAGTCTGCCAAGTTTATGGCGTACTCCAGGATATCTGCGCCGTAGAGGACCATCTGACGCCTGGCCGCATCAAGTGATGCCAGAAGGAGGTAGGACGGGCTGGTGGTAGTGAGATGTTGGAACATGGCTTTGAGCCTATCCGGGTCGATCCTGTTTCCCTTTACGTGCAGGTAAGATGCCTGGGTCAGGGCTCCGAGCATTTTGTGAGCCCCTTGTGCTACGGCGTCCGCGCCTGAGTCAAGAGCAGGCGCGGGAAGCCTGGGGTGGAACCGGAAATGCGGGCCGTGTGCCTCGTCCACGAGGAGGATGATCCCTTTTTGGTGCAGGTATTCAGCAACGGGCGCGAGGTCCACCGATGTACCGTAGTACGTGGGGTTTACCAGGAGCACTGCTTTCGCGCCCGGATGCCGCTCGACACTTTCTCTCAGCGATTGCGCATCTATGCCCTTAAAGAAGCCTAGATAGGGGTCGTAGTTTGTTTTCAGAAACGCCGGTACGGCCCCCGACAGGATGACCGCTCCCAGTATCGATTTGTGGATGTTTCGGGGGATTATGATTGTTTCGCCGTCGCTTAGGGTCCCGAGCACCATGGCGTGGATTGCTCCGGTTGTCCCTCCCACGGAGAAAAACGTCCGGTCTGCGCCAAAAGCCTTTGCAGCCAGTTCTTCTGCCTCGCGTATGCGCCCGTGAGGCTCATGCAGGTCGTCCATTCCAGGGACCCCGGTCACGTCTCTTTCGAGAGCAAGCGGGCCGAGCCGCGCGATCAGGGCCGGCTCGGCGCCCGCCCCGCCCCTGTGGCCGGGCATATGGAACCGGGTGACTCCGGCGTAAGCGTCCAGAGCCTCGCATATCGGCGCCCGCTCTTGCCAACGATCGTGGGCCAAAGTGGTAACGTTCATGGCTTTGTCCACTATTGCTTGCCTTTTTGCACGTGTCCTTCTCACAGGATAGGCCTCCCCCAATTACTTGACGAACAACATGGTATTCAGTGAGAGGGAAAAATGCTACTCACGGGGTGTGAGCTTAACTAGCGGAGGCTTTCCTTCTTGGCGATAGCCGCAAGGGTAGATGCTTCCAGCTCTTCAACAATGTAAAGGGTTCCTTTGGCGTTGGCAACCATATCTTTGAGAAACCCTCTGTTGGGCTCAAGCCCGACACAGCCGAACCGGATCCCCCGACGGGCGATCATCCTGGCGGCTTCGAGGGCGTCCTGAACGGGGGAGAGGCTCTTGGAGGGGACGGTAGGGATTCCGTCGGTGATCGCCAGTATGAGAGGTTTCTTTGATGAGCGTACCGACAGCTCAAGGGCCTTCTCAAGACCCTTTGCCAAGGGGGTAAGGCCCAAAGCATGCGCTTGGGTAAGCCCTTCTTCAATTTTCCTCCTGCTTCGGGTAAATTCCGCCACGACCTTTACATCCATATCTTGAAAAGTCACTATGGATACCTTCTCTTTACCCGCGAGGACCAGGTGCCTCGCCAGCTCTTTGGCAGCCCTAATCCTCCTTCCTGCCATCGAAGCCGAAGCGTCGATGAGCAAGATTATAGGCATCCCTTTCCGCTCTCGCGAATAGGTGAACCGGAGATCGGACCAGATGGGGGATTCCGAAATACCGCCTTGGCCGGTTGGCGACAGGGCAAGGCGGAACGTAGAAGCGACCGTCCTCATCTTCCAGGCCACGATCGTTTCCGGTATGGCGAGGCTTGGGAGGTGCTCACCTTTAATGGCGGGGAGGACGATGCCGCGGCCTCTGGACATGGAAGGCTCAGGCCTCAGCCCCTTCCGTTCTCCCGTAGGCATTTTCCTGGACGGAAGTGACCAGAGGAGCCGCCTCAGGTATGCCTCAATCTCTGAGGAATGTGACTTTAGGAAAGTGAGGGCCATCATACCCTCTTGGGTGAGGCAATACTTGTTCCCGTCATACATGGCGAGGCCGGACCTCGTGACAAGCTTCCTGACTTCCTCGGGGCTCTTATCAGTGCTCAGCCGGAGCCTCGCGAAATCACCCGCTCGCATGCCTCTTGCGAGCCCTTCCAGCAACCTCTCCGAGTCGGAGGCCGAGCCTAAGTCGTGGGCGACCTTTCTCGCGAGCGCCTCCTGGCGGTAGAGATGGGCGGCGCTTTCTTTGTCCCCTGAAGCTACGTTTCTTAAGAGCGAATCGCCCGATGCCTGGTAGTCGGTTATGTCCAGCGACCCTCCGCCCCTTGTGACGCGAACCCTCTTTACCTTTCTAAGTTCCAGACCGGCCTCCAAAGCGGCCGATTCCACCGACGCTACTATGGTGAAAACCGAAGCCAAGACTTCCGGCTTCATCAGGCAGGCTATATGGACGTGGGTGGTATGGGCCCTGCGCACGCCCTCTTCTTGCCCGTAGGTTAGATCGCCGTCGAGTCTCCCTCCACCGGAGCCGGTCTGGATGTCGATGTACGATAGAAGGGGCCCTAGCCCCTCGTGCCAAGATCCGCCTGCAGGCTCGAACCGGATACCGGAGAGGGCCGAGAGGAGCCTGCGCCCGACGAGCTTCGGGTCAAGACATCCCGGGGAGTGGAATACGTCGACGTGCAGGACCTCACCCGGGCGTTCGCGGTTATAGAAGACCCTTCCGGCGTCACCTGAGACGACGGCCGTCACCTCGTCGGGAACGGAGACATCTTGTACGTGGACTTTCAGTGAGACAACGGCTGTTTCGCCCACCCTGGCTGCGCCTTTTTCATCGAGTAGGCGCTTAAGCCTCAGGATGGCGCTTCTTTGTCCCGCAGGCATCCCTTCCGGGAAAGGCATCAACGCCAGCCATCCTGCCAATCAGGGGGTGTGACCAAGTGGTCCCAGGGCAGCGAGCTCAACCGTCTGGCCGGTTCTCCAGGCGATATGGGCGGCGCGCCTGCGACACCGGACGCAGACAGATAGTCAGTTCCATGGCTCCTCTCGCGGGAGGGGCTACCGGGCAGGCTACTTGATGGTGTGGAAGTGGCTTTTGAGTGCGAACCCGGGCCGAACCTTTCTCGAAGGGAAGCCCTGTATCGCGCAAGTGCCCTTTGGAGCAAACTGGGTTTTGCTCTCTCCTTGAGGTCCTCTCCTTCCTGGAAAGATAAGCTTGTAGCCCGCTGTTTCTCACCTCTAGCGCCTTCCGGCCCGTCATTCAGGCCTGCCGGCGACAGTACCTTGGAATGCCCATCCGGATTTTCATATGGGTGATGGTCGGGTCCTGCCCCGGGTGTCGTCGGGCCGCTTTTCAACCCCGGAGTTTCTCTTTGTTCGGGTCCGGGCCGGCTCCCAGCCGCGCGGCGCAATTCAAGGTCTTTCAGGATCTCAGACAATGTGAGCGGTTCAACCCTGTGCCTAAGCACCAAGGGAATAACAAGCGCCAGTTCGTCCAGGGATACTTCGACCTTGCCCGCTATTAGCGCGGCCAGACGGGAAGACAGCTCCAGGGCCTCCACGGCCCTCAGGCTCTCAACGTTCTTGTGTATGTATAGGTGGGCCAGGTACTTCACGATAGACTTCGGGACCACGACATCGGCGAGTTTCGCGGCTTTCTGAGCCGCATCTCCCAGGAAAACCTCCTCAGGTGAGTCGACTTCGCTTTTCCGCGCCAAGATCCGTTCCACGATAGATGCGTCGCCCGGTCTCTGGACCGGTACAACCAGGTCAAACCTGTCGGCAAGCTGCCTCCGGATGTCTTCCAGGGGGCCCGGGTCTTCGTCCGGATTTGACGTCGCCCAGACCGACGAGCTCACCTCGATTTCAAATGGCCTAAGACCCACTTCTTCTACTTTGACGCACCCCGGCTTAGTGCCCATCACCGAGAGCAACACGTCGGTGATCTCAGGTGCCGTTTCAGCCAGGCGGTTCACTTCGTCTATAAAGATGATGCCCCTGTTGGCCATGGGAATGGTCCCAGGCATGAGCGACGCCTGAGGACGCCTGGAGTCCGTAAGTTTCTCGAGGTCGATGCTCCCGAGTATAGTGCCAAGCTTCGCCCCGTGTCCGATTTCAAAGAAAGGCATCGGGACCTCTTCCACCATACCGTCCGAAGCGGTGCCTTGATCCCGGTGGAGCGGACAGTGCGGGCTTTCCGGTTCACAGTGGTAGGGACAGTCTTTGATGCGGGAGATCCTGGGGACTCTATGTCTTGCACACCGCATCACTGTCGTTTTGCCGGTCCCGCGTAGACCCTCCGCGTGTATGTGAAGGGGGATTCCGGCCAGAGTTGATATGAGAGACATCTCAACTGCCAGGAACAGACTGTCGTTTCCTTTGTGCCTGAGCGGTAAGAGTTTTGCCAAATCAAAACCTCCTGCGGGCTTTAGTGTACCCTCTTGGCAGGAGGTTTCTTACTGGTTATTGTTCTCTTCAAAACCCTACTTACGCAGGTGCGATTGTATGCTGCTCAGGGCCTCATCGAACTCGCTTTTCCTTGAGAGCAAGAACGTGATGGCGTTGTCGGCTTTCTTGGCTCTTGTTATGTCGTTTGCGTCGTATTGGGGCATTTTGCCATCCGACACTTCCAAGATCCCGTAGAGGTTGCCGACTTTTAGGTCTACTGATTTTACCTGGGTCCAGGGGAATTTGGAACACTTGCGCCCGGTGATGGAGCCCACGGCCATGCCCGACTTCAGAATGAAGATGTTGGAGTTTGAGCAAGCCAGGCCTTCTCCCGCGTTTCCCTGGATTGCGAAAGTGACGGTCTCGCCCGGAGAGAGGTTCTGGTCAAGGAGAATGCGCAGTCCGCCAAGACGCGCTGCCATGTCGTTACCGGCCGACGGGGGCTTTACCACTGACACGGTCTTGGAGATCGACTGCATTATGTAGTCGTACTTCTTCATGATGCCGGCCTTTTCCATACACTCGGTGCAGAGGAATTGGCCTTGTACCGTCTTGAAATGATCGTCTGATCCAAAGGGTTCTTTACCGCATTTGCTACATCTTACACGGCCCTTCTTGCTGGGCAAGCAGTCTTCGCAAAACCACTCGCCGTCCACGATAACCAGGGGCGACCTGTTAATCCCCAGGTTCGAGACACCGCAGGTGACGCAATTGGCCAACGGTTGATTCCTCCCTTCCGCAATGTGTTTATCGCAATCGGGTCGGAGGTTCTTTAGAGAAACTTAAGTTTGCAACACGAGAGAGGCGCAAAATGAGACTTGCGGCCTATCTCGAAGCACCCAGTCTCTTACGAAGTTTTTGGACCATCGCTACTGCTTGAGCAGCATCTTGGTACGTCTTTCCCGCAGTTTGTTCGAATCTCTTAATGGATTTGCTAAACCAGTCGGCCTCCGCGATTTCTCTTATCGTGTTGGAGTTCTGATCTGAAATGAGAGTTACGGCCTCTACGGCACTCGCCAGGTTTTCGATGCGACTTGCAGTGTCGACCGTGCTTTGAGATATGAAGGTTATTTCGGTTGCAGAGTTTTCCACCGCCGCCTCGATGCTCTCGAGCGCCCTTCCGGCCTCAGCCGCAAGGATTACCCCTTGTTCAACTTGCTCGGTACCTTTTCGCATGGAAGCGATGGCCTGCTCGGTTCTTCTGTTTATGTCTTGGACGAGGTTCGAAATGTCTTTGGCCGCCGAGTTAGATTTTTCGGCCAGCTTTCTCACTTCGGAAGCTACAACGGCGAATCCACGCCCGTGCTCTCCAGCCCGGGCGGCCTCAATGGCTGCGTTTAGCGCCAGAAGGTTGGTCCGCTCGGCGATCTCGCTTATGAGGGCCACGATCTCGCCGATCTCCGCCGACCGCTGGCCCAGATCGGCTATTTCCTCGGCGTTCCTTATAACCGTGTCCCGGATGGACCTCATCTCCATCACGGTCCTATGTACAGTCTCCGAACCCGACCGGGCCAGAGACATCGTCTCCTCTGCCGATACGGCCAGTTCCTCAGTTTTGGCCGACACGGCATTCATGGACTCTGCCATCTCTGTCGCCAACTGCGCGATCTCTTTGTAAGAGCCCGCTTGGCGGTTAACTCCGTCGGAAACCTGCGCGAGGGCCGTGTTGACGTCTCCGGTGAGCCTGTAGACGTCCTCAAGGCAGCTCTCTAGGACTCTCGTGCCGTCCATCACGGAAGCTGCGACAGTCTGCAGATTGTCAATGTCCTGGCGGACCTCGGCGATCAGAGTAATGCTTTCCGTAGGCATATCCAACATGTCTATCCCCCCGGTTTCGATAAGAATATCGAAGCCTTTATCAGTGTGATTAGTGATAAAGGCTCAAATTCCCGTCGGATTTGTAATCTTGGGACTCTCCGCGCCGAGAGCCGGCAGGCTACCTCGGGCTCCTTTTCGCAAGGTGTTGGGGCGCCCTATCGCGAATTCCCCTTTTGCAGTAGATAGGAGGCATGAGACATGCATGACTTCAAAATCACAAACGTACGCATCATAGACGGAACCGGCGCACCGTATTTTCACGGCGAGGTCGCCGTGAAAGAAGGAAAGATTGTTGAGGTCGGGTGGCGAGTGGAAGGAGACGCCCGACGGGTCATCGACGGACAAGGATTGGTGCTATCGCCCGGGTTTATAGATTCTCACAGCCACTCGGATACAACATGGTTCTTGGACCGCCGCGGAGAGTCGAAACTGATGCAAGGCGTGACCACCGAGGTCACCGGGCAGTGCGGCGCGTCAGCGGCTCCCTTTGGCGAAAAGCGAAGGGCTGCTCAGATGGCAATGACCACCGAAGAGGGAAGCCCCATAACTTGGACGACCTTCTCAGAGTACCTGAGCGCCCTGGAAAAGAACGGAGTAGGCCTCAACATTGTACCCTTGGTGGGTCACAGCGCCGTGAGAGGCTCGGCAATGGGGTATGACAGGAGGCCACCAACGGAAGCCGAACTGGAAGAGATGAAGAGATACATAGTCGAGGCCATGGAGGCAGGGGCGTTCGGCTACTCGTCGGGGCTCATCTATCCCCCAAGCTCATACGCGGACACGCAGGAGCTCATTGAGCTTGCTAGGGCAATGGCGCCTTACGGCGGCATTTATGCGACCCACATGCGAAACGAAGGCTTGAGGCTCTTGGAGTCGGTTGAAGAGGCAATCACCATAGGACGCGAGGCAGGAGTCCCGGTACAGATCTCCCACCACAAGGTGACCGCCGAGAAGGGCTGGGGCTTGGTGAAAGACTCCCTCAAGATGATTGAGGAGGCTCGGGCCCAGGGGGTTGATGTCCTTTGTGACCAGTATCCCTATATTGCTTCGGCCACCTCACTTACTTCCATCATCCCGGGATGGGCCCATGAAGGCGGGCCAAAGGCCCTTCTCGCCCGGCTAAAAGATCCCGAGACCGGTGCCAAGCTCAAGGAGATCGTGAATGAGAACCGTTCAGGCGGTGGGTGGAATCGCCTCCTCATAACAAGCGTCCGGTCGGAAAAGAACCGCTTTGCCCAGGGTAAGCGCATTCCGGAGATAGCGGCCATCTGGGGCATCAGCGACGTTGAGGCTGCATGGAGGCTTCTCATCGAGGAAGAACTGGAGGTTGGTGAGGCCAACTTCGGCATGTGTGAGGAAGACGTGAAGACCGTCATGGCCCATCGATTGGTCATGATTGGCTCGGACTCCAGCGCTACTGCTGTGGATGGGCCGCTGGCCAAAGGGCATCCACATCCCCGCACATTCGGTACATTCCCGCGCGTCCTGGGGAAGTACACCAGGGAAGAGAAAGTCCTCACGCTGGAACAGGCAGTGTACAAAATGACGGGGATGGCAGCCGGTCGCCTTAAGCTCTGGGACCGTGGAATCGTGAGGCCCGGAGCCAGTGCCGACCTAGTTCTGTTCGACCCGGACACTATCGTCGATACGGCTACCTTCGACGACCCCCGCAGGTACCCTAAGGGCATCGAGTGGGTCATGGTAAACGGCGTCATGGTTATCGAAAATGGAAAGCACACCGGGCAAATCGTTGGCCAAGTGCTGAGAAGGCCTGGGTATAGGCAATAAGGTCGCCCGCAAGAGGTGTTGCCGGTAGCAGCCGGTGTTGGGTGGTGATCTTCTGTTCCGAGACGACATCACGCTGATCTCACAGCGCATATACACGGGAGACGGGGAGCCGTTTGAAGGGTTTGTCCGGATAAGCGCGGGAAAGATCGTCGCCGTGGAGAAATCCCATTTGGGTGCCCGGGTTCCAGACGGGGTTCCGGAAGCTGCAGAGAGCGCTTCGCGCAGCGCACTATCAGATGCCCCTCCGGGATGCACTTCGCCGGACGCTCCTCCGGGACCCGTGACCATCCTCGATGTTGGAGACAACATGGTAATCCCCGGCCTAATCGACCTGCACGCGCACGGTTCGGGCGGCAACAGTGCTTTAGGAGGGGCCGGGGCTCTCGAAGGCATGGCAAGGGTTCTGGCCCTTCACGGCGTAACCGCGTTCCAGCCAACCCTGGGTGCAGCGCCACTGGACGAAATGGAGGCCGCGATCACGGCGGCCTCAGAGTATGTCTCGTTCCAATGCACAGGCGGCTCAGAGGCGCTCGGACTTCATCTGGAAGGGCCGTTCCTGAGCTCCCTCTTTACAGGGGCGATGGCAAAGGAGCACGTCATTGTCACCGATGTTTCGCTTATTTCGAGGTGGGTGGAACTGGCTGGGGGAAGCATAAGCCGGATGACTCTGGCTCCCGAGTTGCCGGGCGCACTCCAAATGATCCGGTACCTCTTGGAGCTTGGCATCTCTGCATCTATGGGACATACGGCCGCCACGTACGAAGAAGCCGCGCAGGGATTTCGGGCGGGGATCAACATCGTCACCCATACTTTCAACGCCATGCGGGGATTCCACCACCGTGAGCCGGGAGCGCTCGGTGCCGCCCTTGTGCAGAAAGGGGTGTTCCGCGAACTCATCGCCGATGGAATTCACGTCCATCCGGCTGCCATGTCCATGCTTGTGACATCCTGCGGAGTTGACTCGGTGGTCCTGGTTAGCGACGCGATGCCTGCCACCGGCTTGCCGCCGGGTCAATACGAGTTCTTGGGCAGGCGTGTTACCTTGGGCACAGACGGGAAGGTTACGCTGGAGGACGGCACTCTTGCAGGCAGCTCTGTATTCCTCCTTGATTGCTTGAGGAACATGGTCGAAATAGTGGGAGTCCCCTTTGCGGGAGCCCTGAGGATGGCCACCGTGAATCCGGCCAAAGCTCTCGGCCTGTTCGACAGGAAAGGTTCCCTGGCTCCGGGAAAAGATGCCGACGTAGTGGTACTATCGGATGACTATGAGGTACTGGGATGTTGGGCAAAAGGTAAGGAAGTGAAGAACGTCTTCCGCGAAAGGGGGAGCCGGCGGGATGAAAGCCGCATTCTTTGAAGGGCCCGGAAAGATAGTCGTGAGAGATACCCCAGACCCGGTCTGCCCTCCGGGCGGGCTCCTCACGAGGGTAGAGGCCTGTGCCATCTGCGGGAGCGACCTCCGTTCGTTTGAAGCAGGGTCAAAATACCAAGGTCAGATCATTGGCCACGAGACCATAGCCACCGTGATAGAGGTGGGAGAGGGTGTCGAGGGATTCCGCGTGGGCGACCGGGTGGCCGATTGTCCCGTGACATGCGAGAAGTGTAAGTACTGCGAGGCGGGGTCGAACAACTTGTGCCTCCAAAGAGGCAGGGTCGGCGGGAGACCGCAGGGAGGTTTCGCCGAACTGCGCCCCGTGCTTGCCTCAGCCGTCCAGGGTGGTTTCGTTGTAAAGATCCCAGGTGACATCCTTCCGGAACATGCAACACTCATCGAGCCTCTGGCTTGCGTCATAAACGGTCAGGAAAAGCTAGATTGGCGGCCGGGAGCTTCGGTGGCGATTATCGGAGCAGGCCCCATAGGCATACTGCATCTCCTCCTCGCCAAGAGGCAGGGCGCGGGCAAGACCATACTTGTGGATCTCAAAGACGAACGGCTGGATCTTGCCCGTAAGTTCGGCCCGGAACATCTGGTGAACGGTGGCCGTCAAGACCCCGTGGACGAAGTGATGAGGTTTACCCAGGGTGAGGGCGCCGATATCGTGATCGTGGCTTGCGTATCTGCGACCGCTCAAGCCCAGGCGCTGGAAATGGCGGGCAGGATGGGGCAGGTGCTCTTTTTCTCCGGACTTCCCGAGACTTCTCCAATGGTGACCCTCAACACCAACCTCATTCACTATCACGAACTCCGGGTTGTGGGTGCCCGGAGCTCGGTCAAGAGGCAATGGGATATGGCCCTGGAGCTCATCGTTTCGGGCCAAGTAGAGCCTCAAGCCATAGTGACCCATGCGGTGTCCCTCGAGAACATCGTTGAAGGTTTCGCGCTTGTAAGGTCAGGAAAGGCCCTGAAGGTCGCGGTGAAGCCTTAGGCCGCCAAGAAGTCAATATGTCATAGCCCCCGGGCATACTCTCTCATGGGAGGGTTGCCCGGTGAACCGCTTATCTTACAGGGGCACGGTGGCAGGATACAGGAGATACGCGAGGCCCCTCCTGCTAAGGGCGGCGATGCGCGGGTGGACGTTGGCCAACCGGCAACACGTACTAAGGCTCCAGCATGACCTCCGAAAGGCCGGGCAGGCGGAGGCCGGAGAGCCTGTGACTAGCCCGGTATACCCAGGATCCACTTGGCCAGCGAAAGATAAACCAGAACGCCCATGATGTCGGCTACGGACGTGACGAAAGGCGAGCTGGCCGCGGCGGGGTCGAGGCCAAACCGGTCGAGGGCAAAGGGTACGGCGATCCCCACCAGCGAGGCGATGAGCACGGAGATCACCATGGAAGCCCCAGTGATGATCGCGACCGTTAGGTTTTCTGTAAACGCCGCCACGGCCCAGACAGTGACTCCCATTGTCGTCCCGAGGGCAAGCGAAAGGCCTATTTCTCTTCCCAATACCCTCAGCCAATCGCTTGAGTCGACATCGCCCATGGCCAGCGCGCGGACCATGAGAGCCGACGATTGGGAGCCGGCGTTTCCTGCGCTGTCAATGAGAAGTGGGAGAAAGAAGACCAAAGAGACCACTCGGGTGATGACAGGCTGGAACCTGGATATGATGTTGCCTGACACCAGGTAAACGCCGACAAGGAGCAGCAGCCAGATAACACGGCTCTTGTAAAGCAGCCCGGGCTTCGCGTCCCTGAGGGGGACATGTATCGGTGTTATTCCTGCGCCCTTATGGAAGTCTTCTGTAGTCTCTTCCCTGGCGACCTGGAATACGTCGTCACCCGTGACAATGCCCAAGAGTGCTCCCTGCGAATCTACCACAGGGAGCGCCCAGAGGTAGTACCTTTCAAGGAGATCGGCGGCATCTTCGCGGTCTTCGAAAGCGCTTACGCTTATCGCCGGAGAGCGCATTATCCCCCTTACCGTGTCGGCAGGGTTTCCCAGCACCACATCTTGAAGGCTCACAGAGCCGACAAGGCGGCCTGCCGCGTCGGTGACGTATATGAAGTTGATGGTCTCGCTGTCTCGTCCCTTCTTCCGGACTTCCTCCATGGTCCTTTCGAGAGTCCAGTCGGGCCGGACTGAGACATAATCCGGAGTCATGAGCCGCCCTATGCTGTCCTCAGGGTAGCCAAGGAGCTGCCTCGCTTCTCTCAGGTCGTCGCCGTCCAGGAGGCTCAAGAGCTTTTGGGTGACTTCAGCTGGGAGCTCCGAGAGGAGCGCCGTCCGGTCGTCGGGCGCCAAGTTCTTTACGACGTTCCTGGCCTGTTCGTCGGTAAGATCCCTCAGGAACTCTTCTTGTTCGTGGCTGTCCATATAGGCGAAGACTTCGGCAGCCAGGAGCCGTGGCAGTGACCGGTAGAATATCATCCTGCCGGTCTTGTCGAGCTCCATGAGGAGTTCTGCCACATCGGCTACCGGCCACCTGGTGACCAGCCTTCTAAGGCGAGTCCAGTCTCTCTTGCCTATGAGTTCTCTGATTTCAGGCATCCTCGTGGACACTTGGCGCACCTCCTTGTCGCATGTGGCTCTTTCTGATGCTTGCGGGCGCCGGGCTGGCTAAGACCATGCCCGGCATCGCTCAGAGATTTAAGTACCGGCTGGCGATCGAGAAGTAGACTATGACCCCGAGAAGATCGATCAAAGACGTGATTAGCGGCGAACTGGATGCCGCCGGGTCAAATCCCAACTTCCCCATAAGCATTGGTGTGGCGATCCCCAGCACGCCGCTCATGGCAACCACAATTACGCCACTAAGCGCGACCACCCATCCTACAGTGGCTCCCCCCTGGAGGACACCGGGACCCCACACTATGAGGCTGATGGTGAGGCCGAGCATGAGCGATACTCCCAGCTCTTTAGCTATCAGTCTGAAAACATCGTTGTAGTCGGCGTCTCCGGTAGCGAGATCGCGGACGACCAGTGTGGCGGCTTGAGCTCCGGCGTTGCCTCCGCATCCTATGATCAGGGGCATGAAGAAAACCAGCGCCACCACTTGGGATATTGCGTGCTCGTAACGGGCTATCACGCCCGCAGCAATAAGGTTCATGAAGATAAGGGCCATGAGCCATCCAATCCGGCTCTTATAGAGCAATCCTATAGTCGCTTCCCCGAATCCCACTCGCAAAGGAGTGACGGCGGCTCCTTTGTGGAAGTCTTCGGTTTCTTCTTCGGTAGCAAGTTCCAGCATATCGTCGCCGGTTACCAGTCCCACGAGAATGCCCGAGGAGTCGACTACCGGCAAGACGAAGAGCCCGTACTTATTCATCGTCCGGAGCGCTTCCTCACGGTCTGCGAAAGCGGAGAGGCTTACCGCAGGAGTCGTCATTATCGATGAAATCAAGTCGGTGGGCTGAGCCAGGACCAGTTGGCGGAGGGATACGGCCCCTACCAGCTGCCACAGCCTATCCGTCACGTAGACGACGTTAACGGTCTCAGTCTGCCTGCCCATCCTACGCAAGTGTTCCATAGCCGTTTCAACCGTCCAGAAAGGACGTACGGCCACGTAGTCAGGGGTCATGAGCCTTCCTACGCTGCCTTCCGGATATCCCAAGAGAAACCGGGCTTTTTCAAGGTCTTCCGGGCTTAAGAGGTTAAGTAGCCTCTGAGTAACCTGGCCCGGGAGTTCTTCGAGGATGGCCGTGCGGTCGTCGGGCTTGAGGCCGGCGATTATCTGGCGAGTCTCTTCGTCGGTGAGGTCGCGGAGGAGCGCTTCCCGGTCAGGGCTGTCGAATTCGGCGAAAACCTCAGCGGCGATACTCCTTGGCAGCGACCTGAAGAGGAGCACACGGCATTCCTTGTCAAGCTCCGAGATGAGGTCAGCGATATCGGGGATGCGCCACTTCGACATGATGTCGCGGAGCGCAGTCCAGTCTCTGGCCTCAATGAGTTCACGGATTTCAGGCTTCTCGAAGACGGCCACGTTTCTCGCCTCCTTGCTTCCCGGTATTGAGCCCGGTGGGCCCGGGTTCGCCCCGGCTTTTCGGACCGCGTATTCTTACGCGCAGAGTGACCGGGATGTCACGAGCGCCGCCACGCAAAATGGCCACGTTAGTGCCTGAATTGCGCACTCACAGGCATATCCTTTCCGCTAGTGTACGGGTTGTTCCTCAAGGTGCCGGCTGCGTGTTGGTGTGCGCGCCTGGCCCTCGGCCCTTCTTCAGTAGAAGCGAGCCGCTCTCACCAAGGAGTGGGTCTTGGGAGCCGGCATGGCAGAACATAAGTAGGATAACAGAACCAAGTGGAAAGGAGAAGCCTCACTGTGGGAAAATTCACGAGGATTCCTTGCCTACGAGGTTTTTTGGTTGATACCAACATCTCGGTTGAGCGGTATTGGGAGCTGCGACCAGTGATAAGGGGAGCAGCCCGAAAGGACACGGGAGTAATCGTAGACCTGTTAGTGGGAATCGGGGACAAGGCCAACGCCCCGGCTTGTTACCTCAGTGTTGTATGAGACGTAGGATGACTTTGAGGTGACCGGTATGAACGTAGATCCACTGCCAGGGTCCGGTCCTATCGGGATTGCACTCGGAGGCGGCGCTGCGAGAGGATTGTGTCACATCGGCGTCTTGAAAGTGCTTTCCTCGATGGGGGTCACTTTCCCGATAGTCGCGGGGACCAGCATGGGAGCGATCATCGGCGCGGCGTATGTGGCAGGGAAGCTGGATGAAGCCGAAAGGATCGCCCGTTCTGTCACCTCCCGCACCATGGCCGGATGGGCAGACGTAAACCTCCAAAGCGGTGCCCTGAAGGGAGATGTAATGAAGGCCATATTCCACCAGTTCGTCGGCGACATGACTTTCGCGGATCTCCGGGACCGGGGCATAAGCTTTGTCGTCGTGGCAGCAGACCTGGAGAGCGAGGAGCCCGTCTACATCACCGAGGGGCGGATTGATGACGCCGTGAGGGCCAGCATGTCCATCCCTGGGATCTTCGAACCGGTCTCGATCGAAGGCCGGGTGCTGGTGGACGGAGGGCTTATCGATAACGTCCCGGTAGGCGCGGCCAGAGCCTTGGGCGCCGGCAAGGTCATTGGGGTAGAGGTGCACAACCCCTACGACATCTGGGTGAGGACCGCCATCGGGCTGGGGCTTTCGCTGGCCCAGATGAGGGAGATGAAGGAGAAACTCCAGGAACTTGCCAAGGAGCCGCACGTGCCGTGGCAGAAGTCCCTGGAGGCGTACAAGGGCTTTTCGAGGAAGCTATTTGAGACTGCCGAGCCTGCGCTGGGACATCGAAGGCTGAGGGCCAATGCTTGGGTGAACGGGCAGAATGGAAACGCCGTGCGCGCGCATCGCAAGTTGAGAGAGATGATGTCCCGCCTGCACCTTGGGACTCCTCGGAAGGAACAGGTGGAAGGCTGGCAGGAGCAGGGACAGACGGAAAGGCAGGGACGGGTCGAGTGCTCGGAACAAAGTGAATGGGCCAATCCGAGGAGCGGCGAGGGTTGGACCGCTTTTCGGGCCACCCTCGTGGGCCTCGATATTATCTCTTCGCTCCTCGAGCAGGGACGCGAGCCTTTCAGGCCAAATGTTCCTGCAGACCTCTTTATCCGGCCCAATGTACGACATTTCCACTCCCACCAGTTCTACCACGCGCGTAGGCTCATCGCCGAAGGGGAGAGGGCCGCCTTGGATGCGCTACCGGAGATACAGAAGCTAATTGGATAACTTGACCGGATTCTCATCCGTCCCGGTAAGCGCATATGTGGTTCGGAGCATGTTCTGCGACTTGTTTGCCGTGCGTGCATACCCGGTGTTATAATGGAGGGCGTGTCGGGGCGTAGCGCAGCTTGGCAGCGCGCATGGTTCGGGACCATGAGGTCGCTGGTTCAAATCCAGTCGCCCCGACCAGTATTTTGGCCCTTTTTTCTGTGCTATCTCCCGCTTTCCTCCATTATGTGTGCACTTTGTGTGCAGTCGGATTAGGTCTGCCTAAGACTGTGACACCTCGTTTTGGCAGGCGCGTTGAGTGTTGCCCACTCCGGTGGGTCCGACGCAATAGTTGAGACCGCCCGGGGGGCCAGTGCTTAGAAGTCCGCCAAATGCTGTGTTTTCCGCGGGATTCGTGGACAGCTGGTGGACAAATCACCGGCTCAGAGCAGGCCTTCGGTGTACCAGAGTGGGCAATAGCACCTGGGAACTCAATCCATAACCTATCGTCATTATTAATGGAGTGGTTGGCACCTACTACGATCTGAGAGGAGGACAAGACGGTCGTAACTAGAGATGATGGTCCATTGGAAGGAGGCGAAACACAGCGCAGTTTCTAATGGATGTGTCACGGCTTTGAAGGGGACATCAGTCCCAACGGAGGGGTAGGAGTATGCCTATTCTCGTGTTTATCGGGCTAGGCGTCTGGATACTTATCGTCGGGTATCGTCGCTACAAGAGCGTAGCTGACACGAGAGCGTGGAACATCCCACTGGATCTTCTTAGTTCCGTGCTCATCGGAAGCGGAGTTTGCATACCCACGTTGGTAGTGGCATTCCTAGCGTGGCTAAGATCTGGTGACCGCCATCCCTGGTACATGACTGGGCCTTACCCGTTTGACAGACTAGGAGGCGGCCCGTTTGTGATATGGACCATGCTCCTGTCTGGTATGCTCGGGTGCATTCTGATATTTGCGGGGCTCATCATTAGAAGTCGCATTTTTGAGCCAACTAGCAGCAACGATCAGACCCACCCATAGCTCCGTCCCCAAGAGGAGGAGCCACTTTGAGAAAACGCCTTTCAACAGCTCTGGTTTCACTGGTTCTTATTCTTTGTCTGACAGGCACTGTGATTGCTGCTGAAGGAACCATAGAGAAATTGTCAATTGCAACCTTTCCTTTCGCCGAGTCGGCCAGATACGGTCGGCTGTTCTGCATGCTGCCCGTCATGGCGGCATCTACCACTACACTGTGGATTCCTTTAAGCAGGTTCCGGATGTCCTCTCTCGTCGGGTTCATAGACTCTCCCTCCTTCACTTCGATGGTCTTTCCCGCGCTTCTGAGGCGTTACGGGACTTTCAGCCGCTTGGCTCTTGACTTCTTCCCGCGCTACGCGTACCTTTCTTTGTCCTCCTAAGACCCGGTCCCAGGCGAGAGGGCGGTTGAAGGCCCTTAAGTCTGCTACGAAGGACTCGACTCGAGACCAATGCTCGGGCGAGAGGCGGAGCTCAAACCGGCGCTTGGCCGCTTGCGCCTTCCGGGTCCCCACCATCACCTTACCCCGTTGTGCGGTGAGATCCCTGCGGCCGGCCGCTCGGTAGGACGCTTAGATCATCAAGTCTGTCATTCCGCCCCTCGCGGAATCCTTTCATACTACCTGTGAAACCGCTTCATATTCGGTCTGCAGGAAGGGGAGTACCGCGGATCATGGCGAAGAGGGTAAGAGTCGGCAAGAGACGAGGATTTATGAGGAGGATGAGTCTTGATACACGAGACGTTGCGACTCACTAAGGAGGAATTTCAGCCCCATGGCGCCTTCAACTGTGTTGCCAAGTTGGCATCTTTTCACAGAGTGCAGTGCAGTCCGGGGATAAGGGATGCTGCCCGGTATATCCATGCTTACTTGAAGGAACAGGGCATTCAAACGGAGATCCTGTCGCTGCCCGCCAAGCACGGTGTCCGCTGGTGGTCCCAGGAGAGTTTTCCCGAGTGGTTCTGCCGGGATGCAGAGCTGGTGCTGCTGGAGGACGGTAAGCGCGAGAGGCTGTGTGCTTTTTCCGAGCAGAAGACTTCCCTCGTACAACGGAGCGCTCCAACGCCGCCCGAGGGCATCACAACGACCATGGTCTTTGTTGAGAACGGAGAAGACCCCAAGTCATACGAAGGACTGGACGCAAAAGGGAAATTGGTCTTCTCGCGGGGGACAGCAGCAGAGATTGCGGCTCTAGCCGTTGACAAATTTGGCGCAGCCGGCATTGTTGTGGACACTATGCGAGAGCAACCTCCGGTCCGCGACCGTTTTGACCTTCCTGATGGGCGCCAATACCTGTCTTTCTGGCCTGCCAACGCCGAAAACCACAAAGCTTTCGGGTTTGTGGTTTCGCCGCGCCAAGGTGAGGCCCTCCGGAGGCTGTTCTCTTCCGGGAAAAGGGAGCTCGCCGTATTCGCCAGGGTAGATTCCGAGTACTTCGATGGCTCGTTGGAGATCGTGAGCGCCATAATACCCGGCGAAACAGACGAGGAAGTAACTGCCGTCGCCCACCTCTGTCATCCCGAGCCTTCGGCCAATGACAATGCTTCGGGGGCCGGGGCGCTCATGGAAGCCGTGAGGACCCTGTCGGCCCTCATCGCGAAGGGTTCGCTTCCCAAGCCACGGCGGACCATAAGGTTCTTGTGGCTACCTGAGATGACCGGGTCGTACGCGTTCCTGGCAAGCAACGAAGATGTCCTGAGAAGGACCGTGGCGGCGATAAACCTGGACATGGTTGGCGAGAACCAGGCGCTGTGCGGGAGCACATTCATGGTTGAGCGGCCGGTCGCTGCACTTGCCGGTTTCGGCGGAGACCTGGCCGCGTGCATACTCGGCCTCCTCACCAAGGAAGTAGATAACCTTGCCCGCAACCACAGCAACTCGACCTTCAGGTACAGCGTGTCTCCCTTCTCAGGCGGGAGCGACCACAACATCTGGGGCGATCCATCGGTCGGAGTCACCTGCCCCATGCTCATACAGTGGCCCGACAAGTTCTACCATACGAGCGAGGATACCATAGACAAAGTCGATCCCAAGATGCTTGCCGTAGCCGGGACTCTGACCGCGACATACCTCTACACTGCCGCCACGGCGACGCCGGCGGACGCAGCCTACATTGCCGATCAGGCAGCCGTAGGGTTCGCGGGCGAAGCCAGCGCCATCTTGTCGCACATCACGGACAAGGCCAGGGAAGACATATCCAAGGCCAAAGGGCAGGATGAGGTGACGACAATCCTTGCCAAGACCCGGAGGACCATTGAGAAAAGGGTCGCATTCCTCTCTGAACGCAGGCGGGCCGACGTCGCGAGCCTCGTGAAACTCGCTCCCGATTCGGTGATGTTCTGCCAGGCCCGTTCCGCCGCTCAGGAGCACATAGCCAAGACGGCCGACTACTTGTGGGCGAAGTCGCTCAGGGAACTGGCAACCGTTGCCGGGCTCAAGGACGTTTCAGAGCTACCGGCGCCCTGGCGACCCGAGGAGGAAGAGGCCCTGAAGAGGGCTTCGGAGATCGTGCCCAAGAGGGCTTTCCGCGGTCCGTACTCGGGCATCTCCAGAGAGACTTCTGCCGAGCATAAGGAGAAGATGAAGGCCTTCCGCGAGAAGTACAAGGGCGCATCTATACCGTCCGCATACCTGCAATACTGGGCCGATGGAAACCGGACTCTCTCAGAAATAGCCGACCTGCTTGAGGGCGAAACGGGCTTCCGGAACACTGAGGCCCTTATTGAGTACTACGAGCTCATGGCGGAGCGGGGAGTGTATCTCGCCGAATAGTGGGTCGGATTAAGTGCAAGCACGGCGATGGGTGAGGAGCAGGCAGAATAGTCCGAACTCAGCAGGAAAACCTGCTAAAAGGCCCGTATTTGTCCTTACGAGCTTATCTTTTTCAAGAGTTCCATGGCGCCGGATGAGCTCATTTCTCCGATCTCTTGAGAGGAGTGTTGTGTTAGTGAAGAAGCTCTTGAGGATGAGGAATTTACGGTCAGTCTTACTGATGGCTTTCGTCATCCCCCTGGTCATCGCTATAGCGATACCGGCCTGCTCCGCTCCCAGTCAGTCCGAACCGCCCACAAGCGTGACTGAACCACCGGAGGAACCTCCGAAAGGGGAACTAGTCGAGATGCAAGACAACCTTCTCATTTTCACCTCGGTAAGCGATTTCGAGAACGGGACTCATGAGAATACCCGTGTTGTGTCTATCGGGAACGGCGCAATCACCCTAAAGGAAGGCGCCGCCGTCGGCACGTATACATCGCCTGAGATCGAGACGAAGCCTTTTGAGTACCTGATCCTTTCCTGGAATGCCGACACCCCGAAGGGAACCTACATCGAGATCGAAGGTAGGGTGCATGCGGGCCTTGAGGGCTCGAGACAGTGGAGCTCCTGGCTTTCGTGGGGTACTTGGAGCACCCACGCCTTCACCGGTCCCGACGGCAAGCTGACGCTGGCAGGTTCTGCGCCGTCCTCCAAAGCCGGTGATGCGCTCGCCAAAGTCGCGACGGATGAGCTCATTGTCATAGGTTCATCAGGGGAGACGGCCGACAAGTTCCAGTTCAGAGTTATTCTCCACGGACCTGACGGGCAGGCGGGCACCGAGGAGACCAACCCCAAGGTGCTCCTTATGGCAGCAACTATTAGGAACACTCTCGAGGGACAAGCCATCCCGGCCGCCTATGACGAAGAAGGTCCCGATCTCACCAAGATGGACAAGGACCTGGACGTACCGATGTACTCCCAGATGATCCGCGACCCCAAGATCTCCAACTCCATCTGCAGCCCGACCAGTGTGGCGATGGCCTTGGCCTACCACGGAGTGGAGATGTCTCCTGAGCAGGCCGCCTGGGGTGTGAACGACTACAGGGCCCCCATGTTTGGAAACTGGCCTTTCAATACGGCCTTTGCCGCGGCCAACGGGTTCACGGCTTACGTGCAGTACGGCGTACCTGCCGAGGGGAAAGACCCCTGGTATGCGGTGAAACAGGAAATCAACCGGGGGAATCCGGTTATCGTAAGCGTGAAGTACAGAAAACCGGGCTACGAGGGCCGGACCGAGCCCGAAGTTGAGAACGTACCCATCAACTACACCCCCGGCCACCTGGTGCTCGTAAGGGGCTTTACCTGGAAAGACGGCAGGGAGTACGTGATCGTAAACGACGCGGCAGCGGCCAAGGACGAAGAAGTGAGGCGCCTCTATCCGGCAGACCAGTTCTTTGAGGCTTGGGTCAAGAAGGTCATGTACGTAATACACAAGGACGAGAGCGAGGGCGCCGTGCCTTGCGTCGCGTCTCCCCTGGAAGGCGAATTTGTGGCTGTCGGCGATCCCTCCGGAGGTTACCAGAAGTATGAACTGGTAGTGGACGGACAGCCCGTCAACCTGAGCGACGCCAACATCCGGAGCGCAGTGGTGTCTTTCAACGGGCAGAAGACGGTCCCATTCACACTGAGAGTGTCAGTCCTCCCCGAGTCGAACCTCTTGTGGTTCAAAGACACGAGTGAGCCCGGGAAGTACACCTTCTGGTTCTTCGACGTGAACAAGAACACGTATAAAGCGGAGCTGGAGTGGACTAAGTAGGACCTCGCCGGGGCGTGGGATGTGTTGTAGTAGAAATAGAGCCGGAAACAAGGATAGGAGGGGGGGCACACCCCCTCCTTCTTCTACTGACTCATGAACATGTGGGCCGTAGCACCCATCACTCCGACAGCCTGGATAATATGGACCTTTGGACCTTGGTTCTACTGTGGCTGGTACATCCCCTTTTGCTGCATGTACTTGAAGATCTCTTCGCCGTGCCTCTGCTCATCTTGCTGGATGTGCTGGAGAGCCTGTCTAACCTGTTGATTCGAGGTTTCGAACACGGCCGTGTCGTAGGCTCCGGATATATACTTCTCGGTCATCAGCATGTCCTCCAGCATCGACTTGTCGTCACTTGTCGACATTGAGAGTTCACTGGCCGATTCGAAGTTCATGGGACTCCGCCCGCTCTGAGTTTGCTGGCTAGGGGATGCCTGCTGAGAACTTTGAGTCATCCCGGTTCCCTGAGTGCCTTGAGACTGGCGGGTCGCCTGGCCTCCTTGCACGCCTCCAGACCCAGTCCCTTGAGAAATCTGGCCCCCGTAAACGGTCCGGGTCTCCGACATCCAGTTCTGCCCCTGACCGCCTGGAGTGGCCCGGTAGCTGCCGGTCTGGCCCAGTGTACTCCCTGCTTGCCCGCCTGTCTCTACCATGCTGCCCGTTATGCCGCTTTGGGTCGCTTGCCAACCGGCCCCTTGAGATCCCGCCTGTTGCCCCCTCCTGGCCTGAGCGCCCGATTGCTGCCGGGTCCCGGCTTGCGACTGGCCCTGGCCCTGGCTGCTTCCTTGGAGCAGGTTGTTGATCGTGTCGTAGTGCCGTTGCTCGTCGGCTGCGAACTCGTGGAACATCCTCCTGAGCTCCGGATCTCTGGTCCTCGCAGCGTAACCCGAGTACTTGGTGATGCAGATCTGCTCGTGGCTCAACTGGTCCTGGAGGAGCATGCGCTCCTTCTGCGTTAGATGAGGCACAATTCTTCACCCCTTCAGCGTTCTTGACCTGCCGCGATTAGTCTGCTCAAAAACTCCCCTCGAGATGTTCTTGGTAGCGTGGTAGCGTGTGGACAAGAATGAGAGGAAGCGCAGATTTCCAAGAGGCGGCAAGTGCCGCTATACCCGCGTAAGGAGGAACCGGCGTGATGAAAAGGGAATTCCAGTCGGAAGACGCGACACTCAGGACGCGATGGAATATTGTGGCATTCTCCAGAACTCTTCGTATTACCGGGAGGGGCTTCTAATGGTCCGCTGGCTGCTGGCGAGTTCTCCTTTGTTCGTGCTCTTATTCACTCTACTCAAACTCAAATGGAAAGCGAAAGATGCCGGCGCAACGGCTCTCTTCGTTGCGCTCTTGGTTGGAGGGCTTGCCTTCGGCGGCCATATACCGCTTTTGGCCGTCGCTTGCGCCAAGGGTGTAAGCCTTACCTTATTCGTGGTCCTCATCATTTGGACCTCGGGCTTCATGTATCAGATGGTCCACCAGACAGGCTCTGTGCCCGTAATATCCAGGTGGATGACCACGCTCTCCAATGATCGGCTGATGCTCGGACTCCTTGTAGGTTGGTGCTTGTCCGGCGTGATCCAAGCGGTTGCAGGGTACGGGGTCCCTGTGGCAGTGTGCGCGCCTCTCATGATCGCCGCAGGGTTTGAGCCTCTGACTGCCGCCGCGGCAAGCCTTGTGGGACATGCTTGGGCGATCACCTTTGGATCTATGGCTTCATCCTTCTACACGCTGACCTTGTCGACCAAGATCCCGCCTGAAATAAGCGGCAATTGGGTTGGGCTCACTTTCATCATACCCACGGTGCTTACTGGGCTGGCCGTTGCCCATATCGTGGAGGGGCGGGAAGGAGTCAAGAAAGGGTTTCCGAAGATAGTGGTCGTGGGTGCCGCGATGGGCCTTGTGCAGTGGATTGTAGCCAAGATAGGTTCAGCCCAGGTTGCTGCCCTTCTCGGATCGCTGGCAGGGGTCGGTCTTATTGCAATCATGTCGTCCAGGGAGCGGAGGACCGAGAACTCGGCCCGTGCCGTGTGCCCGGTTACGGCCGCCGTCGAGGCGGCAGGCAAAGCTTTAGAAGAGCCGGAAAGCAAGACATCCATCCACGTGGCCTTGGTGCCTTACTACGCGCTTCTCGTAGTCACTCTGATATCCCAGATAGGCCCCATAAAGGCTTTCTTCAAACCGTACAGGCTGGGAGTCGATTACCCGGCAATGACAACCTCTCAGGGATACGTTGTTCAGGCAGAAAAAGCCTATGCAGCCATTGGCCTCTTTTCGCACCCCGCGCCTTTGATCACGTTGGCCTGCCTTGTCGGCATCTTCG
>DGDN01000033.1:0-4929 GCA_002385465.1 Candidatus Fermentithermobacillaceae bacterium UBA3951
AATCGCAGGAGATCACCCGATGTTTTCCACCAATCGTCAAGAGACCATCGGATTTCAACCGCCAATCGCCCCCGGACAGTCCAATTTCAGCCGCCATCAAGAGGACCGGTGAGGGCCGATTTTTTCCTTGTGTATACGGGCAGCATAGAGACGCAACACTACCTTGGGCGACAAAACGCCTGCCGTTAGAGAAAAGGGAGGCCCGCTCGTAGTGACGACTGCCCAGATCTTGTACCTTATCGCTTTTTCCGTGTACCTTATCTTTTTCGTCCTCTTCGCGAGGTTTTTCGTCTGGAAGGCCTATAGCAGCCGGAAGTACTGGAGCCGGAGGTGTGTCTTGCGGGTGGAAGATCTCCGGGAAACGGCCCAGCGGCTTGGGAAGTCGCTTCCTTTCATCAGCATACTGGTTCCCGCGCGAAACGAGTCGCTCGTCATTGAGAACACCATAAGGCACCTCACGAGACTGAACTATCCGAGGGACTCTTATGAGATAGTCATCGTGACCGACGAGAAGGAGGCGGTTCAGGCCGAGAGGGAACGGGCCCTGATCGCGCGGATATCCCAGGGGATACTAGGCGGAACGGGTTCACGAGAAGACGTGCCCCAAGAGATGGAAGCAGCAGTCAGGGCGGTGGTCCTGTCATGCCTTGCCGATTATGCCCTCAAGGAATACTTCTCAAAAGGGTTTCAGCGGGCGTACTCGGTGGGAGTGCCCGAGCTTTCCACCATCCCGGCGGCCGAAAGACACCGCATCGTGAGGGATATCTGCGCCACCATCTTGAGCGCCGTCGGGACTGCTCCTAAAGCCAAGTTACAGGGTATTGTCCGGAAGACATGCCCCTGGCTATCCAAACTCGACCAAGACCGAGTTTACCCGGCATGCTTAGCCGTAGCGGTCCCTGTTCTGGCCGCTTTTGCAGATCTCTATGACGGTGACTCCAGGCGCCTCTTAGCGAGAGCGATACGACACACGGTCCGCGCGAGCCACGAGCTGACCCAGGACATAGTCCGCAAGATGACCGACTTCATAGCCAGCCGCGTGTCCAAAGCCGTGAGGAAAGGAGCTCTTTCGGGCGAACTGGGCGCGAAAGTGCGCTTCTATGTCAATGAGATGTACCCGACCACCCAGGAAGTCGTAGAGCGCGTGAGGGCCCAAAACTTTACGTCGAGTGAGCCGGCGAACATCAAGCACGTATCGGTGCCGGTGGACTTCGATGGTCTTCTCGGAGGCACGAGGTTGGGGTACGAAGTACCTTCGACCAAAGGCCGGGCTCTCAACTGGGGCATCGGTTTCCTGGACAAGAGGACCGAAGTTTGCGGGTTCTACGACGCCGAGAGCCGCCCCGACAGGGATGTGCTCTTGTACGTGGGCTACCGGCGCCTCATGGACCCCGTAGGGTCCAGAGTCCTCCAGGGGCCCGTTTTCCAGGTGCGAAACTTCTACCAGATGACTCCTTTCTGTCGGATAGCGTCTCTGTATCAGGCAATAGCCCATGACTGGTACCTTCCGTGGCTGTTCCGTACGCTTCCCTTTGTGGGCGGCACCAACGTGTTTGTAGAACGCAAGCTCCTTTGCGACGTGGGTGGCTGGGACTGCACGGTACTCACGGAGGACCTGGAGTTTGGAGCCAGGGCCTACCTCCTTCGGGAAGCCTGGCCCGAATATCTACCTTACCCGTCGTCGGAGCAGACCCCGGTGACGTTCCGCGCGTTTTTCCGGCAGCGTCTCAGGTGGGGTACGGGCCACCTGCAGGTTGTCGAGAAAGTAGGGCGAGACCATACTTCCGAACCGACCAAGCGCAAGAGGTTAAGGCGGAATCTAATCATCAAGGGGCAACTGGAGTGGATAGCCTACCAGCTCGCTACTTTTGTCCCTCCCACGGCAATGGTACTGCACTACAACAACTTGCTTGACCCCGAGGTGGTACCTGCCGCAGGCCAGTGGATGCTTCAGGGTTTTTCCCTGATCTACCTTGCTTTCACGGTCTACGCGTTTAGGAGATACAGCAGCTTTCTTGACCATTCGCTTCGACCGGAAAGCCCCGTAAGCAGGTTTGGGGTGTACCTGGGACTCTTGCTCCTCCCCCTCGCGGCCTTCGTCTTCCCGGTGCCCTATACCAGCGCCCTGGTTCTCAAGACCATCGGGAAAGAACCAAGGGCGTGGGTAAAGACCCCCAGATCGGAGGAGAGCAGGGCTGCAAGCTAGGAGGGTTGTACTAAAGCAGAAGGATAACAGAAGGATAACAGAAGGATAACAGAGGGATAACAGAAGGATACGCAGGCTCCTGTGCCTAACATCCTATGTCGACACAACCGACAAGGGAGGGAAGAGCCTCCGGGCTCTCAAAGTGAACTGGAACATAGTGGTATCAACCTTCGTGGCGGTTTTTTTCGCTGAACTGGGGGACAAGACGCAGCTCTCGACCATGATGCTAGCTTCCTCCAAGAAAGCTCCGGTCAGCGTCTTCGTCGGTTCAGCCGTTGCCCTGGTTTTGTCTTCGCTAATAGGCGTGCTGGTTGGCGATACCCTCTACAGGGTGGTCCCTGCCCACATAATCCGCACCGTGGCAGGTGCCGGCTTCCTGGTAATTGGAGCCCTAATACTGTTCGGCAAGATATAGGCGTGTCCGGGGCTTGCCGAGACCTGCGGCCATGCAGTTATCATTCTTGGCGGCCATTGCCCTCAAGTGCACAAACTTGTTCGTGGCGGTTCAGGGGTATATAATCTAATAGATAGCGTGCGCCCGTAGCTCAATCGGATAGAGTGTTGGCCTCCGGAGCCAGAGGTTGCGCGTTCGATTCGCGCCGGGCGCACCAAATCTTTGGAGAAATGTTTCTTCCCCCAAACAGGAGGTCCGGGTCCTTGAGAAATGATTCCGCTCTTGGCGCGTCCCGCGTCGCCGTCTTCGTGGACGGCTGGAACTTCAAGTACGCCACCTACGATTCATTCGGTATTCACGTGGATTTCGTAAAACTACTAAAAACCCTGGTAAAAGACGATATCCTTATCCGCGCTTACTTCTACACCGGTGAATGGACCACCGACAGCATCGACCAGTATGTGAAGCTTTCCGGGAATCCAGACCCCGTGTCCCTGAAGGAAAACCTGGAAGACCAGCGCCGCCGCTCCCAGTCTTTCCACCGGTTCCTAAACCGAAACGGGTATATGGTCATTCGAAAACCCCTCAAGGTGTTTGCCGGAGGCGCCATCAAGGCCGATTTGGACCTTGAACTCGCCATCGACATGCTTTCGTTGGTGGATAGGTGCGACAAGTACATCCTGTGTTCGGGAGACGGCGACTTTGTGCCGCTGGTAAGGGCCGTTGCCCAGAGAGGCGTCAGGATCCAGGTCGTTTCCACTCAGCACCCCGACGCCTACTCGAGGTGCAACTACAAGGCTGCCGACGAACTTGTCGATTCGGCAGACGAGTTCATTGAGCTCTCGGATCTGTTGAACGAGATCAAGCGGTGACCGTCCAGGATTGAAGACCTACATAAGAGACTTGCATTTTATGATTGTCGCACTTCCATGAGGGATGTGGCTGCTATCTGATCCCGGATTATGTCCTCAAGATGCACGGGGAACACCGGGTCTTTGGCGCCGGCTATCGTGTCGAAGATCCGCCTGCCGATCTCCGGGTGGAGGTAGATGAGCTCAACAGAGGCGCTGGACTCCGTCTCTGAGCCGGCGTGTCCGGCTTCCTTAAGTACAGCCCTGATGACGAACCGTTTGTGTCGGCCCACGTCCTCTTCGCAGAAGACGTACTTGACGGTGAAGTAGCGGTCTTCCACTCCGAAAGTTTTGGTGCATTCTTTGATGATCCTATCCTCGACCATTCAGTATCTCCTGCCTTCTCCTTAGTGAGTGGGGGGACGTTTTCGGGGGGACCATTGTGGATACCCTTGTGGACAAGGAAGAATCGTTCGACGGGCTACGACAGGATAGTACTACACGTCACAAGTATCTCGCTTTGGTCCATGCTAAGACCGCAGCGTCTGGACGTCCACCCTGAAATCCTCCGGTCGAATCGGATCGACTTGAGACGAAGGGTTCTTTGGGCGAGCTCGAACCAAGGCGATCTTTGGCGTTAAACTGAAGTTGGGGTCCTGGGGCATACTAGGATGGATGTCTATGAACTCATCTGCCTAAAGCGTTTCAAGGAGGAATGCACCGTTGGCGCCTCATGTATCGCTGGGACGGAAACTCAAGGCTACGATGGTATTCTCCGTGTTCATCACGTTACTTGTTCTGGCGCCTGCTTGCAGACCCAAGGTCTTCAACGACGGTACATACACAGGCATATCTCAGGGAGACTCGCACGGTCACGCCGTTGCCGAAGTGACCATCCAGCAAGATAAGATCGCGCGGGTGAAGCTCACGGAGTTCACGGAGGTAGGAGTAGAGAAAGATTATGCCACCTACCCTTGGCCGAAGTCAAAGGAGGCCAAAGATACCCTGGAAAACGCGTTCGTGGGAAGGCAAGACACGAACGTTGACGCCGTAACCGGGGCGACCAATTCGTCCAACAAGTTCAAAGAAGCGGTTGGCTTTGCGCTCGAGAAAGCCCGGAAGAAGCCCACTGTCACCTCAACTTATTTCGAGGGCACGTTCCAAGGGAGATCCCAGGCCGATGGCCAGGGCTGGGGTGTAGCGTGGGTTACCATCCAGGGAGATAAGATCACCGATGTTGAAGTCGAGGATGTGACCCCTGAAGGTGAGTTCAAGGACTGGGCTACCTACAGCTATCCGCCTGCGATTGAAGCTAAAGCCGAGATGCCCAAGAGGTTTGTCGCCGCCAATTCGGCCGTCGTAGACGCTTACACAGGAGCGACAAACAGCTCGACCAAGTGGATGGAGGCGGTTTCTGCGGCTCTCGCTGCAGCGAAAATCCGATAACCGGCTTTTCGAAGGAGATCTGCGTAGGCGGA
>DGDN01000033.1:5202-8158 GCA_002385465.1 Candidatus Fermentithermobacillaceae bacterium UBA3951
GTAGACGGAGGTTTGTGTAGGCGGAGGTCTGTGTAGACCGGGCTTTGGAGTTCATGCTGTGTAGCACATAATGGTCCGATCCTAAAGGCCGGTTAACTCCGGCCCATTTGATGCCTGAGAGCTCCGGGCTTGTGCTATAATCCAGATGAATGCAATCCCCGCGAAAGGATGGGTTCTACAGAATGGCCAAAGTCTCGGTAGATAAGGATCTCTGCATTGGATGCGGCCTTTGCGCCGACACTTGTCCCGACATTTTCGTCCTCACCGACGATGGCAAGGCCGAGGTCAAGAGCGACGAAGCCGCCAACGCCAACCTTGCCTGCGCTAAGGACGCAGCCGCAACCTGCCCGACTGAAGCGATCAAGGTTGAGGAGTAATCGGGCTTTCGGTCCCGAAACGAAGTTCTGAAGAATGCCAGGTCTCTTTCGGGAGCCCTGGCATTTTGCTAAGGGGGAGAACGATGGACGCCGAGAAGCTACATAGAGAATCGATTGTCATAGACGGTCACTGCGACACCATCCTGAGCCTTATGAACAGGCAGGACTGGCCCGGTTACAAGAAGAGAGACTTTTTCACCCGCAGCGACAGGGGCCATATAGACCTTCCCAGGCTCAAGGAAGGCGGCGTCACTTGCCAGGTGATGGCCATCTACATTCAGCCCCAGTACAAGCCGGCGAGGTCGGCAAGAAGAGCAATGGAGATGCTGGACACTTTCCATGCACTCCTTGATGAGTCCGACGATTTCAAACTGGCCACGACCGCGAGAGACATCGAGGAAGCCAAGGCCATGGGAAAGACATGTGCCCTCCTCAGCATTGAAGGTGGAGAGGCGGTTGAGGGCAGCCTTTCTCTCCTCCGCTGTTACTACCGGCTGGGCGTAAGGGCGATGGGGCTCACCTGGAACCAGCGGAACGACATCGCCGACGGCGTGGGAGAGAAGTCCGGAGGTTCAGGCCTCACCGATTTCGGCGTTTCCTTGGTCAAGGAAATGGAGCGGATAGGGATGCTGGTTGACGTCTCCCACCTCTCCGAGAGTTCCTTCTGGGCAGTAGCGAATCTTGCCGAGCGGCCTTTTATAGCGTCCCATTCCAACTGTAGGGCGCTGGCGTCCCATCCGAGGAACCTGACCGATAAGCAGATCGAGGCTCTCGCCAAGAAGGGCGGAGTTATCGGGGTGGTGTTCTGTCCGTCGTTCGTAGACGACAGCCGCGACAACGTTACTCTCAAGCGCCTGTGCGACCACATCGACCACCTGAAGTCGGTGGTGGGGGTGGACCACATAGGGATTGGTTCCGACTTTGACGGGTACGGCGCCCCCCTCGGCGGACAGGACGCCCCCAAGGTCGTCCTCAAGGATGTGAGCGAGATGCCTAAGATTACAGAGGAACTCGTCTCGCGAGGCTACACCGAGGAGGAGATAAAGAAGATCCTCGGAGGGAACTGGCTGAGGGTCTACAAGGAAGTACTGGGTTAGGCTCCGGATGGACATGCAAGATGACAGAGAAAAGTCCCCCCGGGTCTCTCCCGGGGAGACTGTATTCCTGGACACTCGGTTAAAGAGGATTTCTAGGACTCGAAAGCGAGTTCCCCATGTGACGCCTTTGGGCCCTCAAGACCTCCCGAGTTCCGTGCATTGGGCCAAGACCTTCATGTAGCCGAAAGCCTTGCGGACTATCTCTGCGGTGGCCTGCTCGGGACGACCCGGCAGGAAACTCCCGCAGACGGCCAGCGCGAACGGCCGGTCCGGCGTGGGGTAGATGATCCCTGCGTCCACCGAGAGGTTCCCCAATCCACCGGGTTTGTTGGCCCTCTTAACGTCTTCAGGTAACCCCAGGGTGAACGGCCCGCCCTTAGGCAGCGAGAGGATGGAGAGCACGTCTTCGGCGACGCCCTCCGAAACGCCGTCCCTCTCCTGGATTTTAGCGACCAGCGTAGCCAGCTCGCCGGGCGTGGAGACATTCTCGTCCCCGCGTTTTGCCGCCTCTATATCCATCATCTTGCGCCGGAGCAAAGTGTTCTTCAAGCCTAGTGACCTCATGGTCTCGTTCACGAAATCCATGGTGGCAAGGTCGATGCAGATGTTGGTAGCGGTATTGTCGGATAGGGATATCATGAGAGCCGCCACATCTCGGATGGCCAAATCGGCCTTGTAAGAGAAGTGGCCCAGCACGCCGCTACCTCCGACCTTATCCTTGTCTTCGACTACCACTCTCTGAGACCAATCCATGTCCCCCCGGTGAACACGGATGGCGACACCAAGCAATATGGGTATCTTGATCGTGCTGGCCGTCGGGAACAGGACGTCTTCCCTGAAACCGGCCTTCCGCTCTGTCTTTAGGTCGCGGATGGAATAGCCCATGACGCCGGTTCTTAGGCAGGTTTCTTCGAGTTCACCGGCCATCTTGCTCCAAATTATGTCCAAGGATTTCTCGCCCATGGTTATCCCTCGTCGGGGATTCATCTCCTTTCTCACGATTGCTTTACTGAAACTTTTTACCCCGTATTGAGTCTTTAAACGGCAATCCGTCTCTCCGGTGCAGTTTCTTCTTCTGAGTGTAGACATCCTGCCAAACCAAAGGTTCTCAATCCCTTCTTTCGGTTTCCACAAAAAGGGCTTTGATTCAAGGGGCGACGAAAGGTGATGATCTGGAAAGGATGTGCCGGTCGGCATCTAAGTTACGTACCGAGCCTGACTGTCCAAAGGCTGTGCTGCCCGATATGGAGATTGACCATAGCAGCGTCTACCTGGGCAACGGCGTCCGAACAATGCTGCTTGCAGGCCGGAACGATCTTGGGTGTTCTACCGTCTTAGCGGGTAGCCAGAAGAGGAAACACACACCGGAGAAGAGCCAATGTCTATCGGTCCGAGGGTCTCTAGAAAAAAACGAAAACCCAGCCTTGTTTGGCCGCTCTTGATTCTTTCCCTGATGTCAATCGGGGTGGCCCTGGCCTTGCC
>DGDN01000033.1:8366-8680 GCA_002385465.1 Candidatus Fermentithermobacillaceae bacterium UBA3951
GCCTACGTGCCGTTTCGGTTCGTGAAAGAGAAAATCGATCCCAACGCTTTCTGGGATGAAACGGGCACTGTCGTCGTCACTACCAAGGATAAGGTGGTAAAGCTGAAGACACACTCGCTCACTGCCCATGTGAACCGGAACCCGGTGGACCTGAAGGTCCCCGTCGTCCTTGAAAACGGCGAGCCTTATATACCTTCCTCTGTCTTGGAGACCTTGTATCCCCTGTCCGCGTCATATTATCCGGATGAGGGGGTTTTCATAGCGAGGCCAAGAGACGAGGTGTCTTTTGTCGGGATCTCCGATTCGGAGGTCGT
>DGDN01000078.1:0-14076 GCA_002385465.1 Candidatus Fermentithermobacillaceae bacterium UBA3951
CCTTAGAGCCAGGATGGCCGAGGGTGTGTTCAACGCCAACCGCCTGTTTACCGAGATCAAGTCTCGTTGCTACCTCGACCTCCTGAACCTAGCCTTCTGCTCCGGGGTCATCTTCTCTGTAGCGTATTGGAATATGAGCCTGGCCGCCGAGTCCTTCCACTCCAACAAGAATGCCTCGGTCTCGGCCGGGCTCTTCTTCCATATCTCCCGCAGGAACCATCCTAGCCCCTGGTGCACGACTCTTTCTTTGTTCAACATCAAGGGGCGGATGAAATCCAAGAGTTCTTTCGGCTCAAACGGGCTTTTGAGCAGGATGAGCATTGCGACAGGTACGGCGCGCCTCTTCCAGCGGTCGGTGGATTCCGTCCAGGGGCGGAAGTCGTCGAGGCTCACAATGGACTTCGCCAGCATGGGCGAAAGGACGTCTGCGCAAAGAGAGTCAGATATTGCCCAGTTCCTCACCTTGCCCTCAAACCATTGGCCAACCCGGGCAAACGTTTCCCGCGAGAACTCCTTGCTGAAGAGGTTCATGAAGCGAATTACGAAGCCCGATTCCTCATACTTCCCGCTCTCCATGAGGAGGTCGCACAGGTCTAGGAAGCCTTCAAAGCCGAGCGTATCGCGATACTCCATGTAGATGCGCTTCGCCTCTTCAGTGGAGGCTTTCCCGTCCACTCCGTACGCGTCGTACCCTTCCTTGAAGTACTTAGCGTACTTGACCACGATTTTCTCATCGGCATTGGCCCGGCAGAACGCGCGGATACGCTCGAGCAGGGACTCTATGAGTGCTTCGCCGGATAGGTCTGCTGTCATAAGGATGACTCCTTCCGCAGGATTCGGGTTGCAACGAGTTCCTAGTCACGATGGGGTCTCTCAGTCCCTATTCGGCCAAGATTATGGGTTCCCTGTCAACACCGGGCCCAAATACGGGCTCTACCTATCAATGCGCAGCCCCCTACTTATCAACGCGCAACAAAACCTTGTATGTAGCGCACGGGGTGCCAGGTCTCATTGATAAGCGTATGGGTGTAGCGAATGCTGCCATCTGCGAGTCGCTCGAACTTGCCGTTTGCTGAAACCTTAGTGTTCATCCAGGAAGCAAAGGTGATTCCGAGGATGATGACCACGGCTGCAACAAAGATAGTGGTAAGGCGGTTTCACAGACCATTCCTCCCATAGGCGAGTACTTCCCAACATGAGAGATGTCTTTCATCGAACTCAGCCCACGGGTAGAGGTCCAACCACTCAAGTCAGGCTACTCCGCAGAGCGTGTGGTTGACATCTGCAGTGAGCATACGGGTGGAGTTTATCATTTGACCGAGTTCTTATCTACACTTACCTCAGTTCCCCGATGCCACGCTCGCGCCACCATCGTCACTGAACCGATGGCCGTGATCGCAGACGCAAGTGTCACGGATGGTGCGGTCTCAAACACGTGTTTCCGGCAGTGAGTGACGGGGTTCATGTCCTATGATGTTCGCGATACCTCTGAAAGGAGAGACCTTCATTGGATAGCAAGAGATCCAAGAGCGCCGAATGCCCAAGAGGTGCGGATGCGCCCCCAAGCGGAGACCGGCAAGGAGTCTCCAAGAGGGACCAGGACCACTTTAGGGGCTGCATCGTAGGTGGGGCCGTCGGTGACGCGCTGGGATGGCCGGTTGAGTTCTCGAGACTGGACGATATACTCCGCCGACACGGCCCAAGCGGCATCAGCGACCTGCAGGTATCATCGTCGGGCACGGCTCCGATCACCGACGACACTCAGATGACTCTCTTTACCGCCGAAGGTATTCTCCGTGCCTACAGTAGATACGTAAACCGGGGCATCTGCCATATTCCTTCCGTCGTGCATTGCGCATACCTGCGTTGGCTCTTGACCCAGGGATATCCCAAGGTTGAGCGTATGGAGTGGATGTACGAAAGCTGGCTACTCGATTTGCCCGAGCTTCACTCAAGGCGGGCGCCGGGCAACACCTGCTTGAGTGCCCTCGCAAGCGGGAGAAGGGGGACTGTTACAGACCCGATCAACGACAGCAAGGGGTGCGGCGCAGTGATGCGCGTTGCGCCGGCGGGACTATTCTTCCCACCTAAGACTGCGTTCGCGATGGCAGTTGACTTCGCTGCCATCACACACGGTCATCCGTCCGGCTACTTGTCCGCGGGAGCCTTGGCGTACATGATAGCGGCCATCATCGAAGGTCAGGACTTGAGGCAGGCAGCAACGGGAGCTATTGCTGCACTTAGAAAGTACGACGGGCACGAAGAGTGCCTCCGCAGCCTGGTGGAGGCTCTCGATCTGTCTGAGACCGACAAACCGGTCCGGGAGGCCATCAAGCAGATCGGAGAAGGCTGGATTGGGGAGGAGGCCTTGGCGATCGCCGTCTATTGTGCCCTCAAGCATCAAGATGACTTCCGGAGCGCCGTTATTGCCGCGGTCAACCACGACGGCGACAGCGACAGTACCGGGGCGATTACAGGCAACATCCTCGGGGCGTACCTCGGGCTAAGCCGGATACCGCCGGAATGGGCTGAGGTTGTCGAACTGAGGGATGTACTCATCCAAATCGCCGATGACCTGCTCATAAGATATAGAGATGGCGCCGAATGGTGGAAAAAGTATCCGGGATGTTAGAGCTGTACAGAAGCCTACATCTACGTCGGCGGCTTTAGGGCAGGTTCCTTCTGTATGTCTTCTACAGCAAGGCAGAGCCGCCGGGGGAAGACTTGACGTTACACCTTGTTCCCTAGGCTCACACGCAGTCATTTGGTCTGAATGACGACCAACCCGTTGTTGATCTTCCTGCCCGGCCCCGTGAGATATTGGCCGTCGTACCAAAGGGCCGATGACCCGCCCGAATCCATCTGCATGGCGTTCCAACAGCCCAGATCCAGCATGGCTTCTAAACTGGTGGGGCGTCATCGATGTGCAGGTAACGAACATCACGATGTTGTCCCGGGTAACCCCTACCGCGCCCCTATTGGACGACAGAGTATTCTGTTTGTCTTCGGTGAACCGCTCGGCTACGGGGTTCACCGCGACGGCGCCGTTGGCCACGAGCCTGGGTCCGCAGCCTATGGCGTGCTTTATGTTTTCCCAGTCCTGAGTGTTCGGGTAAGGCCTGTCGCTGTGGTCCCAGAACACGACTTTGTAGTCCACCCGCGCGCCTACCGGGAATATGCTCTTTGTCCACTGGTTGACCCGGGTGTTGGACACGAAGATGACATAGCCGTTCTCGGGTATCGGGACGTCCGGTCCGCCCTTGGAGACGATCTTTCCGTTCACTACCGTAAACCCGCTTCAGCCCGTGTGGCTTTGCCTCCTGGTCTAAAGGTACCGTCGTCGTAGCCGGTTACCAGACCGTGGTTTAGAGCGACCGTGATATAGCCTCTTGCCCAGTCAGGTATCGGGTCAGAGAAAGACACGAGAGAGGTCTTCTTGGCTATCTCGTTTTCAAATCCTCCGGCCCTTACGAGCATAGTCGCTATCTCTGCCCGGGTGATGGGGGAGGTGGGGTCGAATGTGTTTCCGTAGTCCTCGGGGTGGATGATTCCCGCGTCAACAACGGCGCCCACGATCGCGAAAGACCAGCGGTCTGGCCCTACGTCTGAAAAGTGCTGTTTCCCTGCGTGCTTGGTAATCCCCTTTGCCCTTGCCAGCACCGCCGCGAACTCTTCCCTGCTGATGTACCCATCCGGTCTGAAAGTGCCGTCGGGGTAACCCGTAAGGATTCCTTTATCGACCATCGTGCTTATGTAGGGGGCTGCCCAGTGGTTGGCTGCATCCGCTAGCGTTGGTGCTGCCTCCGAGGGCCTTGGATGTCGCAAGAGAGAGCACACCATGAAGGCCAGCGCAGTTAAGAGTGATAACGGCAGGAGATGCATGTAATGCCCGCGTCTTGTGCTTGTCCGATGTGTCGACATTAGTCGTGATACACCCCATACAGTAATCGGATTGCAAGCGGGAAATTGCAGCCTGCGTGCGAAGATCTTGCTTGCCGGTCACGGGCGCGACTCGTGCCTGTGAGGCAACGATGATACGATGGGGGGGCCAGGTGCCCGAGAACGCAGGCATTGAGTGAGCGAACGCGCAGCATGCAAGCGCGCAGCGTACAAGCGCCACCGGCCCATCACCGAAAACCGAAAGGAGATGATAGTCAATGGCAAGACTCGCATCCAGCATCACTTTCTTGTACTTCGAAGACCTCCCTGCAGCCAAGGACTTCTTCGCTGCGGTTCTTGGACTTGAGCAGTGTGTTGACCAGGGTTGGGCCGTGATATGGAGGACCGGGCAGTCGGGATTTGTCGGCGCCGTTGACGCACGGAAGGGCTCCATTCCTGTTACGGCGCGGGGCGGAGTGCTTATCAGCCTGAACGTCCATGACGTCGAAGAGTGGCACGACAAGATGAAGCAGGCCGGAGTCAGGGAGCTCACGCCAATAAAGGACAATCCCGAGATCGGGCTCAGGTCTTTCTTCTTCAAGGGACCCGAGGGGTACGACTTCGAGATACAGGAGTTCGTGCGGCCGGAAGAGCGGGAGATATTTCTGCGCTAATCTGTGGATAATCGGCATGTAGCTCAGGTGAACACGGTGAGGATTGCAACAGTTTTCCAACGCCCGCATCGAGGTGTCAAGACTCGACACAGATATCTCCCCGGGCGGACGATAATATCACTGGAAAGGGAATGAGCCACCGACATAGAAGTTACCTCCAAACAAGATACTCAGCCTCGAGCGGAGAGGGAGTGAGTCCTTCTGGCAAAGGATGTTGTGCAGGTGAAGAACCCGAAGACCAATCGCTACGTGAAGATTGATCGCGACGCCGGCCGCATCATCGCTCAGAAGAAGAGTCCCGGTCCGTACAAAGGAATTCCCATCGCAGAAAAGCGCAAAGATTAACATGATCCTGTACGACCCCACCAACGGCGACGTGGTAACAACTCCGACCGAGTGCCGCCCACGGACATGCTTCTTCATGAGCAAGGTCGGAGATAGTGCCCCGCCTGTGGTTCAGGAGGTTCGGGGCAGGCTATCGTCATTGCTTGCTGAGATTGGGTACTCATTGATCGACGCTACTGACATAACCACGGGCAAGGATTTCCTTCGTAAGATCTGGGACCTCATTGTCAGCGTGCCCATAGGGATTGCGTTCATCTACAGAAAGATGCCGCCGAGCACCCTGGCTAATGTGTTCTACGAGGTCGGTATGATGCAGGCTCTAGGGAAAGACACTCTGGTCATTCGGGAACCGAGAGCCGTAATCCCGTCTGACCTGGTGAGGACGGAGTATGTCACGTACGACGGAAGATTTGATGAGCGTATCCGCAACTTCCTGACGACATGCCTCTCAAGCGCCGAGTTTCTGGCCACTGTGGCGGAGCAGATGGAGCGAAATCCGCTCCTGGCCATCGACTATTACCGGCGTGCCTTCCTCCTCACCGGTGATGAGGAGTACTGCTTGCGGACAGATGAGCTATTGAAGAGCGGGGAGATAGGTAAGAGAGCCAAGAACAGCGTTGAGTACTTGGCCGCTGGTTTCAGCCGCTTCGCGCATGAGGCAGGGCATGGCAAAGCCATGCGTCAGACGGCTGTCACGAAATTGCCGCAGAACATGCGCTAGACATTGGGCCGGGTACAGGCGCGGGACCTACCACAGACGTCCGGTCGGGATACAGACTTCGGACACCGACGGCGTATCGTCGTCCGGGCAGTCTACTCTTCCAGCGCCCTCTCCAGCACCTTTCTTATCTGATCTTCAGTGGGCACGCCTTCGTGGAGTTTCTCCTGTCCAATCCACAGGCAAGGCACGTAGTAGTAATCATAGCTGCCGGCTATCTCGGGGTTCTCGCTTTCCTCGATCTTCTTGATGGGAATCTCCGCGAACTTCGGGTTCGCTTTAACCAGCCTCTCAATCAGTGCGTCCGCCTTCCGGCAGTAGGGGCATCCCTTTAGGTAGAAGTATGTGATCTCTTTCATGGCTGACCTCCGTGGAGTGTTACGGTCTATCGGCGTTTCCATTCTACCTCGCCTCGATCATCCGCGAGGAGGTCCAACTATGTATACTTGACTCGACCAGTGGTGACTGGGCGCTTACCCATCTTTCCTCCCAACGTAGAGCATGTGCTCTCCGGCTCCCCACGTGATCGGGTCGGTTCCCAACTTGTAGCAGACGTCGACCCACGCCTCAAACGCTTCTTCCGGCAGGGCATTCACTGCCGCTTCAACGGCGGCAATGATCCCTTCGGCCACGGCGAGCCTGAGTGTGGTGAGCCCGCGCCCGGCCATGAGAGGTTCGATCTCCATCGGGTGTATGAAGTATGCGTCCGTGAATCCCTGGTTCTGTTCGGTCGGGATGTATGTGGGGGCAATCATGAGTTTCTCGTAGTCCCCGGCTTTGTGGATGATCGCTTCGGGTTCCCACTTGAGGAGGTCTAGGTAGACTGCGTATCTACTTATAAAGGAAGCAAAGAACACTCCGCCCGGCGCTAGGACACGCAGGGCTTCTCTTATCGCGAGTTCCCGGTCGGAGGGCTCAACCAGGTGGTACAGCGGGCCCATGAGCAGTACTGCGTCGAAGCTCGAGTCCGCGAAGCGAGAAAGATCGAGGGCGTTCCCGTGTATGAAGTCCTCGAGCTCAACCCCCAGCTCGCGAGCCTTCTGCCGCGCGAGCTCCACGTTCTTTGAGGAGAGATCCAGCAAAGTGACCCTGTGGCCTGCCTTGGCAAGCTCAATGCTGTAGCGACCGGGGCCCCCTCCGATATCCAGTATCCTCGAGCGGGGAGGGATGAACTCGGCCATAGCCCGCAGAGTGGTGCGGAACTCCATGGGGTGCCTGTCCATGCGGCTCCATTCGTCCTGACAGTTGTTGTCGTAGAAGCTCTCGACCCTCCGGCTCATGTGTCTTCCTCCTTGTATGCTCCGGCTCGAACACTTCGGTGCCGGTGATTTCTAATACTATACCCTCACCTGCGTTCGCGTTCCACTGAGATGATCTGGGCATCGCTGTTTGCTTCAACAAAGCGGATCACGTTATCGAGGGTGCTGTCTGCCTGCGCTCCATTGGCCGCGATCGTGGCGATCCCGATGCTGATTGTTTGGTGGACATCCTGGTTGGCGACTTCGGTCGCAGATACGTTGAACTGGGCGCGTATCCTTGTAAGCAGGCTCTTTACCTCCCTGCGCTTCTCCTTGAGGGAGTGCACCCATGGGGCATGCAGGTCTATGGTCATGACCGCGATGATCATGGTATCAGCCCTCGCCAGGTGAACTCGGATGCCTTGTCTCCAGGCTTTCCAAAAAGGTAGATGATGACAGTCTACCATGAATATGAAGCTACCGGGGGACATCTCGTCGGGACGTGTTTGTCAAACCGGCAGCCAACCTGAGCCGCGCAACTAAGGAGCCCGGACTCCGAACACGTACTTGATACCTATGATGGTCTCACCGTCATCGGAGAACTCGCCCTGGTAGAGCTCAACGATGTAAGAACGACCGCTCTCCGTAGGCCCCAGGATATAGGTCTGTGGAGGGAGACCGAAAGGCTCGACGAAGTCCAGCTCTTCTAGGGTCTCCGCATCGAAGATGCGGTATTTTCCATACTCAGTAATCCCGTGCACTAAGACACAGAACGGCTCAATGTGCTGTCTCTCAGGGTCTATCTCCAGAAACTCAAGCCGGTCCACAAGCTCACTCAGCGGGATCTCTGAGGGACTCTTGAGCACCAGCGCCGCAATGATGTTCTTGCCTGAGGCCACTGTCACTTGAGGCTCTGTGCCCTCGTTCTCGTCACCCCCAGATGTTGTTCCGGCTCCTTCACCGGAGCCCTCTCCTGAGGATGAGTCTCCCGGGGATGAGTCTTCCGGCACAAAGACCGGACAGCTGTTTGGGGCTTCGCGTACGCTGCGGCCCAAATCTGCCCCTTCCGGGACCTCCGCGGCGGGATCGGAGCAGGAGGCCAGGAACACCGTGGAGATGAGGAAGGCCGTGATAGCGAGTAGGGCCATGAAAGCACGTAATAGCGCCGGCAGTCCCCGTTGGGTCCCCTTCAGACACAGCCTGACGCGCTGCCGGAGGAGCAATATTCGTGAGCAGCGTGACAACCACTCATTTGCGCTCATGTACGGGTAGCCCCCTGTGTGGAGTCAGTAACAATGCCGCCTCTGGCCACGGGGTCTTGATCCCATTATACATTCTAGGTCCTTCGCCGCGGGTGTCCGGTTCAGCGCCCGACTTTATCCACATATCCAGCATTTTCGTTGATGGCAAGCAGGTGTAGTCGCTTGACAGGTAGAAATAAGTCCTCATATAACCTTATATAAGGATGTATGAGGGATCACATTCCGGAGGAGATGACCCAAACCAGTTTTCCGGCGGAATGAAACAGCGCGTTGTCATCGCCATCGCGCTCGCCTGCAACCCCGAGCTCCTGATAGCAGACGAGCCCACGACCGCATTGGACGTGACGATTCAGGCACAAGTGCTTGAGCTCATGAGGCAGCTCAAGAAAGAGTTCCGGACGTCCACCATACTGATCACGCACGACCTAGGGGTTGTAGCCGAGATGTGTGACAAAGTAGCCATCATGTACTGCGGCAGCATCATGGAATACGGGACGCTCCGGGATATCTACAAGAACCCTCTCCATCCCTACACACTCGGGCTTTTCGGCTCGCTGCCCGACCTGGAGAACGATGTGCCCAGGCTGACGCCGATCCCGGGGATGATCCCGGATCCGACCAAGCTCCCGCCCGGATGTCCTTTTGAGGAGCGCTGCAGCTGCGCCATTCCCGTGTGCAAGACGGCGCGCCCGGAACTTAGGACCGTAGAAGGGATCCATTCGGTGCGTTGCCATCTCGCGGAGGTGAACGGAAGATGAGCGCGCTTCTAGAGGTTCAGGACCTGAAGAAATATTTCAAGACCCCGAGCGGCACCGTCCACGCCGTTGACGGCATCAGTTTCGCCATCGAGGCCAAGGAGACGCTGGGCGTTGTCGGCGAGAGTGGGTGCGGCAAGTCCACGCTGGGCAGAGTCATAGTCCAGCTCCTGGAGCCTACCGGCGGCCGCATTCTCTTCGACGGTGAGGACGTGACCCATCTGGAAAAGAGCAGGCTGAAGGCGTACCGCAGGGACGTGCAGATGATCTTCCAAGACCCGTTTTCCAGCCTGAACCCGCGCATGACCGTCGCCGAGACGATCGCGGAGCCCTTGCGCAACTACGGTGGGGAAGGCGGCAGGGAGGGCATTGAAAAAAAAGTTGCCTCTCTCATGGACACCGTCGGACTGGCCTCGCGGCTCGCAAACTCCTATCCCCATGAGCTGGACGGCGGGAGGAGACAGCGGATCGGGATAGCCCGGGCGCTCGCCCTCGAACCTCGTTTTATTGTCTGCGATGAGCCTGTTTCGGCGCTCGATGTATCCATCCAGGCCCAGATCCTCAACCTCATGATGGACCTGCAGGACGAAAAGGGCCTGACTTATATGTTCATCACCCACAACCTTTCGGTCGTGAAACACATCTCCGACCAGATCGCCGTTATGTACCTGGGGCATCTCGTGGAGAAGTGTGAGACGAAGGAACTGTTCCGAAACCAGCTCCATCCGTATACCAAGGCGCTCCTTTCGGCTATTCCCTCCATCAACATCGACATCCCGCGCCGGCGCATCCCGCTCAAGGGTGAGCTCACGTCACCCATCAACCCGAAGCCCGGCTGCCGCTTCGCGCCCCGGTGCCCGTACGCGGCCGACATATGTCGCACCGAGCAGCCGCGGCTCAGGGAGTACGGCGAGGGCCATTGGGTCGCCTGTCACCTGGTTGACGAGATCAACAAGACGTAGCAGGGAGGGCATCATGTACATCTGTGACGCGCATCTTCACTATGGTTACCGCGATGAAGTCGAGCGGATCTCGAGGACCAGCCCGCTCAGAGAGCAATTTCCCTGCTACACTTCGGTCCAGTTCGATACGATGGACGATTGCGAATGTCTTCTCAAGGAACACGGCGTAGGGAAGACCGCTTTGGTGCCGTTTGTGTTTCGGGAACAGGACGCGCGGGAGGAGAGCCTCCGGGTGGTGGAGTTTGCCAGAAAGGACCCGCAGCACCGCTTTCCCTATGCGCTCCTAGACGAAAGCGACCCAGGGTTCGTGGACAAGTACCGCAATGAACTCGTAGGCGTGAAGGAGCACGTGGTGCGAAACCGTAGCGTCCTGACCGATGCTAAGTGCTGCATTTTTGAACAGCTGCGTGACTACGGCATGACACTTCTCTTGCACTCAGAAGGATCCCGGCGTGTCGAATATGTGAGCGCGATCGTGGGCCGGTTCCCGGGGATGAAGATCCAGATCGCCCACATGGGTAGGGGGAAGCCGGGAGACCTTGCTCTCATCTATGAAATAATGGAGCGGTTCCGGGATTTCGAGACAGTGACGTTTGACACGTCGACAGTGCGAGATAAAGCAGCGCTGGAATACGCCGTAAACAAGGTCGGTGCCGACCGGATCCTCTACGGTTCGGATTTCCCGTTCGCCATGGGGAATGCCGGCGAGGACATTATGGGTGAAGAGATCCGCCAGGTCGTGGAGGCCCGCTTGACCGACGACCAAAGGGAGAAGATCCTGAGCCGCAATTTCGAACGACTCATCACAAAAGGAGGACGATGAACGTGGGCTACTTCATCAAGGACCTAACGTACGAACAGTGCGTGCCGCTCATCAACAAGGACACGACAATCGTGCTGCCGATCGGCGGCGGCTCCAAGGAACACGGGAACCACTTGCCCATGGGCACCGATTACTACGTCACTGACTGGGTCGCAACTGAGGTCACCAAGCGCTGCGACGTGGTTACGCTCCCCACGCTCCCCTATGCCTATTTTCCGGCCTTCATCAAGTGGAAGGGCTCCGTCAGCGTGGACTACCCGAACTTCATCGCCTTCGTGAAGGACATCCTGATGAGTTTCGTGCGTTTTGGCGTGCGCAAGTTCTTCATCATCGACGGCGGTGTTTCCACTCATGGGCCGCTCTGCCTGTTGGCCAAGACGCTTGACAACGAGTACGACGTCAAAGTGGCCGTGTCCGACGTAACCCAGCTGGCCGCGGAAACCGAAAAGGCGGTGTGCAGTCAGCCGCGCGGCGGTCACGGTGATGAGAGCGAAACTTCGACAATGCTCTATATCCGCGAGGACCTCGTCCATATGGACAAGGCCGTGGAGGAGTATTCGGCTTTCTTCCCCTGCGCTGTTGTGAACGGCAGAACGAAGGTCTACGTCCCCAACCGTATGTGCACGCCGCACGGGGTGAACGGCAACAGCCGGCTGGCTACAAAGGAAAAGGGCGAGAAGATCCTGTTTGCCATGGTTGATGCCATTGAGCAGTTCCTTAAGGAATACACGCGGTGGGAGCCGGGAGACATCAAATGACGGGGGACAGGGCGGTTTACGGGAAGTATGACCTGCTCGCCCCGGTCCGTGATTGCTCCCCGATAGAGTTCGTTTCCGCGTCCGGCGCCGCCTTCGTTGGGGCAGACGGCCGCGAGTACCTTGACCTGAGCGAAATGTGTAAGGTCTTGGGGCAGAGTAACTCGGCCTATACAGAAGCCATCACCACGGCGGTAAGCGGCATCAACTCGGATAAAGAGGGAATCAGCAGCGCTCGCGCGCGCCTTTACCGGTATCTAATCGAGACTACAAATGGCGACTTCTCGGGTATCCACCTGTGCTCCTCAGGTTCGGAATCGGTGGAGTGGGCGGTCCGTCTGGCCAAGAAGATGACGGGGCGGACCGAGGTCCTTTCCTTCTGGAACAGCATCCATGGAAGGACGTACCTGAGCTCCTCGATCTCGGGCCTACCGCGCCGGAAGGCAGGCTACGGCCCCTTGGCACCCGGAGCGGTTTTCGCCGCATATCCGCGGTGCGCAGGTTGCGTGCACAAAGGCTCATGCGGCGATGGTTACTACGAGTGTCTGGAACGCATGAAACAGGACTACCGCTTCAGTTCTGCTCAGGACCTTGCTGCCGTCATAGTTGAGCCCTATCAGGGCGCGGATATCTCCATCCCGCCCGAGGGCTACCTGGATGCTCTGTGGACGTGGGCGAAAGAGCAAGGGATGATGTTCATCATGGACGAGATCCAGAGCGGCTTAGGCCGCACCGGAGCCATGTACTGCTATCAGCGCGAAGACATTCGACCCGACATGCTCCTCCTGGGGAAAGCGCTTGGCAACGGGATGCACATCAGCGCCCTCTTGGTCCGCGAACTGCCGGAGAAGTCGGCCCTGCCGCCACTCACCGGGGGAACAGGCGACGAGACCGTTGCGTGCGCAGCGGCTTGTGAAGTCTTTCGCCAACTCGAGGAGGGTCTTCTCGAGCATGTGCAGAAGGTGAGTGTTGGCTTCTTGCAAGGCCTGCGGGCACTCAAGAAGTACAAGTGTGTCTTTGACGTCCGCGGCATCGGGCTCGTGGCTGCGGTGGAGTTCTGCACCGAAGAGCAGGCTGCGGCCGTTTGGCGGGCCATGCGAGAGCGGGGGTTTTTCACAGGCCGCTCTGGAAAGGTAGTGCACTTCAGGCCACCCTATGTGATCACCGAGGAGCAGGTTAACCGATTTTTGGTAGCGTTAGATGAGGTCACCGGTACCTGCGAAAGCGATGGGTGATCCGGTCACCCCAAAGGTAGTTCCAGTCGAGTCGGGGGTGACGTGGGGCCGGTACTTTGGAGGGGTTTGGATGGTTGATAAGGCTGCGAGTGTGCCACTGTACAAGCAAGTGGCGAATGAGCTGCGCAAGGAGATCATCACCAATCGCTACGGTGAGCACGGTCGCATCGGGACGCACACCGAACTGGCGGAACGCTTTGACGTAAGCCTCATCACGATCCGAAAAGCTATTCAGCTTCTCGAGCAGGACGGTATCGTCAACGTCCAGCAGGGAAAAGGTACGTTTGTGCGTCACTCCGCCCTTGTCGACCCTCTAAAGAACCTAACGGGCGTCAGTAACTTGACGGATGAGCTGTCGGTCAGGACGGAGGTTTCAGTGCCAATACTGGAGCTCTGCAAGACTCCCGAGTGGATTCCCAGGGATGTCCGCAGCATTTTCGGCCGTACCGCGCTGCACGTTCTTCGGATATCCAGCATTCAGGGAACTCCGGTCGCCAATACGGATATGTACCTGCCTGCTCACTTCGCCGGCAAGTTCACCAAAGAAGAGGTAGAGCGGCAGACCATCTATCAGATCTTCCAGAACAAGCTGGGTGTCCGGCTCGGGAAGGGCCGGCAGGCCATTCGCGCCGCCGGGGCCACCGGCATGGTCGCAAAAAACTTGAGGCTGCCGGAGAACTGGCCTGTCCTGCAGATCGAACGAAAAGCATACGACGTCGACGGAAACCTCATTGAGTACATGATCCTCTCGTACGAAGCGAGCCGCTACGCGTTCGTCGTTGAGATGGAACTCAATGCGGGCGTGAAATAGCGACAAGATTTCGCAATTGCAATTTCCTTGACCCGAAGTCACGCCGTGGATAAAATGTATGTTGCTTGTTTATCGGCAGTAAGGAGGTTTTCAGTTTGGGCGACACGTACATGGCGAAGCCCTCGGAGTCCACTCGCAAGTGGTGGATTATCGACGCCGAAGGGAAGCCTCTCGGCAGATTGGCGACTTTGGCCGCGTCGATACTCAGGGGAAAGATGAAGCCCACATACACACCTTCTGTGGATGCAGGGGACAGTGTAATCATTATAAACGCCGACAAAGTGAAGCTTACCGGCAACAAGCTCAAGGATAAGATCTTCTTTACCCACTCAGGATATCCGGGCGGCGCCAAGTACACGCCCTATGAAGTGATGTTGAAGAAGAACCCCAGGCTCGTTGTGGAGACGGCGGTCAAGGGCATGTTGCCGCACAACCGCCTCGGGCGGAAGGTCATAAAGAGGCTCTTTGTGTACAGGGGCGGTACTCACCCGCACAGCGCGCAAAAGCCGGCGTACTGGCAAGGAGGAGAGTAAGACTTGGCAGATGCGATATTCGCAACCGGAAGACGGAAGAGCGCAGTCGCGCGTGTGAGGATTCTCCCCGGAACCGGTAAGATTGA
>DGDN01000078.1:14372-14790 GCA_002385465.1 Candidatus Fermentithermobacillaceae bacterium UBA3951
TCCGGGCAGGCCGGAGCCTGCAGGCACGGCGTAGCCAGAGCCCTTACTGCGGTCGATGAGAACCTGAGACCCATCCTCAAGAAGGCGGGGTACCTTACCCGCGACCCGCGCATGAAGGAGCGCAAGAAGTACGGTCTCAAGAAGGCGCGCAAGGCGTCTCAGTTCTCCAAGCGTTAAGAACTGGATTGGGATTATAAGCTGTAGCGACGAAGGAGTCATATTGGCCCTCGAGCGAAAGTAATATCCGATCGTAAGGGTCGGAAGAACTGGAGTACGGGGGATTTGCATGGCGAGAAGACGGGGCGTGCGACGAAGGCGCCGCCCCTTTTTCTATGTGATAAATGCGCGCGTGCTGATCTTCGGGATCCTCCTGGCCGCCATCCTCATCGGTTCAGGCGCGTTTTCCCGTGCCCTGGAG
>DGDN01000092.1 GCA_002385465.1 Candidatus Fermentithermobacillaceae bacterium UBA3951
GGGGCGTATGTCCCCGGGCCTTCCTGGCGTCTTGCAGCCTGCTCCCAACATCCTGGGATGATAGGTAGAAGAGGTATGGCTTGTGCGGGAGCATCACTGTCAGGAGCGAGCTCAAATGCTCTACTATCTGGTCATCGTCGGCGCCATAGCTGCTCACCAGGTCATTCATGCGGTGATACAGAAAGCACCCGTCGAATATGCGATTCCTCCGTCCGTCCCGTTTGACCCCAAATACCGTTTCCATAGGTCAACAAAGACCTTCGTGTAGGAATCCAGAGGTATCGTCGTGTGGAGTTCGAAGGGATTTTAAGGCAAGCCGTACAACTACTAGGTAAAGATCAGGTAACGGGAGCCACTTGGGTGTCCGGGGGGTGACCGGATGGCCGCCTTCTCACGACAAGCACAAAGAAAAGCCCAAGGATGCCGCCAGTTGCGTTACTCTACGCCGATAGTCCTCTCCATAGTCCTGTTGACGGGCATCCTCGGGATACTGTTGACCTCCTGCACGAAGGGTCTTTCGACCGAGGAAAAGCTCGAAGACTTCAGCTACCTGTTCGAAACCCTATGGGAGAACCATCCATACATCGAGTTGAAATCCAGGGTGGAGGGCTACAACTGGCTCGAGCACGAAAAGGAGTTCGAGGACGCGGTCCGAGCCAGCAAGAACGACAGAGAATTCGCCAAAGTGATTCAGCGGATGCTGCTCATGCTTAACAACGGTCACACCTCCGTACTAAGTCCGCAGACTTATGACCTGATCACGTCGCTCCCGGCGGGGATGGAGCCATGGCGCGAAGAGGCCGCCAAAACCAATGCTAAGGCCGTGGAAACATGGTTCATGGACGCTATGAGCATGGTTCCGCAGTATCCAAAGGGAAGCACGCTTCCTTTCCGGGCGATGTACTGCCAGGGAGAATACGTGGTTTATTGGGTCGGCGAGGACTTGGCGTCAGAGAAAAACGTGCCGCTTGGCAGCACAGTAGTCCGCATTGACGGATTACGGGTGCAAGAGTTTGTAAGGACCTTAAGAGGGTCAACGGTGCTTAGATATGACCCGGTCCGAGGGTTGCTCTTCCAATCTCAGCTCTCACTCCCATATAGACCCGAATCCTATGGGGTAGAGTTTCGGAGCCCGGACGGCACCATAGTACGCGCGGATATCGGGCCCACAAAACTAACGGGCTCCATCCAAGTTCCGGTCTTGCCGGCAAACATCAGGTCGATGACCGGGATATCAACTTACATGCTTGCGGACGGTCAAGTCGCCTACGTTCACATCCCGCAGATGATTCAGTATGAGGAATCGGAAACGTGGGCCCGTGAACTCAGGGAGTTCTATGCCACTATCTCGGACACTAAGGCGCTCATCATCGACTTGCGCGGAAACGGAGGCGGTGACTCTCGCTTCTGGATGCTCAACGTGGTTAGCCCTCTAATCGCAAGGTCGATTACGTGGCGGTTCACCATAGCGGTCAAAGACGGAGACTACATCCGCAGGTTCCTTGCGGCCAACCTTGAGTTGCATGCCGAGAACGTCCGGGGTTCCATCGAGGTCATCGACAGGTCCCGGCTGGAGTCAATGCTCACCGAAGAGCAGATGAGGAACCTTCCTCCAGAGGTGCTTGGCCCCGGTTTCGGAGATCTTGTACTAACCGAGACAACAATCGAACCCACTGGGGATATTCCATACAGGGGCAAGGTGTTCTTGCTGGTAGATCAGTCGGTCTATTCGTCTGCGGAGAGCTTCGCGGTGTTCTGCAAAGCTACCGGATGGGCAACGGTAGTCGGTGAATGCACGGGCGGAGACGGAGTCGGGTATACGCCCGTCATAGCGGTCCTCCCAAACAGTGGTTTGGCTTTGCTGTTTCCGGTCGACATGGGCCTAAACCCGGACTTCACGGCAAACGAAGAGATGCACACCATCCCTGACGTTCTCGTGGAACGTACGCCGGAGGATATTGTCCGTCTGGCGAAGGCGCTTGCTGCAGGGGAAGGACCCGTCCTACCGGACCCCAGCTATGACCCGGCTTTACGGGAGTGCTTGAGGTTGGCGTTGGAAGTGAAGTAGGAGTCTTCCTGGTGTGTTCGCTTAGCGATAATGCTCTGCCATAGCCCTTTTCATAGACACTTCGAGCAACGGACGCTACCCGGCTGCAATCAGACTGCCGGGCAGACTCACTGCTCCAGCATCTTTAACAGGATGTAGGCCTTGGGCGCGTGTTCGGCCATGTACTCCATTGAGTTCTCCTCAAGCGTTTGGACGGCGCGTTCTTTCCAGTTATCAAACCATTCTTGCGGCGTTTCGGCCTCAAGCGCGCGCCATATTCGAGCAGAGGATTGGATTAATGCACCTATTCTTCGAGACGCTCAAGAATGAGGTCGATGGTGCTTAGCGACGCAGGGAGGTCAAGTGTTGGATTACGTCCTGGTCCAAAAGGGAGACGATGAGCAGTTCAGGCAGCTGCTCGTAATGTGGATCCCGTACTTTCTTCTCAAGGGTTTGAGAACAGCGGTAAGGTGGACCCAGACAACCAGCTGCCCATCTACATCAAGAAGATCAGGCGTTAGTCGGGGTCAGCCGGCACGTAATCCACAATCCTGACCTCGCCCGTCTTGAAGTCTATCTTCCAGCCGTCATATGAGTAGTCCTCGGGAATGCGGATATAGAAGCCCACCGTGTCATCGCGTTTGCGGGTTACGATGCCCGAAACGTTCTTGTTGTCGACATTGCCCTCGGCTGCCACCAGGGTATCGGGCCCACAGGCGAGCACTATACCCATGTGGTCGTACCTACCGCTGTTCGGCGCCTTATTCTCCGGAGGGACGATGTTGTCGTATACGACGATGTCGCCGTGCCGGGGCGTAAACCCATCCTTCTCGTAGCGGCAGAACCCGTTCTTGATGCCCAACCGGTGCCATCCTTTGATGCCGCCGAGCCTGCTGCCCTCCGTCGTCTGTGCGGTGTGGCCGGCGTGGATGGGAAGCACCAGCCCGGCCTCCAGGCAACAATGGTAGACAAACGCCGCGCACCACCCGTACTTGAACCCCTCGGGAGCGTCGTCCTCCGGGAAGTAGCGGACTATCTTCATGTACTCGGGGTCGGTCCTTTCTCCGGTGACTCTCTTCGAGGCGAGGGCCTCGGCGACATGCGCAACCTGCTCCGGGTTGAAGGGGCTCGCCGGGGTCTTCCCTTTCTCGAGCAGAGTTATCTCCGGCGCTGGGAGTCCGAGTTCTTTAACCGTATGCAGCAACCTTTGACCGCGAGTAGGCTCGTACGTGTCATCAAAGGAAAGGTGCTGGAGTATATCGCTGTCTTTCAGGAGCTCGTCGTATTCGTCATGTACGTGCTCTTTATCGGAATGGTGGTATATCGCCGACTTTATGATGGTCTGCTCTTCCTCTGAAAAGAGGTCTCTCAGTTCAGATTTGAAGACCACTCGCATCATTTCCGCGCCGTTGTGGGAATGCAGAGCGGTACATCCTGTCTTGTATGTATAGATGTCATGCAGGAGGCCGATGACTGTGGCCAGTTCAACGTCCAGCCCGCGCCTAAGAGCCAACAGCGCGCAGCACTGCGCCACGCCGTAGGAATGCACGTAGGCGGCGCGCTTGGTCTCGGCGTCCTCTATGCGATCGAAGATCCGGTTGACATACTCTCTCACACGGTCCAGTCTGCTTGTCATGTTATGGCCACCCTGCTCCCTTTCGACGTCTTCTGACGCGCTTATCTTACATGGACTACCGCATACCCAGAAGAGGCGTCAAGTCCTCGACGAGCATCAGGAGCACCCCAAACCTGCAGGCACAGTAGGAGTAATAGAGGAACAAACGGAAATCAAGCATTGTCATAATCGTTCTAGGGCGAGTTGGGCATCGGACATCGCAGGGGCACCGTCGTTCGGACCGGCGGGCGGCAGGGAATGCCTCCGGCCAACAGGGTAGAACGAGGATGAAGGATAGCGCCCGGGCGTTCAACGGGAGGTAATCCGATTGAGTCGTTGGCGTGTGGCGGCAGTTGTATGCCTTGTTGCGATACTCCAGATTGTCCTTGCACCAACCTGTTATGCAAACGCCGGGCCGCCGCTTCGGGTCGAGGACGGCGACACTGCGTTCTTGATCCCTTCCAAGAACGACTCGATCGAGGTCATCTCAGAAGACCTGGTCTACGATATCAAGGCGCCGGAAGGCGAGAAAGCCTACGCTGAGATAAACGCTACGTGCCGGATGGTGAACACTTCTCCGGAAACCGTATCAACCCTGGTAGCTTTTGTCGCCAGCAATCCGGATGAGCCGATCTCGGTTATTCTTGACGGATCGCCAATCACGGTGCAGAGCTCCACTACAGTGCCGTGGAACGTGAGTGGTGAAGAGGCATCCGTGGACGACCTCCTAAAGCGCCAGTGGTCAAACGTCGGTCTATGGACCGACTTTGGTTTGTGGGAGCCGACCTTCGAGGAGATACTCCGTGTCGCAAGTACAGGCCAGAGAACGGACGACCTCAACGCCGGGTATGACCTTGCGCTTTCGGTTTTTGAGATAACCCTTTCCCCAGGAGTCACACACACGCTTGAGGTTTCGTACGTGGAAACTGCCGCGGTCATAGCGGAGAGAAGTCGGTTCAACTACGGGTACGGAGATCCAAGAGCCGAGTTCTACTACTTCCTGGAGCCCGCCCAATATTGGAAGGACTTCTCGAACCTCGCTGTCACGCTCAGGTTGCCTTGCGGTATGAGTTTTGAGACTTCGCTCGGTGATTTCGCTCGAGAGGGGGACTCATACGTGGCGAGATTCGAGAAACTGCCGGCGAAGAACCTGCGCATCCTGGTTAACCTGTCTGCTTCCCCCCCCAAGGGTAATCCCTGCAGTTGGCTTGTGCGCGGTTGGTGTGCTGGCTGTGCTGATCAGGGGGCGTGTCGCAAAGAAAGTATGCTATCGCTAATCTTAGGTGCCTAAACGCCCATCCCGCCGAAGCAGTTTCTCTGGATTTGCCCACCTTCCGCGCCGGATACGGCTCTCATAGGCGACGAGAGCTAGAGTTTTCAGCTCCTGCGCCGTCGATACTTTTGGTTTCTGCTGTTTGGTTTATCGGGTAGCGTCATCTCAATGAGTCCCGAGTCGAGAGCTGGCCGCAGATATGTCTTGCGGAAGGAAGGGCGGTTCCTAAGCCCCATCCGGCGCATGATCTCGGCCGCGGATATCTCGCTATCGCCCAGTTTGTCGAGGAAAAGCTGCATCTGAGGATTGATGCCGGGGGTTGGCACTTGAGTGCCCAGGGTCTCTTTGAGGGCATCGGGGATAGCCCTAAGTAGGAATTCCATTACGGGAGTAGCGCTGGCCACCCGGTCCGATTCCGAATGCGCTCATCCAAGTCAGTACTTCCCTGGTTTGAACGAGACCCTTGGCTACATATCCGAACTCCTGGCCAGACTCGCAACCCTAAAGGAGCGATGCAATCTTGACCAGCTTCCGAGTGTATCCTCTGATGCCCGCCGCTTCATCCCTTAGCATTACGACAGCATTACGACTCCATCGAAGAACAGTCAGACCCTGAAGACGGGGTCTTCCTCGAGAAACCGCGCGGAGAGGTCAAGATGGAGCACGTGCGCTTCGGGTACTCGCCTGACGCTGTCTTGATGCAGGACATGAATCCACGTGAAACCCGGACAAACTGTGGCCATTGTAGGTCCCACGGGTGCCTGCAAGACCGCGCTGGTCAACTGGCCGGCTCATCTGAGTCCGGATCGATCATCTGCGTCCTCCCCGGAGATCCGTCTAGGTGGTCAATGGCTCCGCGATCTCACCGGTGATACGGCTCCCCTCTCCCTATCCTGAACGCCCTGTACAACTGCTCAGCAACCAGCATCGGCATAAACTGGTGGGGGAAAGTCATGGGGCCCATCGAGAACCGAAGCCGGGCGCGGGAGAGGATCTCCGGTGCAAGCCCGGTGGTACCGCCGATCACAAACGCCAAGCTGGAGTCGCCGGCAAGGGCGCGTTCCTGAATCCACTTGCTGAGGTCTTCGGAGGACATCTGGGAGCCCCGGATATCCAGGGCTACGACATACTCGTTCTCTCGAAGCGTCCGCAGGATACGCTCCGCCTCAACCTGGCGGGCCAGAGCCAACTGCTTCTCTGAAAACGTCTCGGGGACGCTCTCATCCAGAAGCTCGACCAGCTCCACATGAGCATACGGTCTCAAACGCTTGAGGTACTCGGCAATACCTTCCCGCAGGTACTTCTCCCGCACCTTACCGACGAGGATGATCCGTATGCGCACTTACGTACCTCCACCCCGAGTAGTCATATCGGACCCTAGACCCTACTTGAGACATTGTACCACCATAGCTCGCCCGGATTTACCCGGAGATGACCAACGAACCTCAGCGATCCTCCTGGGCCGTTGGGCTGCTTACATCTCCGGCTAAGAGTACTCCCCGGTTCGCTTCCTCGCCGCTATTCCTATTATGCTATTATGACGGCAGATGCACCCGAGCCGGGTGCCGAAGGAGGTCACTCATCCTCGTGTCTGAGAAAACAGTACTCATAGCCGATGATGAAGACCACATAAGGCAGCTGGTGAAGATCTACCTCGCCAACGAGGGGTTCGGCACCATTGAAGCCAAGACCGGCACCGAAGCCCTGAAAGCATGGCGCGAGCAGTCGCCTTGCCTCGTCATCCTCGACATCATGATGCCCGAACTCGACGGCAGAGAAGTGCTGAAGCAGATACGCAAGGAACGCAAGACGCCCGTCATCATGCTCACGGCCAAAGACGCCGAGATGGACAAGGTCTACGGCCTCGAATTGGGAGCAGACGACTATGTGACCAAACCGTTCAGTCCCCGCGAACTGGTATCGAGGGTGAAGGCAGTCCTCAGGCGGGCGGAAGAGCCGGCGCCCGAAGCCGTCTCGTACCCCGGCCTCGCTATAAATAAGGAATCTCGCGAAGTGATTGTCGACGGACAGAGGATGACTCTCCCGCCCAAGGAGTTCGACCTTCTCTGGCTCCTCGCGACGAATCCCAACAAGGTCTTCTCAAGGGAATACCTTTTGGAAACAGTCTGGGAGTACACGTACTTCGGGGATATAAGGACAGTGGACGTTCACATCCGGCGCCTAAGGCAGAAGATCGAGAAAGACCCCGAGCACCCCAGGTACATCAAGACTGCTTGGGGCGTTGGGTACAAGTTCGAGTATCACGGTGAGTAAGGGAAGGCGCAAGATCAGCACGCGCTTGGACAGGGCTTGCGTGTCCCTAGCGTGTCGCTAGCCTATCCACAGCAACTGGGTGTCTCGTGGGCAAGCATCGATTAAGCCCTTAAGATTTCGCAGATTTCACACGAAAGGAGCGATTCCCAAGGGTGTCTCTTCGAGGAAGGCTAATGGCGACCTTCGTCGTCATCATACTTCTGGTCGGCCTCGTGATGGGCGCTTACCAGTCACGCCTCCTCAACAATTACTTCCGCGGAATCGCCTCCAACCAGTTGGTCCAGCAAGCCCGGAACATGGAGCTCCTCATCTCGCGCATTGCCGTAGCGCCGCCGTCCGACTCGGCCATCGTCAGGAACCTGGTCTCGGTCATAAGCTCGGTGACTTCCTCCAGAGTGCTTGTGACTGACACCCGCGGTATCATCCTCGTCGACTCATCCGACGGGCAACTGGCGGGGCAGCAGGTCTCTCCCCAGTACCTAAGGAACGCCCTAGGACAGGGCCAGATCGAGACCTTCGACTTCCCAACCGCAGGGACCGATGCCGTGGGCGCTGCCGTTCCCTGGCGCACCGGCAGCTACATCACCGGCGCGATGATCTTCATAAAACCGCTATCGACGGTGGCGAGGCAGTCGACGCTGGAGGCCGCCCGGTTCATGGTAAGGGCAGGCGTCTTGGCGACCATCGTGGCGCTTATCCTTTCGTACTTTCTGGCATCCAACATAACCGACCCCCTCAGGCGGATGGCCCAAGTCGCCCGGTCGATCTCGAAGGGAGATTTCCGCCAGCGGGTTGACATCGAGTCCAAGGACGAGCTCGGAGACCTGGCTCAGGCCATGAACTCGATGTCCAGGGAGATATCGGTTCTCGTGGACAACCTCACCGAAGAGAAAGAGAAACTGAAAGCCCTTGCCGAAGAACGGCAGAACATGATGTCTGACATATCACACGACCTCCGCACCCCGATCACGTCGATAAGAGGATTTGTGGAAGCCCTCCAAGACGGCGTCATCAAGGACCCTGAGGAACAGCGACGGACGCTCAGCATTATCCACGATGAGTCCGAAAGGCTGTCGCGCCTCGTTGAGGACCTCTTCTACCTCGCCAGGCTCGAGGCGGGCGACATCCCCGTGGAAATGGCTCCACTGGACTTCGCGGATGTCGTCCGCAGCAGCATGAATACGGTCCGGCCGCAGTCTCTCGAGAAGAACATAGACCTCCGGCTGACTGCCGACGAAGCCGTTCAATCCGGGAAAGCCATGGTCCTCGGCTCTGCCGATAGGCTGGCGAGGGCAGTGCTAAACCTCCTGGACAACGCCATCAAATACTCGCCCGAAGGAGGAAGGGTGGACGTATCTCTGGTTGTCGCCAGCTCAAACCCGCCCGGGAATGACGGATGGCCGGCGGGTGGTTCCCACCCGAGCACGCCGAGTGCTACACGCGCCAGCGCACCAGGCGCTATACACGACTGCGAGTCGACCGCTGCATACGGCACACCAACCGGTACACACGCCAGCGCACCAGGCACTACACACGCTAGCGCGCTAGCGGCTGCACAATACGGCACGCCAACCGGTTCACACGAAGGCGGGCCGACCGCCATGCAAAGCAGCGCACCGGCCGCTGCACACATCAGCGCGCCAAGCGCAGCACACAACAGCCCGCAGACCGGCCGAACCAACTCACCCGGCCGCGTCATCCTCTCCGTCTCCGACCAAGGTCCCGGCATCCCTGAGGAAGCTCTCCCCCACATCTTCGAGCGCTTCTACAGGGCCGATAAGTCGCGGGCCCGCATCAAGTCCAGCGCCGGACTAGGCCTTTCCATCGCCAAGTTCATAGTTGACCAGCACGGCGGGACTCTCTCCGTTGAGAGCGAACTCGGCAAGGGAACAACCATGAGGATGCAGCTGCCGCTTATCGCAGCGAACGAGCCTCAGCGCCCTTAAGAGCCCGAGACCCGAGGCGCCTCCATCCAGGCCGCCCCCAACTTCGCCTCTCCCGAACCAGACCACATGTGATAAGGAAACACATCCAGGCTACAGCCGCTCTTTGTTAATCAACCGTTAATACCTTTTCCATTGGGTGTTCACACTTTCCGGCGATAATCAAAACCGGAGAACCGGTGATCCAGCGACCGCCCGATGAGACGCAACTCGGCAATCGGGCGGATCCCAAAGAAAGGAGGTATAAAGCGATGCAATCCAAGAAGCGAATCACTCTTGTGCTGGTGGGCGCCTTGTGCATCGTCATAGGCGTCGCCTCGATCGCCTTGGCCAACGAATCAACCGACGGTACCGGTGAACTCCCCGTACTAGCTTGGGGACGCCAGATGGGTAGAAGGCTTATGGGCTGTATGCCTGAGGCCGTGACCGGTGCGATAGGACACGGTGCCATGAGACGGCTCGGCGAGGACCTACGGAATCTAGAGCCGAACCCGCGCGTAGTCTTAGCCTACATCGCTGGCAAGACGGACACACCGATCGAGACGCTCTATGAGGAGTACATGGATGGGAAGACACTGGAGGAAATCGCCGAAGCTTACGGAGTGGACTGGGCTGAGATCGAGGATACGGTAACCTGCCCGGTGCCCGGACGCTTTGTGTCCGAAGAACGTCTAGAGGCAGCCATCCAGCGGGTGACCGAGAACATCGCCCGGACCGAGGAACGGATGGAGAGGTTCGAGTCAAAGCTCCCCGAATACGAGGCAAGGATAGCCGAAATCGAAGACGAGTCGCTCCGGGCGTTTGCCCAGAGACACCTGGACATCCTGAAAGAGCGCTACGAACTCGGTGACGAACACCTTGCAATTTTGCAGATGAGGCTCGACCTACTGAACGATCTGCTTGACTATGCCAAATCAAGGTAACCTGAATATGGTCCAAGCATGAGCGAATAGAGATTCACTGGAGCAGGCCCGGGAGCGCGGTGTTGGAGATGGTTTTCGGGGATTAGGTTTCGGGTATCGTAGTTGGCATCAGTCTGGTGTGTGGGCCTGCTCCGCCACCTTTCTTTTTTTCTTGTTCCTCTCGAAGAGATACCGCACACGCGAGCAAGGCGACTCTTAGCAGCACAAACCCTACCCGGCAGGAGTTTCGTGCCGCGCAATCGAATATGGTCTAACCCCTAGGAGGCGACGCCATGTTCGTTAGAGATGTTATGACCCGCAATCCGGTTTCGATCCATCCCGATGCCACCCTTCGTGAGCTCATTGCCCTCATGACGGACAAGACTTTCGAGGCGATACCTGTCCGGGAAAACGGCAAGTTGCTCGGTATAGTCACCGACTGGGACGTCCTCACAAGCGCACCCGTGAACGGAGAGCCGGACTATCTGGACAAGGTCAAAGTCAAGGACATCATGACGGCCAATGTAAAGGCTGTACGCGAGAACGAAATCATAGAGATGGCCGCCTACCACATGTATTTCCACGACCTGGACGCCCTCCCCGTAGTCGACGAGCAGGGCGAACTCATCGCCATTGTCACCCAGAACGACGTATTTAGGACTTTGGTCTCACTTATGGGGCTCCGGGCGACAGGGACTCGCCTCACCATAGAGGTCCCTGACAAAGCCGGAGTGCTCGCCGAGATAACCGGGATTGTCAAGGACTTCGGTATATCAATCGCCAGCCTCTCGACCAACCTACCCCCGGGAGCGCCCACCGGCCAAGTCATATTGCGGGTGAAGACGGGAGAGGTAGACGACCTGGTGAAAGCCATATCTGCCAAGTATAAGGTCATGCACGTGTCGAAAACGTGGGAATGAGCTGTTCCTAGACCAGTCTTGGGCTGCCTCTAGGCTATCCCCGGGGCGATTCTCGGGCCGTATGCAGGCATTTGTTATACTCCGCCCAGTCTTTCGGCGATGACTCCCCCACCGTAGACGTAGTCCCCCTGGTAGAGAACGGCCGACTGCCCGGGTGTTACGGCAAACTCCGGGGTGTCGAAACGGATGATGGCAGACCCGGATTCGTCTGGCCGGTCCTGAAGCGGCTCCATTGTGGCTCCGACTTCTTTCCCCCTGTACCGGACCATGCACGTACCCGAGACCGGGCCTGTCAGCCGGTCAGAAGCTATTAGGTTGAGATCCTCAACAACACATCCCGTGGAATAGGCCTCCGACCGCTCTCCAACAACGACGATGTTCCGCTTGAGGTCGAGGTCCACCACGTATAGTGGCTTACCTCCTGCGATGCCGAGTCCTTTCCGCTGCCCTACCGTGTAGAAGGGAAGGCCGATGTGTCTCCCAAGGACCTTCCCTGAGGTGTCGACTATGTCTCCCGGTTCTGCCTTGAGCCCCCGCTCGGTCAGGAACTCTCTATAGGTACCGGAGACGAAGCAGATCTCCTGGCTCTCAGGTTTCTCCGCGGTCCTGAGCCCGGCCTCACGGGCGAGAGTCCGGACTTCCTCCTTTGTAAGGTCACCCAACGGAAAGAGGGCGTGATCCAGTTCGTCCTGGGTAAGTGGGTACAGAGCGTAGCTCTGGTCCTTTGTCCTGTCGACTCCCCTCATGAGGAGCGCCCGGCTCCCGGGACCCGTACTGTGCCGCACCCTGGCGTAGTGGCCCGTCGCGATGAACTCACACCCTAGCTCCCTGGCCTTATGAAGGAGATAGCCGAACTTCATGACACGGTTGCACTGAAGGCAAGGGTTGGGAGTTCTTCCCAGTGAATACTCCCTCACAAAGGGAAGTATCACACTTTCAGCGAATTCATCGACCAAATTAATAGTATAGTGCGGGATTCCGAGGCTGTGGCAGATCCTCATGGCATCCTGAGCCATCTCAAGGGTGCAACACGGAGCACGGGCCACATCCTCAGAAGGAGGGTTTGGAAGGAGCTTCATGGTGAGTCCAACCACGTCATATCCCTGCTGCCTGAGCAGCAGGCACGCGACGGAGCTGTCGACACCGCCCGACATGGCAACGGCCACTCTTTTCGCGGCCGCCTTGTTCGCCTGCAAGAACGAATCCCGCCTTTCCGGTCTCTTTACCTTGGTTTCCATGGTTTCTACGCCGGAGCGTTTATGAAGAGTGTTTCCTTAACCGGATTCTATTTGACCGGTCTCATGTGAGACAACCCTTGAAGGAGGCCACACAAATGTCCAACGGGCTTAGGGTATCCATCCTCGGAGGCGGGAGCGCATACACCCCCGGCCTGATTGAGGGGTTCATCCGCCTTAAGGATACGGTCCCCCTTGAAAGACTGGTCCTCATGGACATAGATTCCCGGAAACTGTCCATCGTAGGGGCAATGGTCAAGGCAATGCTTGAGGCTGAGATGCCCGGCACGCGTGTGGACCTTACCCAGGACCGCATGGAAGCCATCCAGGACATCGACTTTATACTGTGCCAGATCCGCGTCGGAGGTCTTGCCGCACGCCACCTCGATGAATCCATCGCCACCGAATTGGGCTTGGTTGGACAGGAGACCACCGGCCCCGGAGGCTTTTCCATGGCACTGCGCACCATCCCTGTAATGGTGGAAATAGCGCGTGACATCGAAACCCACAATCCCGGCGCATGGCTTATAAACTACACTAATCCGACGGGGCTTGTCGCCGAGGCGATCCATAAAGCCTGTCCGGTCAAAGTGATATCCATCTGCGATGAGCCTATGATACTGCAGGAAGCCCTCGCAGGTTTCGTGGGAGTCGATCCAGGCTCTCTCTTCATGGACTACTTCGGCCTCAACCACCTGGGATGGGCCAGAAGGGTATTGCTCCGGGGAAACGACATCCTGCCGGTACTTCGCCAGACAATGCAGGAATCATCCGATATCGACCTGGACAAGGTGTTTGGCAGCACCGTAATGTCAGACCCGAAGAACCAGCTTGAACTACAAAATACGCTGAGGATCTTCCTGGAGACCGGTCTGCTTCCCTCTCCGTACCTCCAGTACTACTACTTCTCGGACGAGATGATAAGGTACCGGGTAAGCACGGGCAAAACCCGAGCCCAGGAAGTCATTGAGCTCGAGAAAGCCATTCTCGCCGATTTCGAGAAAGTGACCGCCGGACGCAAGAAACTGGAGATCAAGAGAGGCGGAAAATGGCACGCCGACATGATGATCGGGATGCTGAGCGCCATCGCACAAGACTCGCGGTCTATCTACATAGTGAACGTTCCAAACCGTGGCAGCATGCCCGAGCTGCCCTACGACAAGATCGTTGAGGTACCAGCGGTAGTGGATGCCTCGGGCGCCCACCCGCTGGCCGTCGGGAACATGCCCGCCAGTGTCCGGGGCCTGGTCCAGGCGGTGGCGGCATACGAGGAACTGACGGTTAAGGCAGCCCTCGAAGGCTCGCAGGCGGACGCCCTCGACGCTCTCACATGCCACCCGCTTGTGCCTTCCAGAGAGGTCGCCAAGAGGCTCCTCGACTCGTATCTCAGGACTCACGCCGAATATCTACCGCAGTTTGCCGGGAGACATTGACAGGGCCGGCGCCTCTTCGTCCGCCTATAGTTGGCCGGCGAAAAGGCCGAACTGAGACGACGGATCTGGCCCGGCGCCTTAAGCATAAGGCCCGGCTACTGCCGACCCTCAGGCATCGGCGTACTGCAATTCGAAGACCCGGCCTCTACTTGAGCCCGGGTCTTTACCGGCACATGACGGAACAATGAGCCAACACCTACATCATTTGCTCTCCCGCGCAGATGATCATGCCTACCGCGTTCAAGGGGATATCAACCTCTCGAAAATCGCTCATCTTCCCTCCGAAACCTACCGTCACGCTCAAGTAGTCGGCCCCCACGAAAGCAAGTATTCCCTGCACCACTGCTGTCATCATCCCCATACCGGGAGTCGGATCCGGGCAGGGAGGCCTTGGCTCCGGACACGGGCCCCTCAGATTCCGCTTGGCCTCTATATTGTCTAGAGTGGAAACTCCAGGCCAAGCCGGCCTACCGGGTCCGGTACCGAAGCCGGGACCTGAACCCGGACCTGTGCCAAAACCCGGACCCAAGCCTGGACCCATCCCGGGGCAAGGAACACCCGGGCCAGGAAATGTGGGCATCCCGGGAATTCCGGGCATGAGAGAACCGTGCACGCCTCTCAGGTAAACGATAACCGGCATACCTACACATGCCTGTAGACTCTCCATGATCGTTCCGGCCAGTTGCAGCGCTCTCGGCTCAGACATTGCCTTCTATCCCTCCTCATCGGACGATTCTCGTCAACATGTTATGTCGACTAGACCCTCCGGGTGCCGTGGTTCGAACACAAACCTTCTCTTGCGAGGCGGGCTCTAGGCTATGTTTGAAGTCCAAGAAAACGTCCGCACTCCCGTGGCCCAATGCGCATGAAATGCATGATGCCACTAGTGGGTGGTACATTTTCTTTATGAAGGGAGGAACCTATCTAGCATAAATTGCCATTATTGACGGTGTATATCTGCTCTTGTGCTGGTTAACAAAAGCAAACAGGCACAAAATGTAAGATGCAAGGCAGAGGTGCCGGAAAAATGCTGGCCTCACGGCTGGCATGGGGACAAAATGCTGGACTCCCGCCACGCATCCGGCATTTCTTGCAGGTTAGCGAAGGGGAGGCTGCTCTTGGCCTACAGAAGCTTCAGGCATCAGTTCCGGGCACTGGCAGACTTCTCCGCGTGCAGGACGGCTATCCGGCTCTTCACTTCGGCAAGTTTTTCGCCGTCGAGCGGGTAGAACCGTAGCACGACAAGGGCCAGGGCGATGGCTGCGGCAGGGATAAACGACATGAGGAGCCTAAGCCCCACCACTGCGCTCCCAGGCTGAACCGCCAGGTTGGGGTTGTAGCCGGTTGCATCCATCACATTCCCCATGATTACGGCATTAATGGATATCCCCAGCCTGATCATGAAGCCGTTGACGCCGAAGTACATACCCTCCCTGCGGGAGCCCGTCTTCAGCTCATCTTCATCTGCGACGTCGGCTATGAAGACATCGAGGAGCACCATTATCCCCGCGAGGCCAAAAGACAGGAACAAGCAGATGAGGACCCCTTGCACAAACGTCTGCGCAAAGAAGAACGGTATGAGCCCCGCAGCATAGAACAGGCAGGCCACTGTCAGAGCCCTCTTGGGGCCGAGCTTTGAGGTCAATTTCCCCCAGACGTACGCAAAAGGTATGGCCGCTACGAAGAGGGCGCCCAGGAGAATTGACGTCTGAGTCTCATCGGCGTTCAATGCGTACTTGGTGTAGAACGGGACGACCGCCTGGAGCCCCACAAACGTATACTGGATGAGCATTGCAGGGACTAGGTAAGTGACGAAAGACTTGTTGATGTAGGTGGCCTTGAGCGCCGCAATGAGCCCTAGTCCTTCGTCCTGAGCGAACTCAGGCCGCTCTTTTGACCCCCACAAAGACGCGTACATCGTAACCATGGAGATAACGCCGAACAAGATGCCCATGGCTTTCCACCCAATGCTTGCCGAAAGGGCGCTGGGCAGGGCGACTCCCAAAATGAGGCCGAGAATCCCGAGGACTTGACGGATGGCGGAAACCCTCGCCCTGTCCTGGAGGTCCGGATACATCTCGGGAAACAGGGCGGTCCAGTTCAGGACCACGATGGTGAACAGGCCGTCGAAGATAAAGATGACTACGAAGTAGTAGAGGTAGAGGGACCGCGATTCCCCTGCAGCAAAAGGCGGCATCCAGAGGAGCGCAAAAGCCAAGCACAATGGTAAAGTCAGAAACAGGATATACGGGATCCTGCGCCCCCAGCGGGTCCTCGTCTTGTCGGAGATTTGCCCAAACAGTGGGTCGTTTATGGCATTCCAGACCCCGTACCAGGTCATCACCGTCATTATCATGGCCGAAGGCACCTTTAAGACATCCACGTAGTAGAAGATGGCGAAGGCGCTCACCGTCTGTCCCAGGACGGAGGCCGAGAAGTTTCCCAGGCTGTATGCAATGTCCTTCCATTTCTGCACTGAGACTACCTCCAATCGGGAGGATAAGCGATCCATTTCGCGAAGCTCATGGTGAGATTCGAGGCGGACCGGCGGGTTTCCTCCGGCCCCCTTTAAGGTTGGGCAATGCCTGAATGAACGGGAACGCCCAAAAAAGTGGCAGTGCCCGAAAGAAGGGGAACGCCCGAAAGAGTGGCAGTGCCTGAAAGAAGGGCTACGCCCGAAAGAGGTGCAACGCCTGAAAGAAGAGCAACCCCCGAAAGAGGGCAGTGCCTGAAAGAAGAGCAACGCCTGAACGAGAGCAAGGCTTGAAGGAGAGTCAAGAATGGATATCAAAGACCTTATCCCCATTCCCGACCTACTGGAGGCAAAGAACGTCTTGGTGATATTCCCGCACCCCGATGATGCGGAGCTGACCGCGGGAGGCACGGTGGCACTCCTCACAAGCAAGGGAGCCAAAGTGTCTTACTGCTCAGCAACCGACGGCAGCATGGGCTCCTTCGACCCTTCGATGACCCGCGAGAAAATAGCCGCTATCCGGAAAGAAGAACAGGTGAGGGCCGCCGAGACCCTGGGCGTCAGAGACATCCACTGGCTGGGCTTCAGCGACGGCTTCCTCCCCGACATCGAGACGGTGCGGCGTAAAATGGTGGCAGTAATCCGGCTTGTAAAGCCCGATTTCATCATAACGCTAGATCCGTGGCTCACCTACGAAGCGCACCCCGACCACAGAAAGACGGCCATGGCCGCCGTAGAAGCGGCGATGTACGCGCCGTTCCCTCTTGCCTATCCGGATGATATCAAGGAAGGCCAGGAACCCCACTCTGTGGACGGTATCGCCTTCGCCGTGTCAAGCCACCCTAACACAGTCATAGACATCACCGAAACCTGGGAGCGCAAAATAGCGGCATGCTTGTGCCATAAATCCCAGTTCCAGGAGCCCGTGTGGAAGAATGTTTTCGGCCCCATCCTGACGGCCAAGTCGGCCGAGATAGGCCGTAAGATAGGAGCCGCATTCGGCGAGGACTTTAAGGTTATGACTACGACCCACCTACACATATTCGCCGACGCGTGGCAGGTGTAGGAGGACCATGGCTTTGCCAATACGGGTTTTGTGCACCGGGCCGAAAGGAGTTGAGTACATGAAAGAGTTCAAGCTGGCGGTCCTGGGAGGAGGTTCTTCCTACGCTCCGGAGCTCATCGACGGGATAGCCAAAAGATATCTGAACGGCGAGTTCCATGCCAGGGAAATCGTCATGGTGGATGTCCCCGAAGGGCGGGAACGGATGGAGACGGTTGCGTCATTCACCCGCCGGATGCTCGCCAAGCAAGGGGTCCCGTGCGAAATCAAGACGACCTTGGACCGGCGCGAGGCCTTCGACGGCGCTTCCTTTGTCATAAGCCAGATACGGGTCGGCGGGATGCTCGCGAGACAAAGAGACGAACATATCCCCCTGAAACACGGCCTCATCGGCCAGGAAACCACGGGGGCCGGCGGGTTCGCCAACGCCTTAAGGACCATCCCGGTTTCCCTCGAGTTCGCCCGGGAGATGAAAGACGCTTGTCCCGAAGCGTGGCTTCTCAACTTCTCAAACCCGGCGGGGCTCGTTACCGAAGCCCTCACACGCTACGCGGACATAAAGACATTCGGCCTCTGCAACGTGCCGATCGGGATAAAGATGGGGATAGCGAAAGCGCTGGGAGTAGAGCCCTCTAGGGTGAGCACGGACGTTTCAGGGCTAAACCACCTTTCGTTCGTGACGGGAATATGGGTAGACGGTAAGGATGTTACGGGTGCCATCTTTGACTCGCCCCTCTTTGAGCATTATTTGAAGGTCGAGAAGTACGGCCCGGAGATGGGTAGGTTCTTGAGGCGCCTTAGGCTGATCCCCGCAAGCTACCTTTTCTACCACTGGTGCGCCGAGAGGGCCCTCAAGGAACAGCTTGCTGACATAAGCGGCGAGAAAGGCTCACGGGCCGACGAGGTCATGAGGATCGAAAAAGACCTGTTCGAGATATATGCTAAGCCCGAAAACGACAGTCTACCGGAGATCCTCAAGAAGCGGGGAGGCGCCTACTACTCGGATGTGGCCCTCTCGTGTATCTCGGCCATCGTCAACAACAAGCCCGCAGTGGAAGCACTAAACGTAGTGAACCGGGGAGCGGTCCCGGGCATTAAGGCCGATTCGGTCGTCGAAGTCAGCTGCATGGTGGACGGCCGCGGCCCCCACCCCCTGGCGCAGAAGCCTCTACCGCAAGAAGTATTGGGATTGGTGCAGCAAGTGAAGGCCTACGAAAACCTCGCGGTTCAAGCGGCCGTGACCGGAGATATCGAGACGGCGTTCTTCGCGCTCCTCAACCACCCGCTCTTGCCGGGCGCCGACACGGTCCGCCTCGTCCTGAGAGACATTTTGGAAGCAAACAAAGACCACTTGCCTCAGTTCGCGGGAAAGTCGTTGTGAGATTCTTCAAGGAGCATTATGGGATTCCGCAAGGAGCGTTATGAGATGCTGCGAGGAGGGAACGAAGTGAGATACGCGCTGGGCGTTGACGGCGGAGCAACAAAGACTCTCGCTGTGGTCGGCGATGAGTCAGGACGCGTTCTGGGGGTCGGGTTGGGGGGCCCCACGAACTACCAGATGACGGGTCTCGAAATGGCCATGGAGAACCTGAGCCATGCCGTGGGAGCGGCCCTATCCATGGCCGGACTGAGCATCGAATCGGTAAGCAACGCCGTTTTCGGCATGGCAGGGGCGGACTACCCCATTGACTTCGAGAACTTTGGCAAAGGGATCTCTTCTCTTTACCCGGGACTCGAGTTCCAGGTTACCAATGACACGTGGGTAGGTTTCCGGGCGGGGACCGAATCCACCTTCGGAGGAGTCGTCATTGCAGGTACGGGGGCGAACTATGCGGCGGCGGCGCCTGACGGCCGCAAAGTTACGGGCCGCGGGATGGGATACGAATGGGGGTCGGCAGGAGGAGCGGGTCTTCTCATCCGCGATGCAGTGCACCACGCGTTCCGCTCCCACGACGGCACGGGTCCCAAAACCGGCCTAGAGGAAGCAGTGTTAAGTCTCCTCGGCTTTCCGAACTACGACGAGCTTTCCCTGTACATGTACCAGAACCAAGGCCGGTTCGGGCAGATTTTCACGAAAGCCGCCCAGATAGTGCCCGCCCTCTTCCAGTTGGCGCTGCAAGGTGACGCCGTTAGTCAGGACATCCTCGTACGAACGGGTACTGCCATGGGAGAGATCATCGGGGGGCTCATGAAAAACCTCGGAATGGGTTTAATCCCCGCCGATGTGGTGCTGGTCGGAAGCATGTTCACCAGGGGCGTGTGTCCGCTCATGATTTCGGCCATGAAGACGGCCTGCCAGCGCTTTGTACCGCTTGCAGAGTTCCGGCTGGTCGAGATGGAGCCTGCAGGCGGAGCGTTCCTGATGGCGCTGGAGGCCATGGGGGTACGGGGAGATAAGTCAAGCCAGGCCGGCGAAGGCCACGGTGAGGCCCTCGCTATGAAAACCGTAAGACAGACGGTCATTGAGACCCTAGAGGAGAAAATGAAAGCCCTCTTGTCTTGACCCTGTAGCCTTGTGTAGCGTTCAAAGGGGCACCGCAAGGGCAGCGT
>DGDN01000020.1 GCA_002385465.1 Candidatus Fermentithermobacillaceae bacterium UBA3951
ACGATAGACGGCTTCCACTGGGGCACCATAGTCCACCCGAGGATAGGCGAGGTGCCGCCAAAGGTCTACACCCCGAGCCCGGAAGATGAGTATGAGCTCTTCTACTTCAACGCTGAGGCCAACGAACCGCTCTTTACGTGGACCGGCCAATTGGAAGACGGGAAGTTCAAAGAGGGAGAGGCCTACAGCGTCTCCATAAGACTACAGTCCAACGATTACCCGGGAGGGAACAGCGCCTACTTCTACGCAAACCCGTTTACCGCCGACATGATCATCGGGCTTCCCAAGGTCGGGGACAAGGCCGGACACGCCACCATCACCGGAGTCACCGTAACCAGGAACAACAACTACCGGCTGACCGTGAAGATAGACTACTCGCCCCTTAAGAAACCCGTAGTGTATGTCCCGCCCGAGGGAGACGTAGAGCCCGTCATTAGCTTCTACAGGACGTGGGAGAAGGACGGCATCAGGGTAGAGGTTTCAGACCGTCAAGTTACTTCGGCCCTGTCGGCTGCCCTTAAGAAGAAGCCTGCGGGCGACGCTGTAGTCACGGTCAATGTGAGCGCGCCTGAAGGCGAAGGCCCGGTTGAGGTTATCCTGTCCGGCGCCGCGGTATCCAAGCTCGCAAAAGAAGAGAGGGCCGTGCTCACCATCTCCACTCCTCTCTTGTCTCTCACGCTCGGGCAGGAGACACTGGACGCTCTGGATGCGCTAGCGGCCCAATCCGGCGGCGACGAAGTGAGGTTCTACATTGCGCCCTTCGTTCCCGGCGCCGATGACTTAACGGACGAAGCGCGGGATGTCCTAGGTGATGCCCGAGCATGGCGGGTCCGTGTAAGTGTGGGGGATGGAGCGCCGAAGCTGCCTCCGGGGACGGTCGAGGTGTTTATGCCGTATGCCGCAGGTCCTGGCGAGGATACCGGACTCACGGTCTTCGCTCTGGACGGCCTGGGAGGTCTCGCAAAGATTCCCGATGTCACGTATGACGGCGTAAGGCGCGGGTTCGTGTTCACCGCGGACCGACCTTCGGAGTTCTTCATCTCCAAGAACGTTGCCAAGCTGGTTACCGACTACGTCGACGTCAAGAAGGCCGACTGGTACTATCCCGGCGTGAAGTTCACGACCGAAGAGGGGCTCATGAAGGGGATCACCGAGGATATCTTTGATCCCAACGGAAACGTGAGCCGGGCGATGCTGGTGACCATACTGTATCGTTATGCAGGCTCACCTCTGGTGGACGGCACACCGGTCTTCACGGATGTTGCCGGCGATGAGTGGTACGCCGATGCCGTTATATGGGCTGCAGCCCAGGGGATCATCGAGGGCTATGGTGACGGCACGTTTGGCCCACAGGGTCTGGTGAGCCGCCAGGAACTTGCGACCATTCTCTACAGGTTTGCCGCAAGGCAGGGCGGCATAGGTCTTGACGAAGCCGAACTCGATGGCTTTGAAGATGCCGGAGACATCTCCGAGTGGGCCAAGGCAGCGATGAGGTGGGCCGTAGCCCAGGGTCTCATTACCGGCAGAACCGACACGCTGCTTGCTCCCGGAGGACACTGCACCAGGGCCGAAGCGGCGACCATCTTCATGCGGTTCGCATCGTTGGGAGACTAAAATTGTCGCCTGGGTGACTTGCACGGTTCAGATGGCCGCCGTCTCTACGCCTCTGAGCCTGGCACGGGTTTGACTCCATCCCGGGAACCGGCTCATAGAGAGATGGCCTAGCGAATGGGAAGGCCCCATCCCGTTTTTCAGCGCGGTGGGGCCTAAGAGTTTATTGTCGGCTAAGACACGTAAGTGAGAAACTAGGAAAGTGAGATTCTAGGAAAAGAGATTGTAGTAATATACCTGATATAGTACAGTAAAGAAGCACGGATAAATGAGATGAGATGTGAGTATACTGGGAGAGAGATCGATGGCCATATTGGAGCGTAGACCTATGGAAAGAAAAATTATCAGTGTATCGCCCAAGCGGCAGATTACCATACCCCTGAAATTCTTTAGGCAGGTTGGCCTGGGCAGTCAAGTGGAATGCCGCGTGCAGGACGGGGCTATTGTGATCCGCCCACTGCCTTCCGATGAAGGGGAGTTCTCGGTCGAGATCCTGAAGGATCTAGTCGCCCAAGGGTACCAGGGTGAAGAACTGGTAGCGAAGTTTGCGGAGCATAGAGCCCGGATCAAGGATGCGATCGGGCGGCTGGTAAACGAGGCTGACGAGATCGCCGCTGGCAAGCGAAAAGGCGCGTCGCTTCGGGATGTCTTCGGAGAAGAGTAAGTTATGTATGACTTACGGTTCTCGCCCGCCGCAGAACGATACTTCAAGAAACTGAAAGAAAAGGGGCTTAGAGACGCCTATCGAGCTGCGCTTACGAGGATTTCCGAGAACCCTTATATCGGGCAAGCGAAGCTCGGCGATCTTGCCGGGATATACGGGTATGATGTGCACTACGGAGGCGTCAACTATGAGATCGCGTATCGGGTGTACGAGGAAGGTTTTCGTCTAGTTGTAGTCGTACTTGCGGGATCCAGACAGAACTTCTATGAGCAGCTAAAGCGCTACCTTAGGTAAAGAGATGTGTGCTGGAGGGCGGTATGGTCATCTACTATCCTGACGAAATGTCAAGGCCGGTCGAAAATTCC
>DGDN01000090.1:0-153 GCA_002385465.1 Candidatus Fermentithermobacillaceae bacterium UBA3951
CTTCCAGGGACCGCCTTACCCTGAGGAGAAGATGGGCGAAGCGATCAACGCCATATGGAAAGCGATGGACCGCTTTGACCCCACTCTCTACGGGTGGCAGTGGGCCGACGAGGACGCGCCCCGCTACCAACTGGCTCCTATCGGAGAGAGAGG
>DGDN01000090.1:345-4781 GCA_002385465.1 Candidatus Fermentithermobacillaceae bacterium UBA3951
GAGGCCCGCCCGGTGAAGGCACTGCGGAAACAGGTGACGTCGGGAGCGGGCCAATGAAGGCCCTGCGGTGACAAAATGCAAACCCCATCTCCCTTAGTCGGGGATGGGGTTCGTGCTTTGGCAGGGCTGTGGCCCCCGGATGTTGACGTTGCATCCGTTGATAGGATGGTGTACGATGTGGATACAATGTGATCACGAGGAGGCAGACCATGATCAAGACCCTCACTGTTCACGGCAACAGCGCTGCGCTGATAATCGATAAGCCGATTCTGGAGCTTCTGAATATCTCTCTCGATACGCCGCTTCGGATATCAACCGACGGGACAAGTCTCATCATCTCACCGCTGAGCAGCCTCGACCGCGGCGCACGCTTTGACGCTGCGCTCAAGAGAGTCAACCAGAACCATTCCAAGACCCTGAAGAGGTTGGCAGGTGTAGAATGACGGAAGTCACTTTCCTGACCCTAGCCGAGGCCATTGAGATACACAACGACGTGGTCAGTAAATATGGGGGTAGGGGAGGCATTAGGGACTACGGGTTGCTGCAAGCTGCGCTTGCAGTGCCTTTGGCTACCTTCGACGGTCAGTTCCTTCACCGAAGTATTATTGACATGGCGGCAGCCTACCTCTACCATGTGTGCAATAACCACCCGTTTGTTGATGGCAACAAGCGCACAGCGTTGGCCTGCGCGCTCGTTTTCCTCGACATGAACGGAATAGGTGTGGACGACCCTGAGGGTGTACTCTTCGATCTCACCATGAGAGCGGCCTCAGGTCTTCTGGAGAAACCTGCGATTGCCTCTGAACTCCGGAGACTCGCAAGGGATACTGCTGCTGAACTCGGATAGAACCGGCGTTTTCCTCTCAGGGGTGCTTGATTCCGTCGCCCAGCATCCGGATGGTCTCGCTTAGCCTGCGTTCTCGCGTCTCGGTCCTCTTGGCCTCCTCTATCCAGCGCACGTACTCCTTCTTGTGTGTGAAGGAAAGCTTGTCGAAGGCCGATTTGGCTATTGGATTGGCGTCCAAGAGACGGGCCAGGTCTTCGGGCACCTCAACAACGCGTGAGGCCGTATCTTGCCTGATGACCACGTGGACAGTGTCGCCGGGGCCCTTACCGATGGCCTTGCGCACTTCTTGGGTGACACCGATGAAGTGGCACGGACGTCCCATCTTGGCCAAGGATCCCCGGTATTCATAGCCGTCTATGAGGGCCACGACTCTGACCTGACCCTTCACGTCGAACTCGGCCTCAACGTCATATGGGAACTCAACGTACGCCGAATCGACGGTAGGGTGCTCCAGGAGGACAGCGTCAAAATCGTAGATCTTCACCGGTTTCTCGCCTCCAAAGAGCCTCATCTCGCGACGCGGCAGGGGCACGGTTCGGACAAGAGCGCCGGTCACTAAGAAAGGGATCTTCTCCCCGTCGACACAATTCCCTGTCAGCTGAGGACGTCTGGTGGACAGACCTGTCCATGTGCTCCGGCGTAGCTAGTGTTGGCACTGGGAGTCTGGTGACGGGGGTGTGACGGTGACAAAGCTTCGGCTTTCCAGGACTCTGTTGCCGGAAAAGCGGCTTGCCGTGTTGTGCGCGGTTCCAGCGGTGCTCGTCGTCCTGGCTCTCATGACTCTGCTCGCCGGGTGCTCGGACAAAGAGCCCTGGAAGAACCTATCCCAGGAGCAGAAGATAGAGGACTTTGAGTACCTCTTCGACATCCTAGAGTACAACCACCCCTACCTTGCGCTAAAGGTCCGGACCGACGGCTACGACTGGCTTGCCCACAGGGATGAGTTTGAACAGGCGGTCAGGGACGCCGCGGACGACAAGGCTTTTGCTCAGGCTATCGCGCGGATGCTCAGGCAGATAACAATGGCCATACAGGCATGTTTCTCAGTAGACCGGAAGGAGGAAACGGGATGAGGATCACCGTCGGCGTAGATGACTACAGGCGTTGTGTAGATGCCGTTCCGGAGAAGGGCAAGTGGCAGGCCTGGCTGGACGAGTATTACTCCAAGTTTCGGCACGTGTTCGATCCGATGGTCAAGTACCTCTACATGGCGGACAGCGTTGAGTCGTTGCGCCCGTACGTTGAGGCTTGGGACTTTGAAGCAGGTCTTCGGGCTGCGGAACGGTTCATCTCCGCACGGGGAGTGGACCGCGTCAAGGAGCTGGCATCAAGAAGTGCCGAGATACTCGATTTCCATGAGGACTGCGACGTGTTTCTCATGGTGGGAATAGGCCAGGTGGGGGGGACGGCTCTTCCGGCGGAGAAGTCCTTCGTGTATTTCGGTATCGAGCTCTTCGCGGACAAGTTGGACCGCCTTGCGTTCATGGTGCCTCACGAGTTCATGCATGCCGTGCGGAGAGGAGGTTTCAACCCTGCTACCCTGACCTTCGGGCATCTTGTGGTGGAGGAAGGGATTGCCACCGTCTTCTCCATAGTCGCTCAGGACCTACCCCTCGATAATCCCAACCTGAAAGCAGCCCTGCCGTTCATGTCCGATGAGGCTTTCGCGTACTGCGAAGGGAACCGCAAAGCGCTCACCAGAGAGATCTTCTCTCAAGCGGCCTCGCCTGTCACACCAGAACTTGCAGCGAAATATCTTTACTCGGGTCCCCGTTGCGACGAGAGGGGCGTGCCGGGCAGCGTGGGGTACTACGTAGGCGCCCGTGCGGTCATCGACCTTCTCAAAGAGGGGCGTGCCGTCAAGGAACTGTCCCGGTTGCCCGCTCAGGAGGTCATTGACGCTGTTCTGAGGCGGTATTGCTGACAGTGCGAAAGTAGTCCTCGCACAGTCGCCGAACCGGTTTCACGACGCGTCACCGGCGAATCCAGGCGAGCATGTAGTCAACGATGGCATCTATGTGAATCTGGGTCGTATCCAGCAGCAGGGTATCGAGATCATCTTCCCCTATAATCAGCGGTAGCTCTGTGCATCCAAGGATGAGAGCGTCGGCGTTCTTTTCCTCGATCATGCGGTTCGCGATATTGAGCACCAGGCGTTTTTCCTCAGGCAGGACGATGCCTTCCTGGAGGTTCGGGAAGATGACCCCGTGGATTGCCCTTTGTTCCTCGGGGGTTGGGACGAACGCCTCGATTCCGCGATTGGCGAACGCATCCGTGTACATCCCGCTACTCATCGTAAACCCCGTGCCGAAGACCACCACTCTCTTGCAGCCCTTGACCTCGGCATATTTACAGGTCTCCTCCACAATGCTGATGAGAGGCAAGGGAGAGCGCGCCTGTACCCTGTCGAACACGATGTGCGCCGTGTTGCTGCCATCGTCGCGAATTGGGCTCCGGCCGCTGCCATCCGAACTACTCTCTATCCCAGTCCTGGTTGCGGGCCACTTCTCTGCCGAGCTCCTCGAGTGTCAGGATCACGGGTCCCTTTGGGTCAAACACCCTGCGTGGCACGTCGTCGGGGATGACCTCAAGGATTCCCCCGAGCGTCAGTACCCGGTTGTGAACCACCGAAAGCCTGATGTTGTTGTCCTTGCTGAGATGGGCCTTCCGAAGGTCCCTCTTGTACCTCTCAACAAAGGCTCTGTCGCCCTGGTATCTTTGAGTAGGACCGAAGTGCTGGTCCCCATGATATTCGATAGCCCAGTAGAACTCCGGCACGTAAATGTCGTATTCCAAGTTCTGGCCCGTTTCGATGTTACGCAGGAAGTCTGGGCGGGCATGTCGGATCAGTATGACTCTCGGGGCGACCATCCACTCAAGAAAGAGCGCTGTCGTCTCCTCGCCCTTGAACGGTGCAAGGTTCACCCTAATTCGGATTTGAGCAGCGATCTTGGTCTCGACATCCCGCGGAACGAGTGCCACAGGTCGCAACTTGTTACGACCCTTGATGAGGTCCATCCAGCCCAGCCTCTGAAGATTGCGCAAATGTTTGGCGAGATGCCTCGAGCCGAGGCCTGCTTCTTTTGCGAGAGCCTCAATGCAGGACGGTTGCTTGAACATGCTTTCTATGTAAATCGCTTTTTCGGTGAGAGGAAGCTCTCTGACGCCGGCCAGGTTTTCGATGATGAGCGTGTTAATGATGGCATTCGCCTCCATTCGACGAAATAGACAGTGAGCGCCTGCCCATATTTTACCAACATCCCCATCTTACGACAAGCGGCCTCCGAACGGACCGCAATGCTGATTGGAATTGGAGATCTCGGCGAAGGTGCGTATCCGAGGCAGCGTCTTGCGGCCAAGGATGGGTCGATCTGAGGCGGTGTCTTACCGCCGAGGATGTTGCTCTGAGAAGGCTCGACGAGGAAAGGCAACCGTCCGACTCCGGTCATGGACAAAAGGGAAGCGTTCGGAGTCGGATCACCGACAAAAGGGAAGTTTTCGGCCTGGCTCATAGTCAAAAGGGAAGTGATCGGAGTCGGATCACCGACAAAAGGGAAGCTTTCGGCCTGGCTCATAGTCAGAAGGGAAG
>DGDN01000090.1:4977-8726 GCA_002385465.1 Candidatus Fermentithermobacillaceae bacterium UBA3951
AAGGGAAGCGTTCGACGCCGCCTCCGCCCACCGATGTTCGCGAACTGCAGCGCCGGCTGAAGGCCCAGGGAGTGCAGCTACTGAGCGAGGCGGATGAGAGCGCCACGGGACCGCCACGGGACCGGCTCATTTCATGCTTGTGGACCCGGACGGCAACCCGATACTGGTCGACCAGCACGTTTGAGCCTACTCGACTCCGACCAACAGGTAGAACCGGAGAGTCCCGCCCCTCGGTTTTCCCGCGGCAGGGTCGCCCAGGTCCGCCCACAGACTGGTGATTACTAGTTTGACGCGAAGGCCCGCCGATTCGTCGGAGATGACCGTGTCCTCTGGCTCAAGCTCGACGTCTACCTCATCTCCGTACTTGTGCGCGAGTTCCTCGAGATAGTCATGCAGTGACCTTCGCCATTCCGGCGCGTCCTCGCGGATTGCCTGAACATCCCAGGTCACTGTGTTGTACGTTACCTCAACCGGGCCTTGACGCATAGAGACGTCGGGTCCGCTCCCCAACTCCGACGCGAAATCAAAGAAGTAGTCGTATCCGCCTAGGTCAAATGCCTCGCCTCGGGATTGATACCTGACGTACTTGTGTCTTTCGGGAAATCCCACGTCGAAGTATTGGAAGCCGAAGACTTTATCGAACTCGCCGAAGTGGAAGTCCGCGGGGAGAAAACGGACATCCGTCAGCCGGTGGTTGTCCGCGAAGTAGAACAGGATTTCGGCGAATTCGCGGCGGTCCTCGACGGGCACCGGCTGGGTTGGATGGACGATGGTTCCTTCTCGCAGCATCCCGTACTTCGTGAGCAACGTCTCGAAACGCCTGTTTTGACTCCACATGGACACCGAGAAACTGCTCCACGGACCGATTACCGCCAGGGCCACCACGATTGCGAGAGTAATGGGGAGGACTAGGCTCTTTTTCGGCTTTGCCGTGATTAGGTAGATCATGGCTCCCAGCACCCAAGCACCGAAAACCAGCACGTAGTACCGGTTCTCGGTCAGGCCGTAATGCCGGACCCTAATTCCTACGGAAGCGAACATCATGAGCGTCAGGGGGATGACGGCTTTCGGGAAGTAAGAAGAGAAGGCACGACCCCACTTATTGTCGCCCTCCAGCGGCCAAATGAAGTACAGTATCGCCGCTCCGGCCATCGAGTACCAGAGCACAAGGTGAGCGACCAACCCGACAGGCCACACCCTGGTCAATAGGATCTTTGCGAAATAGACGTAGAGGATCAGCGTGTAGGCAGTGAGCAACGGAGTAATGACGAACAAGACAAGGTTCTTCAAGACCTTCGGGTAGTCTGCGGTGTCGCTCCCGATCGTCCCTCTGGGTATCCCGCCCATGAACAGAAACGGAGCCACCGTCACGGCCATAACCAGGAAAATGCGGATGTACGCACGGTAGGTCACGTTGAGCGAAAACAATGATGAGACCGTGAAAGTGATGGCTACCAGGCCGAGGAACAAGATCGCTGCGAACAGGGCGGATACAAATGCGTGAGAGAACAGCCTGACGATGTACATCTCAAGGCTGCCCTTCCTGCGGAAGTGAGGTGCGACGAAGCAGGTCAGGGAGAGCACCACACAAATGGCAAAGTGCCTGCTCATCGACACCACACCGAATTCATGGAGCAAGAGGAATGTGGCGCCGACAATAAGTCCTGCCACGGGGAGGGCCATGAGGTTGGCGGTTAGCTCCTGATTTCTCCAGGGACTCTCTCCTGCATGGGGAGGTGTATTCCCGTCGGTTCCTGTGCTGCCCTCAGGACGGGCCGCACTGCCTTCGGCAGAGGAATCTATGTTCAGGCTATAACGACGTTCCCAGTACAGGATGGCGCACCAAGCAGCGAGGATACCGGAGAAAAGCGCCAACGACCATCTCACCAACTGATCGTTCTTGTGGAGATCACCCGTGACCGCTGCTGACAGAGTGAGAGTCGCAGCCACACAGAGTAACACCGCAACCCAGAACCGGCGAAAGGTGGGTCTCGCGGTTTCCAGAATCCTCACAAGTGATCCCCTGAGGTTCATATGAGCCCTTCTGCCTCCTAGTCTTTGTTCCCCGTTTTCTTCCGGTAGTTGGCCAGCGCTATGTTGTGAGCGACAACCCCGACCAGGAGTCCTAGAGCCGGGCCGAACTGTATCTTGTTGAGGATGACCCCCAAGACAGTCCCGAAACACAACCCCAACGCAATATAAGTGCCGATCTCAGGCTTTCGCGGTTCTTTCTCCATAGGTTCTCTCTCCCTAACGCGTGTGGTTATTGGAGAGTTCCATGAGAAAGTCCGTTACCCTCTACGGTTCCTTACGGATCCTTACGGAACGACGGAATCCATGTCGCAGGGATATTCCCTGACTTCCAGATCGAGAACCCGCTCCGGCTCCAGGTCTGCGCTCCTACCCTGGCGGATTGTCACCGTCTCGCTCCGACCATCCGACACGAACCTTTCGTCCGGGTACTTCTCAAACTCTCCCAGCCACTTATCCAGCTCTTCCTGGGAGCCTCGGATCCTGGGGATCGCCAGCGGGTTGAACTTCCTAGAGAAGGGGGAAGGAGCGGGTTCGGCGCCGACCAGCAGTATCCCCTTGTTCACGTATTCCTGATCATCCCACGTGCCGGCAAGGAGGCTCTCGGTGGACCGCGGGTACCCTCCAAAAGGAAGCGCCAGAGACACCGGTTCGTATCCGCATATGCCCCTCACTTCGTTGACGAGCTGCCGATTTCCCTGACCACAGCTTCCGGAGAAGCATCTGCCAAGTTCGCATGGGTGCGAGTGTGGTTGCCTATCTCCATGCCGTTCTCCAGTAGGAACGTGAGATGCTCCTTGACCCGTGATGCATCGCCGAACGGGTTTCCCGAGTTCACAAAGAAAGTCGCAGCGTGCCCGAACTCCGGATGGGTTCGCGAGAACTCCAGCAGGATTCCCACGGCGCAATCGGGGTCTGGGATTAGCCCTTCATCGCTCTCAATCATGCGGAATTGGCCCCGGGTCCCGTCGTCGAAGGTAAGGACCAGGGGCGCCCCTCCCGCCGGGACCTTTATGTTGCCGCTAAGGTAATCGCTTAGGAGCACAAGGCTGTATCCGAGTTTGTGAAACCGCTCCAGGTCGTTCCGGAGGTTGGACCTCGACCGCACCCACTCGGCTTCGTAGTCCTGCACATCGTGATACATGATTATCGGAACCTTGCCGAGTTCGTTTACTCCGAGTCGAGAGAGGTCGCCATCATCCAAAGGCACTGCCGGTTCGTCGCCCGGACCGTCGATCGTGTCACCGGAGGCACCCTGCGGGTCGCCTTCCGGCGCTTCGCCCGATCCACTGCCGGTCACAACACGTGCACTGTCATCAGGTTTTCCACCGGAGTGATTCTGCGGCTCACCGTCGCCCGGTTGGAGACCTGGCTCAGCCTCTCCCGGGCCATTGCCGGGAAATCCGGCCTCCAAACGCCCCCTTGTCCTGGAGATCAACACACCCGCATACCCGCTTGAGTACAGGGCGAGAGCTCCTACAAGGGCAATTACGCAGAGTCCCACCGGGATCAACAGTGAGTACTTGCCTCTTCCCCTTGCCTTTTTCCTTCTCTCTCGGCGGCTGAGTGTCATATGGATCGGTAACCCCTCTCGGGTCTCTAGGCCGGGTTGCGAACGGCGGTCATCAATACCGTATGACGTGTATCCTGGGCAAATGTTCCTTGCGGGGCGCAATCCTTGAGGGTAGACGCCTTGGCCTGGAAGCCTCGCGGGTGGA
>DGDN01000090.1:9001-14520 GCA_002385465.1 Candidatus Fermentithermobacillaceae bacterium UBA3951
AGCCTCGCGGGTGGACGCCTGCCAGGTGTTAGGCCGATTCCGTGGGTGGGATTCCCGCGCTAACCAGAACCTTGTCTCCAAGCATCACGAGAGCCTGGACGGAGATCAAGAGCCCGGTTCCTAGGAGCAACCACTCAATCTTCACCGCATCGGCGAGCGGACCAAAAAGGAGCATTCCCAGAGGCATCATGCTACCGGATATCATCCCGAGAAGCCCGAACACTCTCCCGCGGAAATCGTCCTCCACCCTCTGTTGGAGGATGACTGTGGAGGGGGCGTGGAATACGGGGAGGGACATTCCGCACACGGCCATCAACCCCAGGTAGACCCAGAAGAACGGTACGAGCCCAAGGGCTACGGTCAGGATTCCGATGCTGAAGTTCGACAACACCATTGTATGGACCCGGTTCCTTAGCCCGCCCCAAACGGCCATGACGATGCCGCCCAGTATCATCCCGCCTGAGAAGGCTATTTCGATCGCCGTGAGACGCCACACGTCCTCACCGAAGCTCCTCGCTACTTGGAGCGGGGTCAGAAAGGCGAGTGGGGTGACCAGGAGGAGGAAGGCGATGTTGTGGCCGAAGAATCTTATGAGATAGCTTTCGTTCTTGACGTAGGACAATCCGGTGCGCAAGTCATCCAGGTAGCTGCCGGAACGCGGAGCACTGGCCTTGGCGTGCGCAGGCACCTTGAGGGCGAAGGCGAGGATCAGGACTGCTATTGCGGCCGTCACTACATCGACCATGAACACGGACCCGATGCCTGCCCACGCCAGGAGCGCGCCGCTTACCATGGGCGACACCAGAGATACCGCAGAATGGATGCTGCTGTTGGTGGCGTTTACCTTCATGAGCTGGTCTTCGGGGACGAACTGGGGCAGTATGGCTCTCACCGCAGGTGACTGTACGGCCGAACCGAACGCCCGGATTGCCGAGGCCACGAACAGAAGCCAGAGCCCCTGGTGTCCTGCCCTGAACAGCAGGGCAAGGATCAGCGTCGCTACCGCTATCGATGAGTCCGAGACGATGATGAGAGTCTTCCTGGGATACCGGTCGGCCCACACTCCCGCGAAGGGCGATACGAGGAATGTTGGGACGAAGCCGCAGATTATCGATACGGCGACCATTGCGCCGGACTGAGTCCGCAGGGTTATATACCAGGTGATGGCGTATTGAACCAGGGATGTCCCGAAGACGGAAATGGTCTGGCTGGCCAGGAAGAGTGCCGTCTGCTTTCTCCAGTCGGTCCGCATGTGAGGATCGCCTCCCATCGTCGACAGCGGAAGTCACGCGAAGGGTCCGCAAGCCACGAAGGAAAGGGTATCATATCGACGGGGTGCAGTGCACGTGTGGCCCGTATCGCGTTCCGAAGACGCCTTGCCAGTACAAAGAGAGGACAACCACGAGACGCCACAGAATGACCGAACCGGGGTGGTGGTGAAATGAGTCCAAGGCGACTTGGGGACGTCCATCTGCGGAAACAGTTTCCCCTCATGGAATTGGGTTTGGAGAACCGGTCTCCTCTCCGTGACGCGCACTCGGCGAACCGGCTCCCTCAGTTTGTCCAGGCGGTCTTCGTCGACCGAGACGGAACCATGGGAGGAACGGGCCGTTTCATCCATCCCAGGGACTTCGACGTGTACCCCTTCACTCGTGAGGCCTTGGCTAACCTACGAAACGAAGGTTTCCTCCTGTTTGCCCTCACCAACCAGTATCGCATATCCAGGGGGGAGGCGACGGAAGAGGACTTCCATCGCGAGTTTGAGGACCTTAAGCTGGACGGGGCCTACATTTGCCCTCACGATATCGACTTTCCATGTAACTGCAAGAAGCCGGCCCCCGGCATGCTGTTGCGCGCGGCGGAGGAACACGGTCTGGACCTCTCCCGGTGTGTGGTGATCGGCGACACCGGAGCGACGGATATGCTGGCCGCACAGGCCGTGGGAGCGACCAAGGTGTTGGTCAAGACGGGGTGGGGCGAATCATCCCTCGGCGAGTATCGGCACACCTGGGCCGATGTGGAGCCGGACTACATCGCCGGTGACCTTCTGGACGCAGCCAAGTGGGTCGTCGAGTTCTCAAGACAAAGAGGCATATGGTTGGGGTTCATCGATACGGTCAAGCGGGGAGCGTTCGGCATCGACGACGTCAAGCCACTCCACCAGGGTCTTGCGCCTGGCCTTTGCCACATCGTGGCGGCCATCGCTGCGAAAGTCCCGCCGGATGATTGGCCGCTGAGTCCAAAGATGGTTGTCGGCGCCCGCTGCGATACCACCGACCACCTCGATCCCGGCGACTACCGCGACCCCGGGGACCCCGGCGACGACTGTGCCCCCGGCCGTGGCCATCCGGTCCACTTCCTTGTCCCTCTTCTTGTCGATGGTCAGGAGACCACGTTTTGCTTCTCTTTTGTCCTAGAAGGCAACCGCTGGTTCTTAAGGCACATCGAAGCCATCGTCATCCCCATCACTCACGTCCCCGATTTGCCTGCCACCTCGTTTCCGGACCTACCTTCGGCGACCAAGGACTTCATGCGCGAAGAGATTGCCGCAAGCGAGAGGATCAGGCTGTGGGCCTTTCTCAAGGATAGGTTCGGCCCGGGCTTCGCGACGGACTGGTTCAAGGACGGCGTAGGCTACGCCCTCGCAGCAAGGGCATGGATTCCGTTTCTTCCTCCTGAGCAGGCGTTCATCCTGTATGTATGTTGGGAAGAGACGCGGCTCCGGGGAGGAGAGGCCCATCTACTCGAGCTTACCTCATCCAGCGCCAGGATTTCCTTGAAGCCGCAATACCTCTCGGTATACGGACGCGCTACCCATCTCCGGGAGCAGATTTCCGCGGAGGATTATGAGGCCCTATGGGAAGCGATATGGAAGGACAGGGCCGCCCACGGTGGATGGCAGGTCGAAGTCAAGTATGAGACCACAGGCTGTACGCTGTTCTTTACGCGCCCCGGCTAGACCGAAAGACACGCCATAGCACAGGTTTCCAAGAGGACAAGACTCACGCGATATCGAAGTCCTGTAAGAGGGGTTGCCTTGAGGTCAACCCATCCGCCACAGGGGGATGAACATGTCAGAGGTCGCGATAACGCTCGTCATTCTTGCCGGGGCTTTGCTTCTGTTTGTCACGGAATTGGTTCCTCTCGGAATAACCCCGCTCATTGTGCTCTCAAGTCTGGCCGTCTCGGGTGTCCTTCCGGTCAAGGACGTGCTCACAGGCTTTTCGAACGACACGACGATCATGGTTCTCTTCATGTTTCCGGTTGGTGAAGCTCTCTTCCAAACCGGCGTGTGTGACTTCATCGGCAGGAAAGTCATAAAGATGGCCGGCAAGAGTGAGGTGCGGCTTGTAGGGCTCATAATGCTCGCGGCCGCCGCGCTCTCGGCCTTCACGAGCAATACGGGAATCACCATCGTGATGGCTCCGTTGGTCGTTTCGGTAGCCCGTGAGGCCGGGGTAAGCGCCGGCGCTCTCCTTCTGCCGCTGGCCTTTGGAGCGTCGTTTGGAGGGATGCTGACCCTGGTCGGGACGCCTCCCAATGCCATTGTGCAGGGTGCATTGAGGCAAGCCACAGGCCAGTCCTTTGGGTTTTTCGATTTCGGGAAGGTATCGCTGCCCTTTGTGGCCCTGGCCGTCCTGTACATGATGTTCATAGGGAGAAAGCAGGTCCCGCAGAGGCTTCCGGCAGAGGCCCCATCCGCCGAGAAACACGAGTTCCGGAGTAACAAAATGGGCGTGTCTTTGCTGGTCCTCGCCCTGGTGGTAGTGGGGATGTTGTTCGAGAGCAGGCTTTCCTCATTCGGCCTCAGCCTTCCAATAGTCGCCATGATCGGAGCGGTGCTCACAGTCATTACAGGCTGCATCACGATGCCGGAGTTCACGGGAAGCATTGAGTGGTCCGCGGTTCTCCTCATGGGAGGGATGCAGCCCCTGGGGTTGGCAATGCAGAAGACCGGGGCCGCCGACATGCTGGCCGGGTTCCTCACTCGAGTAATCGACAGCCCGACTCCTTACCTGATGACGGGAATCGTTGTGTTATCCGCAGGTTTGCTGGGCCAGTTCATGTCCCACACTGCTGCGACCAGCGTCCTTGCTCCCGTATGCATCGCGATAGCCCGCCAGCTGGGAGTGAGCCCGGCACCGCTTCTTATGGGGCTGTGTCAAGCCACGTCCATAGCCGTGGCGACACCTATCGGCACACCACCCAATGTAATCGTCTATCACCGGGGAGGCTACAAGTTCACTGACTTCGTCAAGACCGGACTGCCTCTCTTTATCTTGGGAGCTTTGATGCTGTCTGCCCTCATTCCCAGGATGTTTCCTTACTGAGGTCTACAGTCCGGGGGCAAGGAATTAGGCCTCTGCCGGTCAGGTTGATCACAGGCCGGGTTCGGAGGAGTGTTTTCACCGTTCTGTGATTGTGGCAATCTATCGGTGACTGAGCCCTTGTTGGGGCCCCTAGTCCACCGGCGGTGAAGCCGGTCCATCGCGAGGGGAGACCTAAGATGGATGTCGCGATTCATCCCTTTGTGTTAAAGGTCATGGACGCACTTGAGAAGGCGGGTTACCGGGCCTATCTGGTTGGGGGCTCGGTCCGGGACCTCCTATTGAATCGCCAACCGAAAGACTGGGACATCGCCACAGATGCCCATCCGCCCCAAGTGCGGGCCCTGTTCGAGCGTACTGCCCCTACGGGCGAGAAGTACGGCACCGTGACCGTTCTCGGAGATATCCCCGTGGAGGTCACGACCTTCCGAAAGGACGGTCGCTACCTTGACGGCAGGAGACCTGAAACCGTGGAGTTCTCATCGTCGCTTGAGGAAGACCTCACCCGGAGGGATTTCACCCTGAACGCCCTCGCCTGCGGCAGGGATGGTCATGTGGTCGACTACGTGGGCGGCCTACAGGACTTGAGGCACAGGATCATACGGAGCGTCGGAGACCCCGGTGACCGGTTTAGGGAAGATGCCCTCAGGATGCTCCGGGCCCACAGGCTTGTTGCCGAGTTGGGTGGCGATTTCCACATAGAACCGCGGACTCTCGACGCTATCGCTAAGAACGCTCACCTGATCCTCAATGTCTCATGGGAGCGGATCAGGGATGAACTGGTCAGAATACTGATGAGCGACAATCCGGGAGAGATCAGACATCTTTACCATTCCGGGATCTTGGGACACATCCTTCCGGAACTGGCCGAGTGCTACGGATTTCAGCAGTCAAGCAAGCACCACGACAAAGACGTGTTTGAGCACTCCGTGGTCGCCCTTGAGTCTGCGCCCCGGAGGTTGCAGGTGAGGTTGGCCGCGCTTCTGCACGATGTGGGCAAGGTCAAGACAATGACGATTGACGAAAGCGGCGAGGGGCACTTCTACGGGCACAACGTAAAGAGCGAAGAGATGGCCCGTCAGGCTATGAGGCGGCTCAAGTTCGATGTTCAAACGATTTCCTCGGTATGCACTCTCATCAGAGAACACATGGTTAGGCACAGCCGGCTTGTGTTACGGCCGGTTGTAAAAT
>DGDN01000097.1:0-203 GCA_002385465.1 Candidatus Fermentithermobacillaceae bacterium UBA3951
AGGCAGAGGGAATCGGCGCCCATCTTCTTGAGCTCGCCGGCAACAGAAACGTAGTGTTTCAAATCGTGCACGGGGCTTATGGTATAGCAGACTGTTGCCTGCACGTGAGCGCCCTCGTTCTTGGAGACCTCGATAGCCTTCCACATGTTGCGCACGTCGTTCACGGCGTCGAAGATCCTCATTATGGAAATGCCGTTCCTGAT
>DGDN01000097.1:435-7576 GCA_002385465.1 Candidatus Fermentithermobacillaceae bacterium UBA3951
AGGGCTACAAGCCTCTCCCACGGGTCCTCGTTCAAAAACCGCATGGCAGAGTCAAAAGTGGCTCCACCCCAGACTTCAACCGAGTTGAACCCCACGCGGTCCATCTTTTCCGCGATAGGCAACATATCTTGAGTTTTCATACGTGTGGCCAAGAGTGATTGATGCCCATCCCGGAGGGTTGTGTCGGTAATCCGGACCCGCCGTCTTACACTTGCTTCGGTCATTGAGTTCACAGTCAGTCACTCCAATAATTCAGATGATTAAATCCATCCTACCACACTACCCGCCGTACTTGAGAGCTGCGCCGATAAAGGCCGCAAAAAGCGGGTGTGGCCTGTTCGGACGGGAGATAAGCTCAGGATGGAACTGGCATCCCACGAACCAAGGATGTCCCCTGAGCTCCATCACTTCAACCAAGCCTCTTGCAGGCCAAATACCGACCGGCTCAAGTCCCGCGGATGCCAGATCTTGGACGTACCTCGGGTTGACCTCAAACCGGTGCCTGTGCCTTTCGTGTATGACCTCGGCCCCGTAGGCTTTCTGGGAGATGGAGCCCTCCTTCAGCTCGCACGGGAAAAGGCCGCGCCTCATGGTGCCTCCCATGTCCTCGATATCCTTCTGCTCAGGCATGAGGTCGATCACGGGATGAGGCGTGTCGGGGCTGAACTCGGTCGAGTCCGCCTCTGCGTAGCCGAGGACGTTCCTGGCCACTTCAATGACCGCGCACTGGAGGCCGAGACAGATACCGAAGAAAGGCACTCCTTTTTCACGCGCATATCTGATGGCCGCTACCTTGCCCTTGATACCCCGGTGGCCAAAGCCTCCGGGGACCAGAATTCCGTCGGCTTTTTCAAGGACACGCGCGACCTCGTCTTGAGACATGCCGTCCAACTTGACGGCGTCTATCCAGTCGATATTGACCCTGGCTCCGTTCGCCAGCCCCCCGTGAGTCAGGGCCTCGACTACGCTCTTGTAGGCATCGTGGAGGGCGACGTACTTACCGACAAGCGCTATCTGGCACTCGCGGGTGGGCGAGGCGATTTTTCGCGCTATCTCCTGCCACTCACTGAGGTCGGGCTTCTTTTTCGGGAGGGAGAGCTTGTCCTCGACGATCCTTCCAAGCCCCTCTTCTTCGAGCATAACTGGGATCTCGTAGATGCTCGAGGCGTCCAGGTTCTGGATCACCGCGTCTTTTTCCACGCTGCAGAAGAGAGCTATCTTCTCCCGCATCTCCGCAGACATGGGCATGGTTGACCGGCATATTATGACGTCGGGAGATATCCCGATCGAACGCAGTTCGGCGACGCTGTGCTGGGTGGGCTTCGACTTCTGCTCACCGCTTGAGGATAGGTACGGGATGAGCGTGAGGTGGATGTAGACCGAGTTTTCACGGCCCACGTCGAACCTAATCTGCCTTATCGCTTCAAGGAAGGGAAGGCCCTCAATGTCGCCTACGGTCCCGCCAATCTCGACGATGACGATATCCGCGCCGGACTCCGTGGCGACCTTATGGATCCTCTCCTTGATTTCATTGGTCACGTGGGGGATTACCTGGACGGTTGAGCCCAGAAACTCCCCCCGGCGTTCCTTCTCAATAACCGCCTTGTAGATCTGGCCGGTTGTGACGTTGTTTGCCGCCGAAAGGGGGCGGTCGATAAACCTTTCATAGTGGCCGAGGTCAAGGTCGGTCTCGGCGCCGTCGTTTGTAACGAACACCTCGCCGTGCTGGAGAGGGCTCATGGTACCCGCATCGACGTTCACGTAAGGATCCAGCTTAATTATGGTTACCGAATACCCTCTCGCCTTCATGAGGGTGCCGATGGACGCGGAAGCTATGCCCTTTCCCAGGCCTGAGACTACCCCTCCCGTTACAAAGACAAATTTTGACATGGTTAACCTCCTAAAAAGGGGAGGGAGCCCTACCCCACCTCTGGTTCTTCGGGCTCCCCTACCGGTTCTTCTTCCGTTCCTTCATCTGCCTGGTAGTCTTCGTCTAAGACCACCAGTTCTCGCCTTAATCGTTCGCCCGGCTTAGGGCGATCGGCCGATGATACTTCGACTACTTTGTACGACGGAGGCTTAACCGTCCACTCGCGGAGGCCGCACAACCCGCCGCCCCTGTTAAGGAACCGGTTGTCCATACTTATCTCGGTGTGGGCTTTGGCCATGAGTCTCGCCAAAGACTCACCCGACTTGAGGTTCCTAAGGGCCAGAACCTCGCTCACAAGGTCTTTGTACTTCATGGGTTCCCGGCGATCTTTCAGGATGTTGTACGCCAGGTCGCTTATTGAAAGATCGTTACGGGGGCTCTGAGGCTGTACTGTGTCTTTCACAAGTACCACCCCCTGCGAAGTTTCGGGAAGATTGCCTTCAGTAATTTTACTCACCCTCATACCCGTATTCAATATGCATCCTGAGATACTGCCAAAGGTGCTGCCTTAAAGTCAAGCCGGAAAGCCAAGAAATCTTATGGGTAGACTTGGGCGGAAAGATCTCAATAGAGAGACTTCCTCCTCAGCACCTCCTGGGCCAGGTAAGACGCCACGTCTTGAGGGCGGGTCATTGCACCGAACCCGGCATCGAAGCCCAGTTCCAGGGCAAGGGCATGGGTGATCCGCGGGCCTCCTGCCACAAGCACCACCCGGTCGCGCCACCCCTCGGCCTCCAGAAGCTCTGAGAGGTTGGTGAGGTTCGCAAGGTGAACGTTGCCTTGGGTGACCACCTGTGAGACCAGTATGGCATCGGCCTTTTCCTGTTTCGCCCTCGCGACCAGCTCCTCATTGGGCACCTGGCTACCCATATTAACCACCTTGAAGCACGAATATGCTTCCAGCCCGTGGTCGCCCGCGAAACCCTTGTAGTTGAGGATGGCGTCTAGCCCAACCGTGTGGGCGTCTGAACCGGTGGCCGCACCCACTACGATAATCGGCCTCCCGAGCCGCTCTCTAACCATCTGCTCCACCTGGACGGGCTCGATCTTGTCCCAAAGCGGCCTTGCGACTTTCAGTTTCGCGGTATCCACCGGACGCGAGAGTTTACCATAACCGACGTAGAAAGTATAGTTTTCGCCGAGAGAAACGGATACCGCAACCTGGGGATCAGTGAGAGCCATCTGACGCATCACTTGCCTTGCGGCCTCATCACCGAGAGGCCCGTGGGGCAAGGGCAATGTGAAACTAATCTGGACCACCCCGTCTCCCCGGTGGTCGCCGTAGGGAAGTATGAACCGCTCAGCGCCCTGAGCGCCCTTGTCCTCAGCTCTGTCTTCATCTCTGTCTTTAACTCTGTCCTTATCTCTGCCGGCGGCTCTATCCTTATATTTGCTGTCATCTCTGACCTTGTCCGGGCCCATATCTTTCACTCCTATGAAGCGGAGCGGGAGTCTGAACCGCACGCCGCGGCACACCGCGGCTCTTCTCTCCGGCCCCGCGCCCCGTCGTTCTCGCTAAATCCCCAATTCACGCTTAAGCCCTTCTTCAACCGGGTTGTAGTACGCAGGGCTCTTGGTGAAGACGCCTTCAAGGCCCTTGCCTCCCTCTCGCTTCCTGCGGATCCCGGCAAACACGCCTTCTTCGAGAGCCCTGAAGAGGCCCTTGGCCTCCACGTCTTTAAGGAGCGAGAGGGCCTTGTCGAGGACCTCGCCGGCCCTCCGCTCGATCTTCCCGCCTTTCTCCAGGCTTAGGTCTTGCCCTAGATGCCGCGCAGCCGTCCTGGCATAGGCCGCCGCCCTAATCGAAGCGTACCTGTCTTGCAGGAGGGGCGTGTGGACGGCCTCGGTGAGCATCCCCACAAGGTGGATCGACTGTCCGGTTATGACCGAGACAAGGTTGAAGCTTGCGTCCAAAGCGTGAGCGAAGAAGATGTCCCCCGTCTTATGGACCGTAGGGGGCATGAACTTCACGGGGCACGACGGGAAGAGCTCTCTCACCAAGAGAGCGCTCGCAAGCTCCAAGAGGAAGCTGTCTTCGATATTAGGATCTATCTCAAAGGCGTGCCCCAGACCTATCTGCCCGTCCTTAAGGCCCGAGAGGTGGGCGAAGTGGTAGTTTATGAACTGGGAGGCGACCACTGAGTGGCCCGAACTCAGGGCGTCGACGGTCGTAAGGTAGTTGTCTTCACCGGTGTTGATGATGATTCCGGCGTAGGCGTTAATCATCCTGGAGAACCTCTGGTCGATCAAGGTCCTCTCGGCGTTTATATCCCTGAAGAGGATGCCGTACATGGCGTCGTTGAGCATGAGGTCTACCCGCTCGAGAGCCCCCATGGCGGCGATCTCCGGCATGCAGAGGCCCGAGGAGTAGTTTACAAGCCTCACGTACCTCCCGAGCCGCTTTGACTCCTCATCGAGGGCCGCACGCATGAGCCTGAAATTATCCTGGGTGGCGTAAGTGCCGCCGTACCCTTCTCGGGTCACCCCGTGGGGGACGTAGTCGAGGAGGCTCTGGCCGGTCGACCTTATGACGGCGATTACATCGGCGCCTTGCTGAGCGGCCATCCTCGCCTGGGCAATGTCTTCATATATATCTCCCGTAGCTACGATTACATAAAGCCAGGGCCGGCCGTGGACGGGGTAGGCTTCCAGAAGCTCTTCCCGTTCCTCGCGCCTCGCCTGGATCTTGGCGAGGGCCGCACAGGTGAGTTCTTTTGCTTTCGCCCGGCATTCCTCCGCGCCGCGCCACGGAAGGCTACCGAGATCGACTTCCTTGGCGGCTACTTTGGCCGCCACATCCTGAGGCGAAAGGTCCAAAACCGCGCACGCATTGGCCAGGTGGATGGCTACGCCGTCTTCTACCTTCCCCAAGGAAACGAGGTGGTCTACGAGTACGTTTGCAAGGGGAACCCCCGAGGGACTTACGCCTTCAACGCCAAACAGCCTGGCCACGGTCCTCTCAATGGTTACCGTGCTCCTTCCCGAGAGTTCCTCGTTCACCTTTCGCGCTATACTTTCTGCAAGAGCGTGGCACAAGTCTACCTTTGAGGTATCCAGGTCCAGCCTCAACATGGCTCATCCCTCCGAAATCCACAGGGCCCCGTGCCGGCCACAAACTCTTCCGCCCGGCGGATGATCTCGCCGTCCAGCCCCAAGATTTTCGCCACCATGAGGGCGTCTTGGGGTACCGGCGTATCGGGGCCTACTTTGACCAACCTGTAATCCATGTGCCGGTAAAGCCAGTCGATATCCTTGCCGCCGCTCGCATCCCCTTCTTCAAGGTCCCCGTCCCCCGGCGTGAGGCCCGCAACTTGCCAGTGAGGCACGTTGAGCTGAGATGCAAGGCCGTGGTAATGGGTGCTCGCCAACACCCGGGAGCCTTCTCCGGCGTTCAGGCGCAGGTAATCGAGGACCGCAGCGTAGAGGGCAAGGCCTTGGGACGGGTTCGTTCCCCTCCCGACCTCATCGAGCAAGATGAGCCCCCGTTCGTCTATCCGTGCGAGGAGGTCTTTAAGCGCTACGACCTCGGCGGCAAAGCTCGAGAGGCCGGGCTTCCCCGGCGTCTCGGGCTGAAAGTAGACATAATCGTAAAGGGAAAACTCAAGGCGGGAACACGGGGGCAGAAACCCCCACTGGGCCAGGGAGACGCAGAGGCCCACGGTGGCTAGGGAGACGGTCTTCCCGCCCATGTTTGGCCCCGTGACCACCGAGACCGGCGAGTCGATGGTGAGGGACACCGGCTGGTACTTGCCTCCCCGCCCTTCCACTTCCTCGCGCACCACCGGGTGGAATGCTCCCTCCAGGACGAGCGGGCCTGCATCCCGGTTAATAACGGGTTCTCTCGCATCCCAACGGGCGGCCAGTTCTGCCTTCCTAAGGAGGTAGTCCAGCTCGCCCAGCGCCCAGGCCGCCTTCTCCAGTTCGTCCTTCCACTCGCGAAGGTCTGCCGAAAGGGAACGGAGCACCTCTCCTTCCAGGAGGGTTTCCCCCTGGCGGAGCCGGTTTATGTCGCGCTCGAGCCTCAGGGCTTCACGGGTTGCCTTGAGCCTGAAGTGGACGTGGGTGAGGGTTTCCCTGGTTTCGCCCAGTTCGGGCATGAGCCTCGCTTGTTCTACCGCCTGCACGTTGGTTTTCCTGATCGCGATCTCTTCGCGGATACCGGGCCTCCGGCCCAACACCCGTTCTACCTCGGCGGCTTCTTTGGTCATCTCATCGCGCCAGATCTTTTCTTTGGCCTTGCGTTCGGCCCTCACCCTTGAAAGATCGGGGGAGTAGCCGTCGGCAATGTAGAAAACCGGCTGACCGGCGAAACCCGGAAGAAGCTTCTTATGGACGTCTTCAAGCGATGGGGGGACCGTCCGCTCCGGCCATTCCACTTGGGATTCTGCCATGGCGGACCTTATCCGGCCCACGGAGAAGGCAAGGTGCGCCAGGACGAAGATCTCGGGAGCCGTCAAAACCTTTTCTTCTTTTAGAAGGATAATCGCGTGAAACGGGTCTTTTAGAGTTGAAAGCACACTATCCAGTTTAGAAAAGACATCGGGATATGTTTTTAGGGCCTTAGAAAGTGAAGACACTTCTCGGAGTTCTTTTCTCAGTTCTTCTTCCTCTCCCGGAAGCTTTGGTTCTGCTTTGCTCTTCACTCTCCGCCCAAGAGAAGATTTCGGCGAGACACTTTCCCAGATTGTCAAAAAGCCCAGGGAATCACCCGTCGATTCCCCCGCGAAAAACCGCACTACCCCACGGCCACTCCATACACCTCCCCTGCATTGCTCTCGCCCGAAACAACGTCAAATACGGGAACCTTCTTTCCGGTCACCCGGCAGACTTCCCGGGAAACGGCACCCACCATCTCCCGCGGCTCATATGAAAATCCGCCTCCCGACACAGGGTTCACGGTTATGGCAAGGAGCCTCATCTCGCGGGCCACGTACACTGGCACTCCCGGCTCGGACCGGGTGAAAAGGGCGGTAGGGTCTTTGGCGATAACGGAAAAACCATCCGGGAGGTCGCGGCCTTCCGCCTCGGTGAGGAACGCCTCGCCCACGGCACCCGGTACCACAACGAAAGACGCTTCCCCGGCCTGGGAGAGGACTTCCTCTTCCCGTCCCAGGACCGTGTCAAAAGCCGTCTGCCTGAGGCTGTAGCGGGGTTTCTGCGGAACTCGAGCCGGTCGCTCAACCTGCTGCTCCACTGGGCACTCCACTGGGC
>DGDN01000097.1:7746-25137 GCA_002385465.1 Candidatus Fermentithermobacillaceae bacterium UBA3951
CTCCGCTTGTCGCTCCACTCGGCGGCTTGCCCGGCCTCTCGCGCTCAGGCGGGTCGGGCCGCCGCAGTATTGGGCTAAGCGGCTACCGCCAAGCAGGGCCGCGTCCGCTCGGGGTATCTTGTCCAGAAACGCCACATACCCCCGGTCTATAGCCCTGCGGGCGAGGGACAGCACCTCAGGATCATCGGGGGTTTTAAGAGACCAGAGCCTCACGATTGAGGCGGTCGATTTGGCCACGAGCGTGAGGTCGCTATGGGCCGAAGCCCCCGTGGAGAGCACGACTGCACCGGTCACCCCAGGGCTTGCGGCGGCGACCCTGTCTAGGGCCCCGTCAACCAGCACAACTCGTGCCCCCAGGTCTCGGAGCCTCTCCACCACACGGGCCAGCTCTTTCGCGTTCTGCGGGCCTACGAGCTCCACGGGTCCGCTCTCCCGCATCCTGCCGATGACCAACCTGCCCAAGAGGCCGGCCTTGTCGAAGATATCGGCTATCTCGAGAAATCCGGCCGACTCGCCCAACGCCCCTTCGGCGGTAGCAATCCACGCCCCCTCGGGCGGGACGATTGAGGGTTTGGGCTCACCCGTAAATGCATCGGTGATCTCCCCGTCCCTGCCGCTTGAGACGAGACCCACCACGAGGCCACGCCCGGTCAGCCTAGACGAGAGGTAGTTCATGGTTACCGTCTTGCCCACGTTCTTGGCCGTTCCCACAATGGCCACCGACTTGGCCCCGGAATCAAGCACCAAATCCACAAGGTCCAGGGAAATCACCGCCTTTCTCGAAGAGATCAAGGAGCCCCTAGTGGCCCTTCCGCCTCTCAAGCCGGTCGGTGCGCTCGGGGATAAGGCTCGAGCGTTCCCCGGACAACATGGATGCCAGCCCCCTCGAGCCACCGTGGGACTTTCCGCAGAGCTTGCATAGGCCTGACTCGTCGTACTTCTCCCTGGGGTCGTAGGTGGGCTCGCGGTACGCCGCGATGACGCCCTCGTAGTTCCTCACGATAACCGTGCCTTCGCCCATTGTGAGGATGTACTGGGGGCTGATAGGCACTTTGCCGCCGCCACCCGGGGCGTCGATGACGTATGTCGGGACCGCGAAGCCGCTTGTATGGCCCCTCAGCGCTTCCATTATCTCGAGGCCCTCCCCGACCGTCGTCCGGAAGTGGTCGAGGCCCCATGTAAGATCGCACTGGTAGATGTAATAGGGCCGGACTCTAATGCGCACAAGGGCATGGACCAGGTCTTTCATCACCTGCGGGCAGTTGTTCACCCCCCGGAGGAGGACGCTCTGATTGCCGAGGGGGATACCGTGGTCGGCCAAAATGGCGCACGCCTTCTTGCTCTCGGGGGTGATCTCTTTCGGGTGGTTGAAATGGGTATTGATGTAGAGCGGATGGTACTTGGCGAGCATCTTCGCTAGATCCCCCGTAATCCTCTGGGGGAGCACAACCGGTACCCTGGACCCTATCCTCAGGACCTCCACGTGGGGGATCTCCCTGAGACGCCGCAGTATCCACTCCAGACGGTCATTCCCAAACGTCAGGGGGTCTCCGCCGGATATGAGGACATCCCGCACTTCTTTGTGGTCCCTGATATACTGGATGCCCGCTTCCATCCTCTCTTTGGAAGCCACCTTGTCCGTAACACCCACCACCCGCCGCCTGGTACAGTGCCTGCAGTACATGGAGCACTGCTCGGTAACCAGAAACAGGACCCTGTCGGGGTAGCGGTGCACGAGGCCCTCAACCGGAGAGTCGGCGTCCTCGTCGAGGGGGTCTACAAACTCCCAGGGTTTCACCTCGACTTCCGACGCGGTTGGCACGGCCTGGAGCCTCACGGGACAGCGTTCGTCGCCCGGGTCAATGAGGCTCGCGAAATAGGGGGTGATGGCCATCCTGACCTTCTGAAGCGCTGTCCTTACTCCCTCTTTGGCTTCCTCCGTGAGGGGTATGACTTGGGAGAGCTGTTCTACCGTCTCGATGCGGTTCCGCCACTGCCAGCGCCAGTCGCTCCACTCTCCGTAAGTAACATCCTTAAAAAGGGGTATTTCCTTCCAATGCCGCATCTCTTGGGCTCCTCTCCTAAGTTCTATTCACCCGGGAACATTTCCTCAAGAATCGCCCTGAGGGCCTTGTTGCGGCGGAGGAGGTCCAGCGCGATCTCCGCGTGGTTCTCCGCGTAACCGTTGCCTATGATGAGCTCGACGTCTGCGCCCACGCCTTCGGCTCCGAGGGCCGCTGCGGTGAAGCTCGTGGCCATGGAGAAGAAGTAGACCTTTCCGCGGTCGCGGGTGCAGAGTATGGAAGCCATCTCGGTACCCGGTACGCTCACGCAGTTGATGGTAATGTCGGCCTTCTTCCCTCCGTTGGCCTTCAGCACGGCCATCATGGTGCCCGTGGCGTCTCTGGCATCGGCCGATAAGACGATATCGGAGACGCCGAGCCTCTTGGCCCGTTCGGTGGACGCCTCGCTGTGGGCTACCGCTATCACCTTGCCGTCGGGGCCTACCTTCTCGCGGGCGACCGCCAGTGAGATCAGGCCGGACTTACCGCCTGCTCCCAATACGACCACTGTGTCTCCCTTGCCGACTAGCCGGGCGACCTGGGCCGGAGCGCCGGCCACGTCGAGGACGGCAAGGGCCAGCGTCTTCCGGAAATCGGGAGGGATAACCGCGAAGGGGCCCGACTCGAAGAGGACTGCAGTGCCTTCTATGTCCACCTGGTCTTTATCCAGATGGACTTCCTTTATTTTATCTACCTTGAGGGGGGTAAGGGACAAAGAGACAAGCGTCGCCACAAAGTCGCCTTCCTTGGCTCCTCTCCGGGGAGCTTTGGGCCCGAACTCTTTCACGCGGCCGAGAAGCATCCCACCTGACCCGGTGACAGGGTTGTGCATCTTGCCCCGCCGGGAGACGATGTCCAGCACCGTCTCTGCCACGTGCTCCTTAACCTCACCGGGGGTAGCCCCCGGCTTTGCAGTGGAAACGATCTGTTTGAAACTGGCGGCATCAATGTTTAGTGTGCTTACGTCTATAAGGATTTCGTTATCCCAAATGACCGGCGAATTGTCTACCTTCCACGCCGCCTGGGGTAGGACCCACTCAGGTTCAATTACCCTGTGGACTCCGTACGGGCACCCTGGCTTAGAAGTTGGCATAGCTACGACCTCGCTTTCTCAATGGGCTGTAACTCTATATCTCGTTTGTGCCTCGCGGCCAGAGTGATCCGGCGTGTGAGCTCCAAAAGCCGCGGACCCGGCCGCTACGTTAAAGCAAAGAGTATATCCCATATATGTAGGAAGCAAGATCTATGCCATTTCGGCGGCGCGGACTGCTATTTTCTCTTGGGCGGCGCTATACCAAGCACTTTCATCTTGTATTGGAGTGTCTGCCTGGGTATCCCGAGGAGCCTTGCCGCCCCTGCGACCGTGCCGGCTGCGCGTAATGCCTCTTCTACGGCTTTCCTCTCCTCAAGGCGGATCCTTGGCTTAAGGGGAAGTCCTGCGCCGGGCCCGGAGGCTTCGCCGCTTGAACCGGCGAGACCGTGTGCTCCGGGGCTACCCGGCACTGGATGGGTACCCGTTACCTCACCGGGCTCCCGCCCCTCGCGAATATCCATGTGCGTTGGTTTCCCGTGTCCCGCGTGAGCCGTCCCGAGGTAGAAAGACGCCGTCGGAGCAATGCCCAGGACCGCGGCCGGCAGGTCCTCGATTTCTATTACGGGCCCCCTGGAGAGGGCGAGGCTTCCCTCGATGGCATGCTCCAGTTCGCGCACATTGCCGGGCCATTCGTAAGCCAAAAAAGCGGCCATCACCTGGGGTGAGAGCTGCTTGAGCTCCTGGTTTCCATCTAGAGACGCCTTACTTGCATGCTTGTGCAGGAAGTGGTCCACCAGGAGAGGGATGTCTTCGCGCCTGTCCCTGAGCCTCGGGAGGCCGATCTCCACTACCGAGAGGCGGTAGTAAAGGTCGGCTCGGAGGAGCCCTGCCTTCACCGCCTGGGCAGGCGGGACGCTGGTTGAAGCAATAAAGCGCACGTCTACGGGCCTTTCCCGCGTATCACCCAGCCTGCGCACCTTTTTCTCCTGGATGGCGCGGAGCATCTTGGCCTGGAGCCCCAAGGGCATCGAGTCGATTTCGTCCAGGTAAAGAGTGCCTCCCTCTGCCGTTTCCATTAGCCCCGGCCGGTCGGTGGCCCCGGTGAACCCGCCCCGGGAGGTGCCGAAAAATAGGCCTTCGAGTAGGCTCTCGGGCATGGCGGCGCAGTTCTGAGGGACAAACGGGCGGCTCGCCCTTGGAGACGCCGAGTGGATCGCCTGGACCAGGAGTTCTTTGCCGGTCCCGGTCTCTCCCCAGACCATGACTGCCGCGTCACTCCTTGCGACCCTGGCGGCCGTCCTCTTCACCTCGCGCATTACCTGGGATTCACCAATGATATCTTCCAGCGTATAAAGGGCCTTTTTGCCCCGGACGCCGCCACCCCGCCCCCTCAGCTCTCTCCTTAGGTCGAGGATGCGTTCGGACATCTCTTTGAGGCCGGTTACATCGCTCGAGATTTCGCAGGCCCCTATGACCTTGCCGTTCGACAGTATCGGGTAAGTTGAGTTTACGGTGGTTATTCTCTTGCCCTTGTAGTTTGTGAATGTTTGCTGGCGGTCGAGTTCGGGGATTCCCGTCCTCAGGACGCGGAGAAGAGTGCTGGTGTGCCTGTCCAAGGAGGGAAACACCGAGAGCACGTCTTTTCCGATGACCTCGCGCTCGGAAAGCCCGTCTATCTGAGACGCGGCCTTGTTGTAGATGACGGTGACGCCGTCTTTGTCGACGACGTGGACGCCCTGGCTTATGCTTTCCAGTACGACAGATATTGTAGAGGATATGTCCACCGAGATCCCCGCCTATATTCAAGATTCTTCATGCCGAAATTTCGGCGCTCCCGGCATAATATTCGGCAGACGGGGGACATATTCCTCTCTCGCCCAACCTGCCTGCGCCCGTCGCACGGCCCTTTTAGCGACCCTCAGGCCCCGTAGGTGAACTTCGCCGCAAAGACAAACACCTCGGACGCTACCGAGGTGCCAGGTGCTTCCGGGCCTATCAAGCAGTATTCCGCGACCTTACATCGATTCCGGCGCGGATATGCCCGCTATCCTGAGCGCGTTGGCGAGTACGATCTGGCAAAGCCGTGCCAGGTAGAGGCGCGCTTCGGTCAGGGGCTTGTCGTCGCTTATGACCCTGCACCTTGTGTAGAACGAGTGGAAAGCCGACGCCACCTCGGTCATGTACTTGATGAGCCTGTGAGGCTCCCGGGCCTCGGCGATCTCGTGGATTTCCTCGGGAAATGCCGCCAAGAGCTTCATGAGCGCAATCTCCGACGGGTCCTTGAGCAGCGAGAAGTTGACCTCGCTGGGCCCTACCGAGAGCGCGGCGCCGCCTTCTCTTGCCTGCCTGAAGATGCTGGCTATCCGCGCGTGGGCGTACTGGACGTAGTACACGGGGTTTTCGTTTGACTGGAGCCTCGCAAGGTCGAGGTCGAAATCCAGGTGGCTCTCGGGCGACCTCATTAGGAAGAAGAACCTGGCTGCGTCCTTGCCGACTTCCTCCAGGAGCTCTTCCATCGTGATGAACTCCCCGCCCCGTTTTGACATCTTGACGGCCTGGCCGCTCCTCTGAAGCCGGACCATCTGTACGATAAGGATTTCAAGGGCATCGCTGGGGTAACCCAAACCCATAAGGCCGGCTCTCAAGCGGCCAAGATAACCGTGGTGGTCGGGGCCCAGTATGTCTATGAGGAGTTCGTAGCCCCTTTCGAGCTTGTTCTTGTGATAGGCGAGGTCCGGCACTATGTAGGTTGCGGTCCCCTTTTCGTCGGACTTTATGAGCACGCGGTCTTTGTCGTCGCCGAACTCGGTTGACTTGAACCACAAGGCCCCGTCCTTTTCATACGTGAGCCCCTTGAGCCTTAGGAGTTCCACGACCTGCATGTACGCGTTTCCTTCTCTGAGGCTCCTCTCGGAAAACCACGTATCGTACTCGAGCCCGTACTCAAGGAGCACCCTGCGCTGGTCCTCAACTATTTGTTCCACCGCGTACCTGCCGAGAAAACCTCGTAGCGCCTCCGGGTCCATCCGGAAGAGCTCGTCGCCGCGGGCTTCGTTGAGCTCTCTGGCCATATCAAGGAGGTATTCTCCGTGGTACCCGCCTTCGGGAACCTCGACTTCTTCGCCCCTTACCTGCCTGAGGCGGGCCTCGAGCGACGCCGCGAGCCTCGCCACCTGGTTCCCGGCGTCGTTTATGTAGAACTCCCTGTGCACTTCATATCCGGCCATCTGCATGAGAGAAGCAAGGCAGTCGCCGACTGCAGCCGCCCTGGCGTTTACAACATTTAGGGGGCCTGTAGGATTGGCGCTCACGAACTCAATGAGTACCCGCTTGCCATTGCCGTAGCCAGTCCTCCCGTAGGAAGGCCCTTCCGACCAGATGCGGGCCATGGCGGGCTCGAGCCAGCTCCTGTCGAGGAAGAAGTTGAGGAACCCGGGGCCTGCTATGTCTACCTGCCTGATGGGTGAATTCTCAAGGTCCAAATGCCTTACGATGACCCCTGCGGCCGACCGGCCGTCGGTCCTTATCTCTCTGCCAATGGCCATCGCCACCCCGGTGGCAAAGTCGCCCAGTTCGGGGCGAGAAGGCGTTTCAATCTTTATGTCCGGGTTAAGCTCCTGAGGGAACTCGCCCTTTTCCTTGGCCTTGGATATGGCCTTCGCAATCCGGCCGACTATATCCCTCTTTACCTCACCCAATACGCTGTAACTGGCATCCACCGCTGCATTTCTCCCTTCAGGCTTTGGCGCCCGCCGGTTCTACCCGGTCTTTCTCCGGCGCCAGGAGTAAGAGACATTCCCTAATGATGGCCGCTGCCAGAAGACCTGTCTGACCCGTGGCGTCGTAAGCCGGAGCGACTTCGACGAGGTCCGCGCCCACCACGTTCTCACCTGCAAACAGGCTTACGGCGTCCAAGATCTCCTGTGAAGTCACTCCTCCCGGTTCCGGCACTCCCGTACCGGGGGCAAACGCAGGGTCCACCACATCTATATCAATTGAAAGATATACGGGGCGCCCTCGTATCTTTGGAAGTATAACACGGAGAGGTTCCAATACTCTGTAAAAGTGGACCTCCGAAAGCCCTTTGGCCTTTTCGAGTTCGTGGAGCTCCGCTGACCTCACCCCGAGTTGAAATAGCCTTCCGGGCCCCAAGACGTCGATCACGCGGCGCATCACCGTGGCGTGGGAAAGGGGGGTACCCGTAAACTCCTCCCTGAGGTCGGCATGGGCATCCATGTGGACCACAACTAGGTCTGGGTAGCGCCCTGCCATTGACTGGACAAGCGGGTAAGTGACAAGGTGCTCGCCTCCAATGGCCATGAAACGCTGCCCTCTTTCCAGGAGATCAGACGAAGCCTGCCTGATCACCGAGAGCGCATCCCTAACCGACCCTAGCGGCAATACCAGGTCTCCCAGGTCAACATAGTTGACCTCATCCAGCGTGCGTTTCTGGCGCAGTGAATACAGCTCCAGAGCATGAGAGGCCCTCCGCGCGGCGGAAGGGCCGAAACGGGTGCCCGGCCGGAAGGAAGTAGTTTCGTCCAGCGGCACTCCGAATATTGCTACGGGGGCCTTTTCGTCTATGGAGGACCATAGGAATCTATCGGGCCTGGTCCAGGTAAGTGCCGATTCTCCGGCCAATCAAACGTCCCTCCAGGGTTTCCCGCAAAATCGCTTAACGGGCGCTTAAGTCCTTGGCCACTTCAGGGGCCAGCACAAAGGCCCTTCTGTGGATCTCGGGTGAATAGTACCTGAAGGCAATGCCTCCTGCGTCGCGTGCCGGCTCACTGGGGTCAGGTCCAAGGGTCGCGCAGGTGTAGCTCCAGAAACCTCCCGGGTACGTGGGCATAGGCCCCGTGTAGAGCTTTGCGACCGGAAATACGCTTGAGATCCGTCCAAAGACCATCTTCACTATATCAGGCATGAAGATGGGGTTCTCGGTCTGAGCCGCCATGATTCCGCCGGGACGAAGAGCGCCTTTTATGGACCGGTAGAACTCCTCACGGAAGAGAGCTTCCCCGGGCCCGATGGGGTCGGTGGAATCGACGATGACCACGTCGTATTCCTCTTTGGCCTCAGCCACGAAGTCAAGCCCGTTGGCTATGACAACCCTTGCCCTCGGGTCGCTGAACCCTGTATTCCACTGGGGCAGGAACTTCTTCGAAGCCTCGATCACACCTTCGTCAATATCTACAAGGGTCGCGCGCTTCACCGTTCTGTGCTTGAGCACCTCTCGCAGCGAACCGCCATCTCCGCCCCCGACGATGAGTACTTCTTCGGGGTTGGGATGCGCAAGGAGGGGAACGTGAACCAGGCATTCATGGTAGATGTGCTCGTCAACCTCGGTTGTCTGGATCACGTCATCCAGTACAAGGATGCGGCCCAAAGCTTCGGTGTCGTATACCGCCAATTCCTGGAACTTAGTCTTTGTCTTATGGACCAGAGACTTAACTTGGACCGACAGCTTGAGACCGGGTATCCACTCCTCGGTGAACCAAAGTTCCACTGCACTCACTCCTCGTACCCAGAAAAGTCCGGAAAACATCGAACGCATTATACCAGATATGGGTTAAGGACAAAACTTAGAGGGAGACGCGGGTATTTTGCCCGGCGCGCCTCTTCCAAGTACTTTGAGTAGTCGATCTCGGTTGGAGTGGGGATATTGAGAGGAGAGCAAAAGGACGTCCGTAATACGACCCCGGGGACGCGGAAAGCCGGACGGCGGTTGTCCGAGCGGAGCGTTAAGTCGGGTATCGTCTTCGCCCTGAAATCGCTTTTCTTCGCGGGGCTCTTATTTGTCACCGTGTTCCTCGGCCTGGTCTTATTTCTCCCCTTGCCCAAGGCGCCGGTCCCCCAAGCCACCAAGGTTTATGACATAAAAGGCCGGCCGGTCTCATCGCTTTTCGTGGAGAACAGGACCGTAATCCCCTCTTCGGACATGCCGGATGTCCTTAAGAAGGCCGTCGTCGCAGTAGAAGACATGCGTTTCTACTCCCACCACGGGTTCGATATACAAGCCATAGGCAGGGCCCTCCTCAGGAACCTCAAGGCCCGGGAAATCCGCGAGGGCGGCAGCACCATAAGCCAGCAGCTGGCCAAGAACTTGTTCCTCACCCATGAACGGACGCTCCGGAGAAAGGTCATAGAGCTCGTCTACACACTGAAACTTGAGATGCGGTACACAAAAGACGAGATCCTGACCGCGTACATCAACGAAATATACTGGGGCCACGGTTTCTGGGGGTGTGAGGTTGCATCCCGGGGCTATTTCGGGAAGAGCGCAAAGGACCTTAACCTGGCCGAGGCCGCCCTCCTCGCGGGCATCATCCGGAGCCCCGAGTACTACTCGCCCTACCACAACATGGAGAGGGCCATTGAACGCCGGGCGGTCACCTTGGCCCTCATGAGGGAGCAAGGGTACATTACCGAGGAGGAAGAAGCCGGGGCCAACGAGGAGCCCGTGGAGTTAACAGGCTTGCCTGAAAGCGCAGCGCCCTACTTCGTAAGCTACGTGGTGGCCGACATCGGCACACGCCACCCGGAAATAGCCAGGGATATCTACCGCGGCGGATACCAGATCTACACCACCCTGGATCTCGACATGCAGAAGGCCGCCGAAGAAGCCTTTGAGAAGTACATGCCCAAGGGCGAGAAGGACTCGCAGGGGATCACCCAGCCCCAAGGAGCGCTTGTAGCCATAGACCCTGCCACCGGACATATAAAAGCGCTCATAGGCGGCAGGAGCTGGGAGGAGACCAAGCTCAACCGGGCGTACCAGGTGAGGCGCCAGCCGGGTTCGGCTTTCAAGATCTTCCTGTACACCGCCCTGGTTGATTCTAAACACCCTGTCACCGAAACCAAGGTCTGTGAGCCGGTGGACTATCCGGGGGCATCCCCGGGAGACACATACAGACCCGTGGACTACGGCAGAAACCCCTATCATTACGCCCCGCTCACTATGAGGACGGCAGTGGCCATCTCCGACAACGTCGTGGCCACTCGCTGGGCGCAGGAGATCGGGCCGTCTGCGATAGCGAGCTATGCGGCAAAGATGGGGGTGAAAAGCCCCCTTGAGCCGACTATCCCGCTGGCCCTTGGAGCTTCCGAAGTGACGCCTCTCGAGATGACCGTTGCGGCGGCAACCCTCGCGTCGGGCGGGGTGCGGCCGGAACCTCTCCTGGTCCTCAAACTCGTCGACCCTTCGGGGATGGTCATCGAAGAAGACACGGTGAAGCGCACCCCGGTACTGGACGAAGGGACTGCGTACATAGTGACCAGCCTGCTCCGGTCCGTTTTCGCTCCCGAAGGGACGGCGTCCGGGCTTGAGGCGTTCTTGGGAAACCGGCCTGTCGCCGGCAAGACGGGCACCACCGACGGCGAGCGGGAAGCCTGGTTTGTGGGTTATACCAGGGACCTCGCGTGCTCTGTCTATGTGGGCTGGGACAACAGGGAGAAATCTCTCCCCGGGACAGGGGCCGCCGTTGCAGGGCCGGTGTGGGCGGCTTTCATGGGGAACGCCCACCGGAACATTCCCGTGAGAGACTGGGAACTACCCAGGAACGTTACCTGGGCCGCGGTTTGCAGCGAAACGGGTCTCCTGGCCGGACCAACGTGTTACCCCCGGCATTATGAGGTCTTCCGGAAGGACGCCCTCCCACCGGTCGACAGCACGAACCACTTCAGGCTACCCGGGTGGCTCAGGGGAATGCTCTTTCCCGAACTCTTCCTGCCGGGCACCTCCCCCGGAAGAAGCGAAGACCCGGGACAAGGACATGAAAACCGGGCGAGGGCCCCTATGGTTTACCCCGTAGAAGCCCCCGTCCCCGGCCAGTCCGCGTCGACCGGTCCGTTTGGACCGTCGCCCTAAACTATATTCCGCCTCCCCGTCCCGCCCTAGCTGCGGGCTTCGTCGAGGGTCACCTCCAGCACGATCTCTTGATTACCCCGGAGCACTTTCACCTTGAGCGTCTCTCCCGGAGACCTCTCCGACAGGTAAGCCTGGATGGCTGCCACCTTGTTTACCTGCATTCCGCCGAGCTCGAGGATGATGTCTCCTTCCCTCATTCCCGCCCTATGAGCGGCACTACCGGTTTCAACTCTGTGGACATATACACCGCGGTCGATTTTTATGGACGGGTTGTTCCGCCGGACGATCTCTTTGTCGACCAGCCTGACGCCCATCATGGCCCTCCTCACCCGGCCGGTCTTGATGATCTCTTCCGCCACCCTCTTTACCTGGTTGGAAGGGATGGCAAAACCCATGCCCTCAACCTCGGAGGAAGCCAGTTTCATTGAGTTCAGGCCGATGACTTCCCCTCTTGCGTTAACGAGGGGCCCTCCGCTGTTCCCGGGGTTTATAACGGCGTCCGTTTGGATGAGCCGGATAGCCGAATCTTGGCTGATGTTCAGGATCCTGTCTACGCCCGAGATAATGCCCGCGGTTACCGTCCGGCTGAACTCCATACCCAGCGGGTTCCCTATCGCCACCGCCAGCTGGCCTATTTTCACGTTGTCCGAGTCGCCGAAGTCGGCCGTGGGAAGGCCGGTTGCGTCGATCTTGATCACCGCGAGGTCGGTGGACTTCTCGGCGCCTACCACGGTGGCAGGGAAGCTCCGCCCGTCTGCGAGGAATACGGTGAGCGACTTGGCGTTGGCGACCACGTGCTCGTTGGTCACGATGTAACCGTCCTCGGAGACTATGAGGCCGGTACCGCCCGTATCCTGCACGTACTCTCTTCCAAAGAAGTCGTATCCTATAAACGCCTGGTTTGTAATACCTACAACTGCCGGGCTGACTTCCTGGGCGACAAGCATAATCGCCGCATAAGGGTCTTTTAGGTCCTCGGCGTTTAGGTAGACCGGGGCGGGTATGACAGTCGACGGCGTGCCGGGATCAGACGAGCCCACGAGGAGGTTGCCCGTCCTGTGCATTAAGATTTGGGGTGCGATGCCCAAGACAAGGAACCCCCCGATGACGGCGCCTACGATCCCCACCATGAGATATGACCAGAAAGACGGCCTCCTCTCTCGTACCGGAGCATCGTAATCCATGAGAACGCCCTCCTTCTTGTCCGGAAGTATATGGTCACAAGAGCCTTAAATAGTACACTTGTCTCCGGAAATGAGTGTATCAAACCGCCTTGTCTTCGGGTTTGAACAATGTTTTAAGGGAGTAGGGGCTCAGTCCGGGCGGATCTCTACCTGGGCTCCGAGACCTCTTAGTTTTTCGTCCACCATCTCATAACCCCTTGAGATGATCTCGAGCCCGTAGACTTCCGTCACTCCTTCGGCCGAAAGCCCGGCTATCATAAGGCTGGCGCCCGCCCTCAGGTCGTTTGCCTTGACCGGAGCACCCACAAGCCTCGGGACGCCTTCCACAATGGCCGTCTTCCCTTCAACCTTGATCTTTGCCCCCATCTTGACGAGCTCCGAAACATAGCCGAGCCGGTTGTCATAGATGGACTCCTGGACAACGCTGACGCCTTCGGCGCGAGAGAGCACCGCCACAAGAGGTTGCTGGGCGTCTGTAGGAAAGCCCGGGTAGGGGAGAGTTTTCACGTTGAGTGCCTTGGGCCGTTCAGGCCCCAAGACCCTTACGTAGTCGCCGTTTTCCTCGATTATCGCGCCTGCTTCGCGGAGTTTGGCGCTCACCGGCTCGAGGTGTTTCGTGATGACATTCTTCACCGTGACATCGCCGCCGGTCGCTGCCGCCGCCATCATGTAGGTGTCGGCCTCAATGTCGTCAGGGATAACTGAATGGTCGGCGCCCCTCAGTTCCTTGACGCCCCTTATGCGCACAACGTCGGTGCCCGCGCCCTGGACCCTTGCACCCATGGCGTTCAGGAAATTGGCGAGATCGACGACATGGGGTTCTTTAGCTGCGTTTTCAATGACGGTGGTACCTTCTGCCCGGGATGCCGCCAGCATGATGTTTATTGTTGCTCCTACGCTGGGGAAATCGAGATACACCGGAGACCCGACCAGCTTCTTGGCCTTTAGCCTCACCACACCGCCTTCGACGGAGACATCCGCGCCCAAAGCCCGGAAGCCCTTGAGGTGCTGGTCTACGGGACGGGGGCCTATGTCGCAACCGCCGGGCAAGCCTACCTCCGCCTGACCGAATTTGGCCAGCAAGACTCCCATGAGGTAATAGGAAGCGCGTAGTTTTCTGACAAGGTCGTAAGGCGCGATATGCGAGACAAACCCATTGGGAGCAACGGTCATGGTGCTTCCGTCCATGGTGACCACTGCACCCAAATCCTTGAGTATCTCGGCAAACACAGCCACATCGTTTATCCTGGGGACATTATCGAGAGCGCTCGTTCCTTCGCCCAAGAGAGCTGCAGGGATAATAGCAACCGAGGAGTTCTTCGACCCCCCTATGGTAACCTCACCGTGAAGCCGGCACCTTCCGCGTATAACAAGCTTCGACATATTAGACAGTCTCCTACCCCGTCATGAGCATCTAGTCCTACAATACGGCACGGCAGTACGCTTTCCTGCGTGGCTCGACAAACAGGCTGCAAGAAGATGCTGCCAAAAGGCGCCTTTCCGCTTACTCGTAGAAGCCCAACGGGTTCTTGGCTGCCCCGTTTATCCGCACCTCAAAGTGGAGGTGTGGGCCTGTAGACCTTCCGGTGGAACCGACGTAGCCGATGACCTGACCTTTGGTTACCGTCTGCCCCAGCTCCACCGCGATCTTCGACAAGTGGGCGTACCGGGTCTCTTTGCCTCCGCCGTGATCTATCTTGACGAGATAGCCGTATCCGCCGTTCCATCCGGCAAAACTGACCATCCCAGAATCGGCTGCGAGGACCTCGGTACCGGTCTTGGCGGCTATGTCCACTCCTTCGTGCATGGTGCCCCAGCGCCAGCCGAAGTGGGAGCTTATCGTCCCCTGAGTGGGCCATACCATATCATCGGAGCCCATAGGCGGGACTTGCTTGGATCCGCGGGATATCTTCCTCGTTACGGGGTAAGAGAGGACTTTCTCACTCAAGGTCACCCTGGAAATTTCCTTCCCGTTTTCCCTCATGATCTCCTGGGTGACTTCCTTGGAACCGCTCTTGCCTGCCTGGATGACCTTCTCCTGCCATGGCCACAGGCTATCGTCGTAACTTACTTCGACCGAATACGGTATCGATACCGTGTACGTGATTACTTCGCGCGACGCCAAGGTTATGTACGGGTCGGGGACGACCAAGTTTATCTTCTGACCTATCTGGAGGAGGTTGGGGTTGATCGTGGGGTTCGCCTTCAGGATATCTTCAAGCGTAAGACCGTTGGCGTTCGCTATCGCCCAGAGAGAGTCTCCCCTCTTGACCTCGTAGTTCATCACCTTGTCCGTGCCCCTTGTGAGGATCCTGACTGCCTCTTCGCGGGTCCGGAACATGCAAGTCGAAACATTCTTGGGTTCAAGGGAGACGTTTTCCTTGATAAGGACTTCTTCAATGACTTTCTGGTTGGAAGTGCCAATCTCGGCTATATAGTTGGCCCTGAGGTCGGCGAGGACTCCTCTCGCCTCTTCCTCGGAGTTAAGTGCCACTATGTCTACTCCTTCTACCGAGATCACATATCCTTGGGCAACGAAGGATACCTTGTCCCGGATGGCCTCGGCCAGCTCCTCTTCATCGGAGAGGACGATGTCTTTGGGCGGTCGGTCCAGTTCCTCTAAGGTGACTTGGCAATCGAGCACCACTTCTGTCCCTGTGGTCTGCCCTTCTGTCTCGAGCAGGCGGTCGACTATCGCTTTGTGGAGGTCTGCCGTTTCAGTGTAGCCAACGACCTCATCGCCTACCTTCACGGCGTAAACAGGTGTGGAGTTCGCACCTCTCGTAAACATGATCACGAGGGCTAACGCAAGAGCTGCTCCCAAGAACCACGGGCGCACTCGGAGTTTCGAGAGAGGCCGCCTGCGCCTTACACCGGGCCCCTTGAGACCGAGACTGTGCAAGCGATACGTATTCTTGTCCGTCCTTACCTTTGAAAGCTCTCTCTCCGCACCCATCGTTACCGACCCGCACCCCGATTTGTGGTAGTAAACTTAATATCGGATTTTCTTTGCATAGTCTTACCAAGTGAAGCGGCTTCGAACCAAATCATGATATTCGAACCAGCCCGTCCGATCTCCTCCTAGTTTCGCGCCTCAGTTACCAGGCAATATTGAGCGTAAAGTGCGTGCTCAAGGCGGTTTTTCATGAAGTGGCAGGAAATGGCATCGGGCTTTAGGAGGTCGCCGGTCGAGTAGGCTGCCCTGGCGTGGCATCCGCCCCCGCAGAGGTACCGAGCCCAACACGAGACACAATCCGGTTTCATGGGTACGCGGGACATAAGGAAACGACTTATGAGGTCTTTACGGAGTATGCCGTCTCGAATGTTGCCCATTGAAAACTCGTGTTTCCCGACCAATTGGTGGCAGGGGAAGATCTCTCCCTCGGGCGTAACCGCTATGTACTCGTAGCCCGCCCCACACCCGGTCATCCTCCGCTCCTTGCACAACCCGTGCCGGAGACCCAGGTTGAAGTGGTAGAACTCAAAGGGGTCCTTCCTCCTGTGACAGTCCAACCAAAACTCGATGAGCCTTGCGTATGACTGGTTGGCGGCTTCCAGATCCTCCAATGAAAGCCCCCATGGCCCTTCGCCCACCGCAGGTTCCAGGGATATGTATCTAAAGCCCTCGTCGTAAAGGGACTTTACATCTTCGTCAAAATCGAGGCTAAACTTGGTGTAGGTTCCTCTTATGAAGTAACCCTTGCCGCCCTTAAGCCTGACGGCGGCTTTTGCCCGCTCGGCGGCATGGGAATATGTGGGGTGACCGCCACGAGTCTTCCGCATGCGGTCGTGGACCTCGCTCCTACCGTCGATGCTGAGGATCAGGCTGACGCCGTGGTCAACCAAGAATTTGATCTTCTCGTCGTCCAGAAGGACGCAATTGGTGGTGAGGGTGAAACGGAACTCCTTTCCCCGTTTCTCGCCTTCCCGCAAAGCGTGGAGAAGGACCGCTTTAACCGTGTTGAAACTAAGGAGCGGCTCTCCGCCGAAGAAATCCACATCCAGGTACTTCCTGTCCTTGGAGGCCTCAAGGAGAAAGTCAATGGCAGCCTTGCCGGTCTCTTCGCTCATGAGGGAAGGCGTTCCCCCAAACGAACCTTGGGACGCAAAGCAATATGCGCAGGAGAGGTTGCAGTCGTGGGCGATATCGAGGCACATGGACTTGAGCCCTGCTTCCAGTGGGGAAGCATAGTCTCCTTCGTTGCCCTCATGTTCTAAGATCTCGTCGGGGGCGAAAAGCGTATTTCCCAAGGCACTTCTCAGCTCGCGCCAAGCCTCTGCTATCTCCTCATCTCGAAACTTCCCGCAGAGCGCCGAGACGAGGCCCCCCGGAACCGCCTCGTTCACGGAAACATCCCCGTCTCCGGGTCTCGGCTGCCTTCCGGCCTCTTGGCTTCCGCGAGCCGCATATCCTCGACCGGCACGGGACTTGTCCATAAACCACTCGAGGACAGCCCGTCCTACCTCATCCAACAGGTGGAGCGTCCCCGAAGCGCCATCGTAGGCGAGAATTTTGCCCCCTGCGCTGAAGACATGTACGCCGCCTTTGGGGATCGGGCTCACACCCTTTACTTCAAAGGACACGGCTGGTTGGATACGGTGCACGAAGTCTTGCATGCCGACTGACAGGTTGACTGGCAAGACTCGCAGCTCGGAGTCTCCTTTTTCCAGTTAGGGATGATGACGGGCACAATGTGCTTCGGCTTCATGGTAATTCTCCTCTCCAAACCAGTGTGGTTTACATAATATAACACAGGTGGTTCTTACAGATATGATTATATGGCGTATCAGGGACTTGGCAACACGGGTTGGAAGAGGGGGACTGGCGAATGCATCCGGTCGTCCGCGGTCGATGGAAACAAATCCCCAGGTAGACGAATTGCTTTCGCCGTGGCCAAGCGGTATAATTCGCCTGACGTTCCAAATAAGATCAGGTAGAGGAAGGTGTGCCCATCTGGTGCGACGACACGTGAGAGTCATGTCCTTCCGGGTCAAGCCTGAGGCCTCCGGAGAAAATCTCCGGTCTCGGGCAAAGTGGCCTCTCATATGTGTCGCTTTCCTCCTCATGGGTCTTGCGATAGGCCTCTACCGGACACCACCCGTAGAGGGCGACTCCCCCAATATCGGTAATGCCCTTCCGGCTGGCATGGTGGCCGGTCAAAGACCGGGTGGACTAATTGCGGGCCCTTCAGAAGGCGAGGACGCGCCTCCCACGGATCCGGACTTCCCAGCGCGTAATCCGGA
>DGDN01000097.1:25268-29970 GCA_002385465.1 Candidatus Fermentithermobacillaceae bacterium UBA3951
CCGGATGCCTCAGTCCGGAACCTGGGTGCCTTAGTCCAGAACCCGGGTGTCCCGATCGAGGATCCGGTTGCCCCGGCCCAGAGTCCGGACGCGCCGGCATCAGCGGGGCAGGTGGAAGAGGACGGGGACACTCCCAAATACCCGGCGCCCCAGATAAGGCTTACCACCTACACCGTCCGGCCCGGCGACACGCTATCGGCCATCGCCTCGAAGTTCAACACGTCAACATCCTCGATTGCGCACATCAACGGCCTGTCGTCTCCCGACCTCATCAGGGCCGGCATGGAGCTGTCGGTGATTGAAAACGCCTCCGGAACTGTAGTCAAAGTCTCCCAGGGGGATACCCTCTGGGATATCTCCAGGCGCTACGGAGTCTCAATCCCGGAAATAGCACAGGCGAACAACCTGGACGTCGCAGAAGTCTTGAAAGTAGGGACAACGCTTATCCTCCCCGGCGCTTCCCTCCGGGCAGTCCCTTCGGTATCCAGGTCCTCTTCCTTCAGGTGGCCCATCCAGGGGTCCTTGACCAGTTCCTACGGATGGCGCACTCACCCAATCACGGGGCAAGAATCTTTCCATGAGGGGCTGGATATCGCGGCCGGCAACGGGACTCCGATAGGCGCGGCAGCAGGAGGAAAGGTGAAGTTCGCCGGCTGGTACGCAGGATACGGGAGACTGGTAATCATAGACCACGGCGACGGCCTTGAGACCAGATACGGGCATATGTCATCGATAAGCGTCTCGGCCGGAGAGGTCGTCTCAGCGGGAGACACCATAGGTCACGTGGGACAATCGGGCGACGCTACAGGTCCTCACGTCCATTTTGAAATAAGGAAAAACGGCAGGACGCTTGACCCCCGTGATTACCTGCCGTGAAGGATGGGCCTATGGTGGGTTTGTGGCCGATTGGTTGTCCTCAGCGGATTACTCCTCGTAGTGCAGCTCCTCACATCTCTTCAGATGAAATACTTAACTGCCAAAAGGAGAGCCGCTCCCGGGATACCCAGTACTCCGATGGTTAGGGCCGAAACCAAGTTCATCCCCATGTGAAAACCGGCGAAATCACCTATGGCGTTTACCGCCCATATTACGACGAAGGCCACTCCTGACCTGAGGACGATCTTTCCGAGCCCTGCAAGTGGCCTGGACAAAGCCTTCACCATGTAATAGACAACAACAAGGAGGACCCCCGCTCCCAGGACTGCGTTCAAATCCATTTTTCTCCCTCCGGCAAATCCGTATGAGGAAACGCCGGGGGTTATTACATAAACTGCGTCGAGGATTCCCGGACCTTCTTGAGGAAATAGGAGTATTTCTTGCGGGCTGCCTGCATTAGGTATATCGCTTCGTCTATTATCTCTGGCTCGACGGCCTCGGAAAAACACGACTGGGCCACTTCGTACTCGCTTCTTGCCTGGTTCAGCGCAAATAGGTAGTCCTCTGTCTCTTTGTCAACCGCCGCACGTGAACGCGCTCTCCGAAACAGCATCCTAGGTGAATCGCCTCCATGCTTCATGTCTACTCACCTTTTGGGCCGAATGTCACTCAAAAGTATAGGCACGGCATGGTAAATTAATACAGAAACCGCCTTCTCCTCAGTACTCACGGGGATATACCCTGAAGAAGCACCCAAGAGCGGTGAGACCGGGGGAACCGTCCTAGTCCAACTCTCTCCGGGCCTCAAGCGACTTGGAGATCGTCACTTCGTCGGCATAGTCCAGATCGGCGCCAAAGGGAAGGCCTCTTGCCAAGCGGGTCACCTTGACCCCCAGAGGTTTCAGGGCTTTGGCAAGGTAGAGGGCGGTTGTCTCGCCGTCGACATCAGGGTTTGTGGCAAGGATGATCTCCTTGATCTCGCCGGAAGAAGTCCTTTTCAAGAGCTCCTGAACCCGCAACTCTTCCGGCCCAATCCCCTTAAGCGGCTCTATATAGCCGTGCAGGACGTGATAGAGGCCGCGGAACGCCCCGGCTCGCTCAATGGCCAGGACGTCCTTGGGGTAAGCGACCACGCAGATGACGGAAGGGTCGCGGCGGGAGTCTTGGCATATCCCGCACGGGTCTTGGTCGGTGAGGTTTCCGCAGACGGAACAGTACCCGATCTTGTCCCTGGCCTCAACCAAGGACGATATAAGGCGGTTCATGGCGTCCTTCCCCGAAACCACCAAGTGGAACGCGAGTCGCTGGGCCGTCTTGGGGCCGACGCCGGGCAGCTTCCTCAGTTCCTCCACGAGTTCGTGGATCGCTTCCGGAAGGTGAGACATGGTTACATCTTGAAGGGCAGTCCGGCCCCGCCGGTCACCCTCGCCATCTCTTGATCCGCCGTCTCGCGCGCTTTGGCCATTGCCGCATTTACCGCCGCCACCACGAGGTCCTGGAGCATTTCCACATCATCGGGGTCTACGACTTCTTTCTCGATTTCGATGGACCTAAGCTCAAGGCCGCAGGTCACGACCGCCTTTACCATACCGCCTCCGGCGGAACCCTCCACCGTTCGCGACGCGAGTTCCTCTTGAATCTTGGCGACCTCGGTCTGGAGTCTCTGTGCTTCCCTCATAAGCTTCTGCATGTCAAAACCGCCCGGACCGGGGAATCTCGGCATACTTTTACCTCCTCAAAGCCCTTCAAGAACTTGCGGCCTTTTATTCTCGTGAAACGATCTTTCCATCCAGTATAGTTATTGCAGCTCTAACCAGGGGATGCAATTCCTCGTCCCCTGATATGCCGGCCCCATCATGCCCGTTGCCGCCGGATCCTCCCCTGTGGGCAACGTCGCTCGTCTCCACGGCAATCTCAAACCGTTTTCCGGTGAGTCTGTAGAGCCCTACTTCCACCAATCGCCTGTTCTCCTTGACCATTATCTGTTCCATATGGGTCATGTAGCCCTTTGGATAGGAAAGCACAAGCGTCTTGCCGCCCTCTACCCTCGAGGGGCTGGCCTGAAGGAGGTAGGCATGCACTTTGACTCTTTTGCTCTTGAAGAGGGCTTCCATCAGTCTCGGCCATGCTGCTTTCGCTATCTCGGAAAGCTCCTCATCTGTGGGCGCCTTCTCCTCGGAAACGGGCTCGCCTGCCGGGGCAGGTTCTTTGAGAAACCGGTCGCTTACGGCCGGTGAGACGGGAGCCGCCACCTCGCCCCGGGCGGCCGCAGCTTCAGGAGTTTCAGATTGAGCGGGTATCTCAGCCGGGCCTTTCTCCCGGCTATCCGGCATGCGGCGCTCCGCCGCTACGGCAGGAACACCGGCAGCCTGAGGAGCTCCCGGCCCCGCAGCCGGCAAGACGGAAGCCGCTGCAGCCGGTATATTGCCCGGAAATAACGTTGCAGGCAGCGCTTCGTCGCCCATGAACAAGCCGAGAAGGGCCACTTCCAGTGCCAACCTCGGGTCGTCCTGGACCTTAATGGTCTGAGCCGCCTTGGATACGGCCTCGAGGACGCCGATGAGCAGCGGCGTAGAGAAGGTGCGCGCCAGGGAACTCATGCCGTCTGCTTCATCTTGGGGGCGCCCCAGTTCCGAAGGTTTGGCGCCGGACCTCAAGAGCAACATGTCCCGGGCGTACATACCGATCTCCTGGGAGAGCTCGCCCATGTCCTTTCCCCTGTCTGAGGAGTCTCGGGTGACATCCAGAATGGTCTGGATGTCTCTCTGCGCGATGGCCCTGAAGAGCCGCTGCATGGTCTCGGTCGATGTCTCGCCGAGTATTTCCCGGACATCATCCTCGGTAAGGGCTTTTCCTCCGTAAGTAAGGCAGAGGTCCAGGATGGACAGTGCGTCGCGCATGGAACCCTGACCGGCCCGGGCGATAAGCCTTAGGGCTCCCGGATCCCAGGTCACAGGATTTCCCGAGACGGTAGTGGACCGGAGGATCTTCTGCATCTGGGCTTCGATATCCGGGACCGTGAGCCGCCTGAAGTCCAGCCGCTGACATCGAGAAGTTATGGTAACCGGGATCTTGTGGGGCGCGGTCGTGGCCATTATGAAGATCACATGCTCGGGGGGCTCCTCAAGGGTCTTAAGGAGGGCGTTGAACGCCTCTTGGGTGAGCATGTGGACTTCGTCGATTATGTACACCTTGTAGCCGCCCATCACGGGGACATACCGTACGGCCTCGCGCAGGCTGCGCATTTCGTCTATCCCCCGGTTGGAGGCGGCATCTATTTCGATAACATCCACCGTACTCCCGTCGGCGATCGAAACGCATGACCTGCACCCGTTGCACGGCTCTGCGCCGTCTCTCTCACTACAGTTCACGGCTTTGGCGAGGAGACGGGCCACGGTGGTCTTGCCGGTACCTCGAGGACCTGCGAAGAGATAGGCGTGGGATACTTTGTTTGAAGTGAGTGCGTTCTTGAGGATGCGGATGACGGCTTTTTGGTTTACGACGTCCTCCCACCGGGACGGTCGCCACACGCGGTACAGGGCTACGTACGACATCACGGGTCCCCCTCTCGCGGCGCCAAAATACCGAAGGCCGTGCACCAGTCTCCGACCGTCCTCCCCAAGCGGTCCCAGCGTAGCTTGCTCCGACCAGGAACCCCTGCGGCACATGAGAGAGATCGCTTACCGTTGCTTCCTCCCGGACCTGGCGGGGTTCACGAGTTCCCATTGCGCAGGACCCGGCCCTCAACACCGCTCGCGCTGGCCAGACCCTAAAGAGAAACGACCTCGGACGGGCATCAACCCCGCTATAGCGGATTGCGGGTTAC
>DGDN01000097.1:30266-30537 GCA_002385465.1 Candidatus Fermentithermobacillaceae bacterium UBA3951
GTGGGATTTGAACCCACGAGACGGTTACCCGTCTACACGCTCTCCAGGCGTGCTCCTTCAGCCGCTCGGACATCCCTCCGCGTGCTAGAAAGAAGCTCAATGGCGGAGGGGGTGGGATTCGAACCCACGAGGCGCGTCAACGCCTACTCGCTTTCGAGGCGAGCTCGTTCAACCGCTCCGACACCCCTCCGGGTTTAGCCTCCGGACGGCTTTCCGCCCCGGAGCTCTCGAAAAAACGCCTCCAAGAGGGAAGCGCATTCTTCTTCCATTA
>DGDN01000101.1 GCA_002385465.1 Candidatus Fermentithermobacillaceae bacterium UBA3951
CCATGACTACGCCCGGTCAGTTACTTTTTGTCTATAACCCTCGCTCTGTCGCTTACCTTCCGTCGCCGACACAATGAAAGAAGCCCCTGATCAACCGATTAGCTTCTCTCCTTGACCGCCTCTTCACTCACGGCGTAGCCCAGAATCAGCCCATAAGCAAGACTCCCTGCCAACGTGAAGAGCGTTGTGGGGGTGCCCAGACTCCAAGGCGCCGAAGCCAGCCCGGAAGGAGCCAAGAGCGCTCCCCAAGCAAGCCACATGATCAGTCCGAATATGACTCCGCCAATCAGGTTGTGCCTCGAGTGAAGCGCCCGGATTATGGCTGCGAAGATGAGGGCCAAAATGGCTCCGGTCAGGATATGGACTACGAATCCGAGTATCTGACCACTGGGAGTGGTGGATACGCTCTGGGTGGTGAAAAGGCGTGCCAGCGACGACAGCATATTTGTCTTCACCCAGCCTGCCCCACGGCCTATGAGCAGGATGAGGTCTTGTGCGACAGTTCCGATTACGCCTCCCCAAAGGGCTCTGGTCCACAGGTTTCTTGTCAAATCTATCCCTCCGCCCGTAGTATTCGCCGGATGGGGGAGGGTGATATGCAACTACTTCTTCAGCGTCGCTCCCAGATTGACGATTCTCTTTCCATACTTCTTCCTGAGCGAGTCGGCTGCCTTGGACACGTGATCCCAGGACTTCTCGTCTTGCTCGAAGAGTTTCGGCTGGGCAATGTCCCGAGTGGATAGATTGCTTGCCGCCACTCCCAAAAGGCGGACCGGGCGGGCCAGAGCGAGATTGTCGAAGAGCTCCTTGGCACATCCGTAGATCTCTGCATCGGAATTTACGTGGTAGGGCAGGGTCTTGGCTCTCGTTAGGGTGGAGAAATCGGAGTAACGCACCTTGATGCCGATGGTCCGCGCCTTGAGGCCATGGTTTCTCAGTCTGTATCCCACGTCTTGTGAGAGTCCCGCAAGGATGGCATGGAGAATTTCCTTGTCGGATTCATCTTTCTCCAAGGTCGTCTCCTCGCTTACCGATTTTGCCTCGTGGCTGGAGACAACGGGAGTGTCATCTATTCCGTTGGCAAGCTCCACAAGCCTTGCCCCGTGCTTCCCGAAAGCTGCCTCCAAGTAGCCGGGCGGGACCGACCTGAGATCGCCTGCAGTACGAATCCCTTGGGCTTCGAGCAACTTGGCCGTCTTTGGACCGACGCCGGGGATTTTCCCGACGGGGAGGTCTTTGAGAAACTCGAGCGCCTCATCGGGGCCGACCACTCCCAAGCCGTCGGGTTTGGCTTCTTCCGCGGCGATTTTGGCGAGGTATTTGCAGTAAGAAACGCCTGCCGTGACCGTGATTCCGACCTCCGCCTTGATCTCTTCCCGGATGCGTCCGGCAATGAGGGCGCCGTCTTCGGGGGTCACGTCGAGATAACCTTCATCAACCGAGACCCGTTCCACGAGCGGCGTGTACCTCTCACATATTTCGAACATGGCGTTGGAAGCCTCTACGTACTTGCGCATGTTCGGCGAGAGATAGATGCCGTGTGGGCAAAGCCTGTATGCCTGGGAGATGGGCATGGCGGAGCGCACGCCGTACTTGCGCGCCTCATAGGAGCAGGTGGAAACGACTCCTCTGGTACCGGGTTTTGCCCCTATAATCAGGGGCTTGCCCCGGTATTCCGGGTTATCTCTCGTTTCAACGGCTGCGAAGAAGGCATCGGCGTCAATCAGGATGATGACTCTCGGCCACTGGGACAAGCCGCACTCCTCCCAGAGAAAGTATATCAAGTAGGAAGCCGAAGAGGTGCCTCGAGGGATGACGTCATAGGAAGCCGGAGGGGTGACCTCCGATGGAGAGGAGAGGAGTCTTTGGAGAGCAATAGGTCAATAAGAGATAAAGGAGTGTTTTCGGAGGGACGGGCCGCATTCAGGGAGGCGAAGGGTAATCTCCCGACGACCGAGAATATGGAAAACCTAAGAGCAGTGACCTAACCTGACAAGAAGATGGTAGATGAATGCTTACGACTAACGAACTACATAACGATCTAAAGTATGCTGCTAGAAAACTGGGAGAGGGCTGGTCGGTTGTCGCGGTGAGAAAAGGGATGGTCCTGGCGAAAGGTGAGGGTAGACGCCTTATGCCGGCCCTCATGCTTCTTCACGAGCTTCGGGGCGAGGACCTCGAAAGAGACCAGGTCCCTTGCGTCCTTGCCGACAAGGTATTGGGACTCGCCGCTTTCCGTCTGGCCTCCCTCTTGGGTGCCAGAGCGGTTTATGGAGAACTGGTAAGCCGCTTGGCCGTTCAGGAAGCCGGCCGTAGGGGCATACCTATAGTCTGGCACAGGCTTGTTCCGGCGATTATGAATGCCCGGCAAGACGGGCTTTGTCCTATGGAGCACCTGGCGTTTAGGGCCGGGAGCGATTTCGAGTTCTACCGGGCGCTCAAAGAAAGACGTTAGCCGGGAGGACCTCTGCCATGCGGAACATTTTGAGGCTTAGAAAGGTCTATCTCCTCATCCTTGATGTAGCCCTGGTGAATTTCGCAGTCTATGCGGGGCTCTACTTGAGATTCGACGGCAACGTGGCACCCAGGTATTTGGACATGTACCTGAGGATAGCTCCTGCTCACACCGTTATATCTCTCGGCGTGTTCGCCCTCCTCGGACTGTACTCATGGGTGCTCCGGTACGCGAGTATCGATGAGGTCTTGGCGGTCACCGCAGGCAGCGTTGGGTCGGCCGTTTCTCTGTTTGTGCTCACCCGATTTCCGCCGGCACAAGGTTTTCCTAGGTCCGTACCTATCATAGCCGGTGTTCTGGTGCTCATCTTCTCCGGGGGAATCAGGCTATCGGTGAGGCTCTACCTCAGGATAGCCCAGAGGATGGCGGCGAACGGCCGGTCCATCCGCGTGCTCATAGTCGGGGCGGGAGACGCAGGGGCCATGCTTGTCCGCGAGCTGGCCAAGCCCGTCGCTGGCGAAAGGAAAGCCGTTGGGTTCATAGACGACGACCCGGCCAAGATAGGGGCGGTCATACTTGGAGTCAGAGTAGTCGGAGATAGGAAGGCCATTCCTGAAGTCGTCCGGAGTCTCGACGTGGATGAGATCATCCTGGCGATGCCCAGCGCTCCGGCGCATGTCCTCAAGGAAACGGTTCAAATATGTGAGGGTCTCGGAGTGAGGATCAGGGCGATCCCGAAGCTCCTGGATATGGCCGGCAAGGCCTTTTCCCTGCATATGGTCCGCGATATCGAGATCGAGGACCTGTTGGGCCGCTCCGAGGTCAAGCTGGATACCGAGAAGATCAGAGAGTACCTCCACGGCAAGAAAGTGCTTGTAACCGGAGCGGGCGGTTCCATAGGGTCTGAGATCTGCCGGCAGGTGTCCCGGTTCGGCCCGGCGCAACTCATCATGCTTGGGCACGGAGAAAACTCCATTTTCACGACCCGGATGAGGCTATCCCACGATTTCCCCGACCTCCGTTCGGAAGCGGTTATCGCCGATGTGAGGGATTCGGCCAGAATCCGAGATGTGTTCGCCCTATACAGGCCTCACGTAGTCTTTCATGCTGCTGCCCACAAGCATGTCCCGCTCATGGAAGAAAACATGATAGAGGCGATAAAGACCAATGTATTCGGGACTCTCAATGTAGCGAGGGCTTCTCTCCACTACGAGGCTCAGAGGTTCGTTATGATATCAACCGACAAGGCCGTGAACCCCACCAGCATGATGGGGGTTTCCAAGCGGGTGGCCGAGATGGTTGTCCAGTCCATAGGCCTTGCATCCAAGAAGACTCAGTTCGTGTCGGTGCGGTTCGGCAACGTCCTCGGGTCAAGCGGCAGCGTTATCCCCATCTTCAAAGAGCAGATCGCCAGGGGCGGGCCCGTGACCGTGACACATCCCGAAATGCGCCGCTATTTCATGACCATCCGAGAGGCCGTCCTACTGGTCTTGCAGGCCGGGACAATGGGCCATGGAGGAGAAGTGTTTGTACTGGATATGGGGGAGCCGGTCAAGATAATCGACTTGGCGGAGCAGATGATACGTCTCTCGGGGCACACCCCGTATTCAGATATCCCCATCGTCTTTTCGGGCATAAGGCCCGGCGAGAAGCTGTTTGAGGAGCTTCTTACCGCTGAAGAAGGCACGACCGCAACTCATCACTCCCAGATATTCGTGGCCAAACAGAGATCGCCGTCCCTCGAGTGGCTGGAGGATTGCCTTAAGAAGCTTGAGAGAGAAGTCTTTCCGCCGGACTACGAATGCAGGCTGTTTGCCTCCGATGAGGCGGTAGCAGGGGTACGTGAGGCGCTATCACAGACGGCGGCCTCTGTGACCGATGCCCTGAGAGGCACGACCGGCAGGAAGTACTGGGGAGATGACAAAGACCGGCCGGTGCTGGCCGGAAGGGAGAAAAACATCATCCGCATACTTAAGGAACTGGTCCCGAGCTACAGCCCGGATCCTTCTCGAGGTCCACGGGCGGATGAGCGCGGAGTGTCGTGAACCGTGAGAAGCGCGCTTTCCCGATTCATACCTACGTTCTTGTGGGCCGCGGCGCTCATATTTGCCTTGTCTTGTCTCGTAAGCGGCATCCTTCCACGTAAGGCGTCTCAAGAAGCCCTCCGGTATTTTGATATAGAGTTCCTCGAACGGGCTTGGGGGAGGGCAAACGCCGGTTACGTGAACTCGGGCCTTTCGGCACTTGCGAGCTTCGCGGTGCTATACCTTTTCACCCGCAGCAGCTACATTTCGACCCGCCTCTGGCCGGCCTTTCGGCTCTCAGGAGATGTTACTACCCGCGGGACCGTCCTATTTGGCTTAATCTTGGGGATAATGGCGTCAGGTCTGTTTGCGTTGGCAAGCCTCCCTTTCAGCGCCTACGGGGGCTTCTTCCTGGAGAAGGCGTTCGGCATGTCCAGGATAAGCTTTGGGCGATGGCTTCTGGATTACGCGAAAGGGACACTCTTGGACCTCGTTGCCTACGGTGCGGGAGGTGCCTTTGTGGCTTGGGTAGTGTTCAAGTTCTCCAGAAGGTGGTACATTGTGACAACTGTGGCCTTCATTGCCGTTAGTGTGGTCATGGCGGCCCTTTATCCTCTCATCATAGCTCCCATTTTCAACGAATTCTACCCGCTGGAGGACGCGACGCTCCTTGAAGACGTGCGCAGACTTTCGACCGCGGCAGGGCTTGAGGTAGACCAAGTCCTGGTCATGAAAGCATCGGCGAAGACTGCGAGGGTGAACGCTTATTTCGCCGGAATAGGGCGAACTCGTCAGGTTGTTCTCTACGACACGCTCATTGAAACCAGGTCTCCCCATGAGATCAGGTTTGTACTGGCCCATGAACTGGGGCACTGGAAACACGGGCACGTGATGTGGGGCACTCTGCTTTCGGGGGTGGGGGTCATGGTTTGTCTCATCCTGTTTCGCCTTGCCCATCCCGATACGCGGGTCCCACTCCGGTACAGAGACCTGGAGACCTGCCTCCTGGCACTCTTTGCGTTCATCGTTCTTTTTTCGTATATCATCAATCCCATTTCGTCTTATGTTTCCAGGTCTTTTGAGAGAACTGCGGACGCCTTCGCCCTGAGCCTCACTCAGGACAGCGAGTCTTTCATCCGCGGCCAGGTAAATATCGCCAGGACCAACCTGACGGATGTCCAGCCGCCACCCTTCATACGCTGGTTCGCTTGGACGCACCCCACGACGATCGAACGGATCCTTTCCGCCGAATAACTGGGTACGCAGGGATTACGCTGCGACGGTCTTCCATCCAATTAAGCCCAATTACAACCAAATTCCTCGCGCCTCCTGCGATATATATGGGGCAATTGATAAGACAAGGAGGCGGTAGCGTGTACAAGCAGCGAAAACTGCGGCGTCCTGCCGTAGTGCTAACGCTGGCTCTAGTCGTGGCGATGACGCTCGTCTGCGTGTCGCCGGGGTTTGCCCAGGCCAAAGGCTGGGGCGGAATGAAAGACATAGAGAAGTTCCTCAAGAAAACCCAGAAGAACCTCGCGAAACAGAACAACCTCTACTTCTATGATCTGCAGGACGCCCTGTGGGCGATTGCGTCAATCGCCAGGATGAAGGGGTTTGGGATAATCAACGGTTACGACGGCAATGTGTTCAAGCCAAACAACCCTGTAACTCAGGCAGAGGCCCTTGCCATGATCGTAAGGGCGCTTGACATGGAGGAAGAGGCCCAGGAGATCGCCCGGAGGTTCTCAGGCACATATGATGCCTTCGGGTTTGAGCTTGACGACAGCCGGTACCGGGTGGACTGGGACCGCTTTACCGACAGAGACGAGCTGGAGGAGTACTTGGAGGACCTTGCCCGCTATCTTCAGTCCTGGAGCAAGAAGGTGAACAACCAGTACCTTCCGTTTGTTCCCAGCAGCTCCAGGTGGGCGTTGGGTTACATCCTGCTTGCCGTAGAAGAGGGTTGGGTCAAGATCTCTGAGGTAAACCCGAATGCCCCGGCCAGCAGGGCTTGGATATCCATGATCATGGTCCGGGCGCTCGGCTATGAGGATGAAGCTCTTGCCCAGATGAACGTCAAACTGCCTTACAAGGACGCGAACGCAATACCCAAAGGTATGGTCGGGTACGTGGCCGTGGCAGTGGAACTGGGGCTCTTCCAGGGGTATCCGGGAGGCAAGTTCCAGCCCAATAAGGCTGTAACCAGGGCCGAGATGGCTACCATTATCGACCGCTTCCTCACGGCCGAGCTTCCGGAGGAGACAGATTGCCGGGTGAGGGGCACGGTAACCGACATAAGGAGAAACAAGATTACCGTGAAGGCTGCGTCCGGGCGGTCGACCACGTTCACCATCTCGTCGGATGCTCTCATCCTTATCAACAACAAGCCCTCCGATTGGGACGACCTCAGTGTGGACGACACCGTTGAGGTCCTCTCCAACGGCCAGGGAGTGGCCCTGCTCATCACCCTGCTGGATGATGTCTCGGGGCCCAAAACCAAGACCCTATCGGGAGAAATCGTCCTGATCGCCAGCGACCGGAGGCTCTTTATCGAGGACTCTGACGAAGATATCCAGCTCATCAGGCTGGCATCGAACTGCAAGATCACTTACGG
>DGDN01000006.1:0-560 GCA_002385465.1 Candidatus Fermentithermobacillaceae bacterium UBA3951
AAGGAAGCGAGGTGAGGTGAAGCAGAACGCCGCACGCGCGCCGGGAAAAGGGGGCTGTGGACGAAGAAAGGGATGTTGAACGGGTGGCCGGCTTTCGGGGTGTCTTCTCAAATACGTAGTACACTTTCCCCTCCAGGGGCCCAAGTGAGCACCTTATGGTGCTACCTGACTCGTCGGGAAGTACTGTTTCGCCCGAGAGGAGTTCCAGTATGCGAACATTCCGTAGGCGAAGGTCTCTTGGAGCCTGAGTCGCGCTTCCTTCGAGTCCTTCATCCGAACCGTGAGGCCCCGTCGCCTTCTCGCCTATGTCGAGGGTGAACCCCTTCCACTCGTAGCGATCCCGGTTGACGCATACGATTATCTCTTCATATTGGTCGTGCTCTTCGCCGCCCGGGGCGCAGCCGTCATGCGGCCGGCGCACGGCCCGGGACCGGAAACCGAGCACGTCGTCTCCAAAGTGGAACGGCTTGAAATCCCCTTCCTTTAGGACGTCGTACTCGTTTCTCAGCCAGATCACCTGCTTATGCCATTCGAGTATCTCGCGGTCTTCACGTCCCCAA
>DGDN01000006.1:675-7615 GCA_002385465.1 Candidatus Fermentithermobacillaceae bacterium UBA3951
ATCTCGCGGTCTTCACGTCCCCAAGGGTAAGTCCCCCGGTTGTAGGGGTCTGAGTAACCTTCCATCCCTGCTTCGTCGCCGTAGTACACGCACGGGACGCCGGGCAAGGTCATCTGGAGTAGGACCATCAGTTTGAGCCTGCGGACGGCCCGCTCACGGGCCGGTTGAGACAGCCTGTACTCCTCTCTCTCGGCCACGCTGAGGCTCCCTTCCGGAGGCGCGTCACCGAGCAAGGTGAGGATGCGGATCCTGTCGTGGCTTCCCAAGAGGTTCATGGTTGCCCGGAAGTTCTCCGGAGGGTAGTTCTCGTAGAGGCTCATAATGCGGGCCGCCGCTTCCCGGGCGCTTTCCCGCCCAAGCATGTACTTGAGGAGGATGTCCCTGAGCGGGTAGTTCATCACCGAGTCGAGCTCTTCTCCCAGAAAATACTCGCGCCGCTCTCCGTAGCTTATCTTGTTGCTCGCGTCTTCCCAGACCTCGCCGATAAGAACGGCTTCAGGGTCCGTTTCTTTCACGGCCTTCCGGAGACGGCGGATAAACTCATCGGGAAGTTCGTCGGCCACGTCCAGGCGCCAGCCTCGGGCCCCCTGCCTAAGCCAATATCTGGCCACACCGTTTTCCTTCCCCAGGATAAATTCCACGTAAGATGGCTCCAGTTCGTTTACGTTGGGAAGGTCTTCTTCGCCCCACCAGCACTCGTAACGGCCTCCGGGACACTCCAACCTGTACCACGGGTAATAAGGAGATATTTCGGCCTGGAAAGCCCCCAGTTCGGGGTAATGTCCGTACCTATTGAAGTAACGGCTGTCGGCTCCCGTGTGGCTGAAGACGCCGTCGAGGATGATGGATATCCCCCTACGCCTCGCCTCCTTTACCAGCAGGGCAAATGTCTCCAGGTCGCCGTACATGGGGTCGATCTTGAGGTAGTCTCCCGTGTCGTACTTGTGGTTGCTTGCCGCTTCGAAGATTGGGTTAAGGTAGAGCGCGCTTACGCCGAGCTCTTCCAGGTAAGACAGTTTGGCGACTATGCCCAGCAGGTTACCGCCGAAGAAGTCCCATCGTTTAACCCTCCCCTTTTCGTCTCTTATATAGAACGGGGTGTCGTCCCAATGGGCATGTATTAGGCTGTTTCTCTTGGGGTTCAGGATCTTCCCGTCCGGTAAGCCGTTATAGAACCTGTCGACAAATATCTGGTACATGACCCCACTCTTGAACCACTCGGGCACTCGAGACGGCTTGTAGACCGTTATCTGGTAAGGCGGACATCTGGGTACTGACAAGTTGTTAGGCTCCGGCGACACATCTCGGTCGGAGAGAGGACACAGCATCCCTACTCCCCCGAGCCTGAGAGGGTTGTTGTGGTAATAGTAAGTCGTGCCCCCTGCCTCAAGCCTGAAGTAGTACCAGATGAGGCCGGGCTCCTTTGGGAGTTCCAGGGTCCTTTCGAATATCGTCCCGAAAGCAGGATGCTTCCCCGCGCCCTCGCTTCCGCACAGCGAGAGGTCCTTATACCTGATCATCTGCATCGGGTAGGCTGCCTGGTCTCCCGTTCTCTCCGAGATGACGCAAAGGACGCATCCTTTGAGAGGTACCTCGCTCCCTACCATGAGCCGCAGGGTCACCCGGCTCCCACAGGGACGGGCCCCGAAGGGCTCGCGGTACCTCTCATCGTGCGAATCGTGATAGGCGCGTAAAGACGGCTCTCGGGTCTCACTCGCCTCTTCTTCCGGACGCATTATATCTGGCAGCTCCTTGACTCCTAAGGATGAGTCCATAAGGCTATGGTTTCTCGGTTTCGGAGAGGAAATGCCCCGTTGTTGGGCCTCACACTTTGTGATAGCCTGCACTTAGATAAAGCCTCTTTGGAAGGGAAGGAGAAGCCGCGGTGGACAGGCGGATCGCTATAATCGCCATCATTGTCGAAGACCGGAACTCCGTGGCTAGACTAAACGATATCCTCCACCGTCACGGAGAGTATATCATCGGCCGGATGGGTCTCCCCTACGAGAAGCGGAGACTATCCCTCATCAGCGTTGCCCTGGACGCGCCGGCCGATGTCGTCAACTCTTTGTCGGGTCAGCTGGGGATGTTGCCTGGCGTTACCGCCAAGACGCTGTATGCCAAGATGGGGCGGAGCGATGCTTAGGAGCCTCGTAGATAAACTGGAGAAAGAGGAGCGCCTTTCGGGAGCCGAGTTTGAGAGGCTGATCGCAGGCAGGACGCCGGAGCTTGCCGGGTATGTGTTCGAGAAGGCCCGAAAGGCGCGGGAACGTTACTACGGCAAGAAGGTGTTTATCCGCGGCCTAATCGAGTTTACAAACTACTGCCGCAACAATTGCTTGTACTGCGGGCTCCGGAGAGACAATAGGGCCGCGGAGCGATACAGGCTCACGGAGCAAGAGATCCTGGAGTGCTGCGCCGAAGGGCACGCCCTGGGGTTTAGGACTTTCGTCCTACAAGGCGGCGAAGACCCTTTCTTCGCCGATGAACTGCTGTGCAGGATCATCCGCTCCATCAAGAAGGATTTCCCCGACTGCGCCGTCACGCTGTCCCTGGGCGAGAGAGATGCAGAGAGTTACCAGAGGTTCTTTGATGCGGGCGCCGACCGCTACCTCCTTCGCCACGAGACGGCAGATGAGGAGCACTACGCGCGGCTCCATCCCCCGTCTCAATCTCCTGGTGAGAGGAAGAGATGTCTCTTCAGCCTCAAAGATATAGGCTACCAGGTCGGTTGCGGCTTCATGGTGGGTTCACCCTACCAGACGCCTAAACACCTTGCCCGGGATATGCTGTTCATGCAGGACCTTGAGCCCCACATGGTAGGGATCGGCCCCTTCATACCGCATCACGCGACGCCCTTTGCTCGAGAGCCTGCGGGGACGTTGGAGCTCACCTTGTTTATGCTGGGGCTTACTCGACTCATGCTCCCCAGCGTACTCCTGCCTTCAACGACTGCACTGGCAACCATCGACCCCAAAGGTCGGGAACTGGGCATTCTCGCCGGAGCCAATGTGGTTATGCCAAACCTGTCGCCACCCGGTGTGAGGGAGAAGTACCTCCTCTACGACAACAAAGCGACGACGGGGGCTGAGTCCGCCCAGGCAGTAAGAGAGCTCAAGGAGGTGATGAAAGCGTTGGGATACAGCGTGGTTGTGGATCGGGGAGATTTTGTCCCGCCCAAGTCACAGCCCGAGCGACCAAACGAGTCAGGACTCAAATCGCAGCCCGAGCCACAGCCCGGATCACAGCCTGAGTTAAGACCTAAGTCGTCTTGAGGCATCCACATACACTTACTGACCGGGAAGGCCTGGCCTGACCGGAAAGAAAGGAAGATCGTAAAATGCGCGAAAAACCTGTTTCGAATGCTTCGGACCTCAGCTCGCCTCCTAAGTACGACCCCAAGTCCGCCAGGGCCGAAGAGTTCATCTCCCACAAAGAGATCATGGATACGCTTGCGTACGCTTGGGAAAACCGGTCCAACGGCCCGCTCATAGATGACATCATCGCGAAAGCGCGAGCCGGGAAGGGTCTTACTCACCGTGAAGCTGCGGTGCTTCTAGACTGCACCATCGAGGAGAAGAACCGGGAGATCTACCGGCTTGCTGAGGAGCTAAAGAGCAAAATCTACGGTAACCGCATAGTCTTGTTCGCTCCTCTCTATCTCTCCAATTACTGCATAAACGGCTGCGTCTACTGCCCTTATCACGCGATCAACAAGCACATACCGCGCAAGAAACTCTCTCAAGAGGAGATACGGCGAGAGGTAATCGCGCTTCAGAACATGGGCCACAAGAGGCTTGCGCTGGAATCGGGTGAGCACCCGGAACAAAGCCCAATCGAGTATATCCTTGAGAGCATCGAGACTATTTACAGCACAAAGCACAAAAACGGCGCCATAAGGCGGGTAAACGTGAACATCGCCGCTACGACCGTGGAGAACTACAGAAGACTAAAAGAAGCGGGTATCGGGACCTATATCCTCTTCCAGGAGACATACAACAAGGAAGAGTACAAACGCCTCCATCCCTGGGGACCCAAGAGCGACTATGCCTACCACACCGAGGCTATGGACAGGGCGATGCAGGGCGGCATAGACGACGTCGGGCTCGGAGTTCTATTCGGCTTGGGACTCTACCGTTACGATTTCGTAGGACTCCTCATGCATGCGGAGCACCTTGAGGCCGTCTACGGCGTCGGTCCACACACCATAAGCGTCCCCAGGCTGTGCAAGGCTGACGATATAGACCCGCGCGAATTCGACAACGGGATAGATAACGATACATTTGCCAAGATCGTGGCTTGTATTCGAGTTGCCGCACCGTATACCGGCATAATCGTTTCCACCAGAGAGAGCCCCAGAGTCCGAGAACGAGTCCTCAGGCTCGGGGTATCTCAGATAAGCGGTGGATCCCGGACCAGCGTGGGAGGTTACGTGGAAGACGAGCTTCCGGAGGAAGACTCATCGCAGTTTGAGGTGAGCGATAGAAGGACACTGGACGAAGTCGTCCGCTGGCTCATGGAACTAGGGTACATCCCCAGCTTCTGCACGGCGTGCTACCGCGAGGGAAGGACCGGAGAGGTTTTCATGGACCTCGCCAAGGCAGGCAACATCCACCTACGTTGTCAGCCCAACGCCCTTATGACCCTAAAGGAATACCTGATGGATTACGCTTCTCCCCTTACCAGGGACGTAGGAGAGGCCCTCTTGCGGCGTGAGGTCGAGGAAATACCTCACGAGCGGCTGAGAGAGATAACCCGCAAGAATCTGACCGGGATTGAGGCGGGCGAGCGGGACTTCAGGGTTTAGCAGTTAGGGAGTTGGAGTCGAACCGGAGTCTATGGAGGGCGAGGTGCCACCTGTGAGCTTGAGCAACACACCATCGGCGAACAGAACCCACATCGGCTTTTTTGGCAAACGAAACGCGGGAAAGTCAAGCCTCGTAAATGCTGTTACGGGGCAGAATGTGGCCATCGTGTCGGATGTCAAAGGCACGACGACCGACCCGGTTCTAAGGCCCATGGAGCTGCTTCCGCTGGGCCCGGTGGTCGTAATAGATACTGCCGGTATCGACGACGAAGGTGAGTTGGGTGCCCTTCGAGTCAAGAGGACCCACCGGGTGCTCAACAAAACAGATGTTGCGGTCCTGGTTGTGGACGCAACAGAGGGGCTCAGTATCCACGACCGGGAGATGATCGACCGGTTTCGCGTGAAGAGTATCCCCTACATTGTCGCATATAATAAGACGGATCTTTTGGCTCCCCTCGCCTCAACCCTTCCGGTTTCTCAGGCCCCCACGGACTCCCGGGCAAATATGTCTCCTCCGGCGAGCAATCGGTCTTCAGGGCCGTATGAGATCTGGGTGAGCGCTAAGACGGGGATAAACATTGACGCGCTTAAGGAACTCATCGCGCGGCGTGCGCGCCGCGACACTCCGTCACGCCCTATCGTCTCCGACCTGGTTTCCCCCCTGGACCTCGTTGTGCTTGTCGTGCCGATAGACGAAGGGTCGCCCAAGGGCAGGCTGATCCTGCCGCAGCAGCAGACGATCAGGGAGCTCCTCGAGACGGGTGCGGTATCCGTGGTGGTTAAGGATTCGGAACTGGGAGACGCCCTTCCCTGTCTCGCCAAGAAACCACGATTGGTCATCACCGACAGCCGGGTGTTTTCCAATGTTGCGGCAGTTGTCCCCGAAAACATCTATCTTACGTCTTTCTCCATACTGTTCGCGCGGCACAAAGGATACCTGGAACAGCTTGCCGAGGGAGCGTTCGTCCTAGAGAGCCTCGAAGAAGGCGCTCGGGTACTTATTTCCGAAGGGTGCACTCATCACCGGCAGTGCAACGACATAGGCACGGTGAAGCTCCCGGGCTGGATCAAGGCCTACACAGCGAAAAACACGAAAGGGAATCTGAAGTTTGAATTCACGTCGGGCGGCGACTTCCCCGAGGACCTGTCTCCCTACTCCCTCATAGTCCACTGCGGGGGCTGTATGCTTACGGAGCGTGAAGTGAGATACCGCCAGGCATGCGCCAAAGACCAGAAGGTACCCATGACAAACTACGGCATGGTTATCGCCCATATGAACGGGATCCTTGAGCGGAGCCTGGCTGTCTTCCGGAAACCACGGTCTTAACCGCGCGAAGAGCCGAAAGGCAGTGTAAATTGAGGCGAAATTTACGTGTCACGCAAGGATATCAATGGGGTGGCAGGGAATACCACTGTGTCTCTAGCGGACCGGTGCGTCCGGCTCTCAAATCCACATACCAGAACGGAGGACAGTGCATGAAAAAAATCGCAGCAACGTTCCTTCTCCTGGCTCTCATCCTCTCCGGATGCAGTAGTCCAAGCGCCCCGCCTCCCCCTGCCGCAGTGGAGTCCGGTGACTACTACGCCGTGTACTCCGGGGAACTTACGACCCTCAACTACCTTGTCACGTCCACTACGGTGGAAGCCGGCGCCGCGGCCAACTGCGTCGACGGCTTGGTTGAGTATGACAACTTAGGTGTCCTGAAACCCGCTCTGGCCGAATCTTGGGAAGTGAGCCCCGACGGTATCACCTGGACGTTCAAGATCCGTCCGGGGGTCAAGTGGCTCACCTGGGAAGGCGAGGAGTACGCAGAGGTGACGGCCCAGGATTGGGTCGATGCCATGAAGTACATCTTGGATCCCGCCAACGCCTCCCGCGTGGCCAGCTTCGCATTCACGGCCATAAAGAACAGCGAGAAGTATTTCAAAGGCGAGATCACGGATTTCAGCGAGGTAGGAGTCAAGGCCCTTGATAAGTACACCCTCCAGTACACTCTCGAGGCACCCGCCCCCTACTTCCTGACAATGCTCACTTGGGTTACCTTCTTCCCCGTGAACGGTCAATTCTTGGCCGAATGCGGCGAGAAGTTCGGCGTCGACAACAAGAACCTGCTTTACTCCGGGCCCTACATC
>DGDN01000093.1:0-606 GCA_002385465.1 Candidatus Fermentithermobacillaceae bacterium UBA3951
TCGAATCAGCCATTTAGATCCAATTCATCCTTTGCGGCGCTCTTCCTTCTATGCTATACTGACTCCGGATGCAGGCAAGTCGGTAGTCGACAACGCGGAGCGACGTTTTGGGAGTGGGTTCGAAGCCGAAACCCACTTTTTCATGTTATCGGGGTGATCTCCTTGAGCAGACGTGAGATTGAAGATAGGTTGTTTGCCGACTTTGAGCCGCTCGTGAGGGACGCCGGCGTGGAGCTCCTGGACGTCGAAATGCTCTCCGAGAACAGGACGACGATTTTGAGAGCCACTATCTTTAGACCAGAAGGGATCACTCTCGATGACTGCGTGAAGACGCAACATATTCTGAGCGACAGACTCGACGAGACAGACCCGATCCAGGGCAGCTATTCACTCGAAGTATCGTCGCCCGGCATTGAACGTGTCCTGAGAAGGCCGAAAGAGTTTGACATTTTCAAAGGCAAGCCGTGCCGAGTGAGCCTGTTTTCTCCCCAGGACGGGAAGAGGGTCTTCGAGGGAAGGTTGGTTGAACTGGCGGTCGGGCCGGAGGGCAGCGAGTCGGTAGTCATTGAGATGGATGATGAGACGGATCGCTCAGGGAAGCCGCAA
>DGDN01000093.1:808-2272 GCA_002385465.1 Candidatus Fermentithermobacillaceae bacterium UBA3951
AGCCGGTGGAAAGTCAGCCGGTGGCAAGACGGGTGGCAAGACGGGTGGCAAGACCGGAGGCATGACCGGAGGTAAGACCGGAGACAAAACCGGAGACAAGACCGAAGGCAAGACCGAAGGCATGACCGGAGGTAAAGCCCCGGAAGCCAAGGCCGAGCAGGCTCAAGAGGACCCGGCCGGCGGGAGAAGGCTTGTCTCGTTCGACCGCAAGAACGTGAGCAAAGTGAAGCTCTTATATAGAGAAGAGGACCTAAAGAAGGGGCTGAACTAAGGGGGAGGCTGGAGCCGTGAACGGGGAGATCCTTATTGCTCTCAATCAACTGGAGCGGGAGAGGGGCATCTCAGTTGACGACTTGATAGAAGCTTTGGAAGCCGCGCTTCTATCGGCGTACCGGAAGCATGCCGGAGCATCGGCCGATAACGTGCGCGTGCACTTCGATCGCCAAAGCGGTGCCATCAAAGTGCTCTCCCGGCGGGAGATCGTTGAAGTAGTGAGCGATCCAAAGACCCAGGTATCGCTGGTCGAGGCCCTGAAGACAGATCCCGGGTACAAAGTAGGGGACTTCATCGAGGAAGAGCTGGAGGCCAAAGGTTTTGGCCGCATTGCGGCACAGACGGCCAAACAAGTGGTCATGCAGAAACTCCGTGACAAGGAACGGGGCATGATCTACGAAGAGTTCGCCGAAAGGGAAGGCGACGTTGTAACGGGACAGGTAGTACGTGTGGAACGGGGCATTGTCATTGTTGACTTGGGAAGGGTCGAAGGGTTCATTCTGCCGCAGGAGCAGGTGCGTGGCGAGAAGTACAACGAGAGAGACAGGCTCAAGGCTTATGTCCTCGAGGTGAGAAAGACCACCAAAGGACCCCAGATCCTCCTTTCCAGGACCCATCCTGGGCTGCTAAAGAGGCTCTTTGAGCTTGAGGTACCCGAGATCCGCGACGGGATTGTTGAGATAAGGGGTATCGCCCGCGAGGCCGGGATGCGTTCCAAGGTGGCCGTGAGAGCCGTGCTGCCGGAAGTTGATCCCTTGGGCGCGTGCGTAGGTCCGAGGGGAGCCCGTGTCCAGGCTATCAGTCAGGAGCTCAGAGGCGAAAGGATTGACGTTATCGAGTGGGATGAAGACCCTCGAGTCTTCGTGGCGAACGCGCTGAACCCTGCGAAGGTGTTGGCGGTTGATATAAGTCAAGATAAACGGATAGCCCGAGTGACTGTTGCCGACCACCAGCTTTCGCTGGCGATCGGCCGCGATGGTCAAAACGCGCGCCTTGCAGCAAAACTCACGGGGCTGAAAATAGATATAATGTCGGATCGTGAAGGTCGTTAAACCGAGGCCGTCAGTCGCTAAGTCAAGGCCGTTAATTCAAGGTCGTTAAGTCAGGGCCGTTTACATCGTTGAATCGTTGAAATGAACGCGACCGAGGTAACTCTAAGGTAACCAAGGTAACCCGAGATAACTAAGGTAA
>DGDN01000093.1:2359-34646 GCA_002385465.1 Candidatus Fermentithermobacillaceae bacterium UBA3951
AGGTAATCAAGTTAACCCGAGGTAACCCAAGGTAACCAGGATAGCCGCGAGGAGGTTACACGTAAGCATGTAGACTTTCAAGGAGGTGTGGGAGATGCCCAGAAGACTGCCGCAGAGGACTTGCCTGGGCTGTCAGACGGTGAAACCTAAGAGGCAAATGATAAGGATTGTCCGCACTCCTGATGGAGACCTTATTGTGGACGAGACAGGCAAGAAGTCCGGCAGAGGAGCCTACGTGTGTCCCAACTTGGATTGCCTTGAGCTTCTAAGGAAGGCAAAACGTCTGGAGAAAGTTCTGGAAGTCCCTCCGCCTCCTTCTCTATTTGAGGAGCTCCGGGAGCGGATTTTGACGACTAGCGACAACCGGAGGTGATCGCCGGATGGCAAACCGCATCCGCGTCTATGAGATAGCAAGAGATCTTGGTGTAGATTCAAAAGAGGTGATGGCCGCCCTTAGCCAGATGGGCGTGTCCGTCAAGAACCATATGGCTGCGTTGACGGACGAGGCGGCAGAAGCGGTAAAGAAGAGGCTGACCAATGTAGCAGAGAAGGCCCGCCCCTCCACCCCCGCGGCGACTCCCTCGCAAGATAAGAGGACGGTCCCCCAAGTTCCTGAAAGGCCCGTTTCTCCGAGGCCAGGCGTTCAGGCGCCCGGGCAAGCTACGGGGCGAGACCCGAGACAGTCAGCGGTGCGTGATCAGAGGCAGCCTGCCGTCAGGGACCCGAGGCAGTCAGCCGCGCGGGATCCCAGGCAGCCCGCCGGGCGGGGCTCGAGGCAGCCCCACGCGGCCCCGGGCTCCAGGCAGCCGTACCAGGGAGGAAGAGGGCAGCAATCGCCCCCCAGGTCCCGAGATCCGAGACGCAGGGGCGCCCCCTCACATAGAGGGAGGCAGCGTCCAGGTCAAGACGAAAGGGGCATGAGAAGGCCTCCCCAGTATCCCGGCGGTGAAAAGCCGGGCGCCCGCAGGGTGACTATCACAGGTCCCATCACCGTCCGTGAGCTGGCCAGCCTTGTAGGGCTTCCTGCCACCAACATCCAGCGCGCACTCATGAGTGCCGGGATGATGATCAACATCAACCAGAACGTACCGGCCGAAGTGGCGGCTAAGATCGCCGAAAGGCTCGGCTGTATAGTGACCCTCAAGGAACCGGAAAAGACCCACGAAGAGCTGATCATAAGCGAGCTCCAGAGAGAAGACGATCCTGAGGCTTCGGTGCTCAGGCCGCCGGTAGTGACAGTAATGGGTCACGTTGACCACGGGAAAACGTCTCTACTCGACGCCATGCGTGATACAAACGTCACGGCGAAGGAAGCGGGCGGGATCACTCAGCATATCGGCGCTTCCGTGGTTGAGCATGAAGGAAGCCGGATTATCTTCCTCGACACCCCGGGCCACGAAGCCTTCACTGCCATGAGGGCCAGGGGCGCCAAGGTTACCGATGTCGCGGTGCTTGTGGTCGCCGCAGATGACGGCGTCATGCCGCAGACCATAGAGGCCATAAACCACGCGAAGGCCGCGGGAGTGCCCATCATCGTTGCCCTGAACAAGATAGATAAGCCGGCGGCCAGGCCTGACAGGGTGAAGCAGCAGCTTTCGGAAGCCGGGCTTGTTCCGGAAGAATGGGGCGGGGACACCGTGGTTGTGCCGGTCTCGGCAAAGACCAGAGAAGGAGTTGACGATCTACTGGAGATGATCGTCCTGGTCGCCGAGATGCAGGAAGTGAAGACCGACCCAACAAGAAAAGGGCGCGGTTATATCATCGAATCCCAGATGGACAAAGGCAGGGGGCCGGTGGCGACCGCCCTCATAAGGTCGGGTGCCCTCCGCGTGGGCGACGTTATCATTACGGACACCACCTGGGGCCGTATCAGGGCTATGTTTGATTCCCGCGGGCGACAGGTGAAGAAGGCCGGGCCCGCTACTCCCGTCGAGCTGGTCGGTCTCGAGGAAGTGCCTCAAGCGGGGGATATGTTCCTGGTCGTTGACGACGAGAAGGTCGCCAGAGATGTGAGCGAAAAGAGGAAGGCGGCCAGGAGGGCACAGGAACTGGAGTCGACCCCCGCCATGACGCTGGACCAGCTGCTAAAGCGCCAGGAGGAAGGGGAAAAGACGGACCTTTCAGTGATCGTGAAAAGCGACGTCCAGGGTTCTCTCGAGGCGATTATCCAGGCTCTCGGCAAGATAAAGAGCAACGAAGTCCGGCTCAATGTGCTCCATTCGGGAGTCGGTGCGGTGATCGAGTCAGATGTCATGCTCGCCAAGGCGTCCGGCAACGCCCGGATTCTGGGGTTCAACGTGCGTCCCGATGCGGGCGCGCGAAACCTCGCCGAAGAACTGGGTGTGGAGATACGTACTTACCGAGTGATATACGATCTCTTGGACGATGTGAACGACATGCTCAGGGGGCTTCTTAAGCCCAAGACCGAAGAGGTTGTACTTGGCCGCGCCGAAGTGCGCCAGACTTTCCACGTGCCCAAGGTCGGCACCGTGGCCGGTTGTTATGTCACGGAAGGAAAGGTTAGCCGCCAGGCGTCTGTGAGGCTCCTCAGGGATGGAGTTATCATCTATGAAGGTAAGATGGCTTCTCTTCGCAGGTTTAAGGATGACGTATCGGAAGTAAGCGCCGGATACGAATGCGGAATCGGCTTGGAGAGGTTCCAGGACCTAAAGCCCGGAGATGTCATCGAAGTCTTCACGGTGAGAGAAGTCCCGCGTTCCTAAAGCCGAAGAAGGGAGTCTCATGAGACGCTTTCATCTCATGGAGCGGGGTGATGCTCATGTCACAAAGGCAGGAGAGAGTGGCTGCCCTTGTCCGTAAGGTGGTTTCCGAACTTCTCTCAACAAGGATAAAGGACCCGCGGATAGGATTTACCAGCGTGGTCAAGGTGGAAGTGACCAAGGACTTATCCATCGCAAAGGTGCACGTGAGTGTGTTCGGATCTCAAGAAGATAAGGAAAGGACCATGTCCGGACTCCGGAGCGCACAGGGACTCGTGAGGTCGGAAGTAGGTAAGGCGCTCGGCATAAGGCATGCTCCTGAGATCCAGTTCGTCTTGGATGAAGGTATAGAGCACAGCATAAAAGTGTCGAAGATCCTGAACGAGATTAAGAGAAGCGAGGAAGTGGAAAACCGGTGAAGCCGTCGCTTTCTTCTGTGGAGGACGCGCTTTCCGAGATAAGAAGCCTCATTGAGAAACACCACAGTTTTGTGCTCCTTGAGCACCAAAAGCCTGACGGCGACTGTGTTGGTTCGGGGCTTGCTCTGGTCCAGGCGCTTCGGAACCTGGGCAAGCAAGCCCTGCTTGTCTCCCAAGACCCCCACCCTGCCGTCTACGACTTCCTGCCGGGGAGGGAATTTCACACACGCGCCCAGTACATAGAACCCGAAGATTTCCGCGCTGAAGTCGCCATATTCATCGATTGTACCGATCCCGAGAGGGCGGGGAAGGGTCTCGAACTCGCGAGCAACAGCATTTGGGTAAACATCGATCATCACGTTTCCAACACGGGATTCGGAGATGTGAGCCTCGTCGTTCCCGACGCGGCGGCCACCGGGGAGATCATCTACAAGCTTCTTCTCGCAATGGGTGTACCCATCACCAAAGAGATTGCCACCTGTCTCTTCGTCGCCATTGCAACCGATACCGGCGGGTTCAGATATCAGAACACTACGCAGGAAACGTTTGAGATAGCGGGGGCTTTGACCGGATATGGAGCGATCCCGTGGGAGATAGCCGAGCACATCTTTGAGACGCGCTCGGTTTCATCTATATTGCTCCTCGGGAAGGCTTTGAACACACTCAAGCTTTCTCGCGGGGGGAAACTGGCCACCGTTTCCGTTACAAGAGACATGATGGCCCAGGCGGGGGCTTCTCCCGACGAGACCGAGGGCATAATAGGCTACCCGCGTTCAATATCGGGTGTGGAGGTTTCACTGCTTTTCCGCGAGATGGAGGACGGAAGCGGCTTCCACGTGAGTTTCCGCTCCCGCTCCAAAGTGGATGTCTCAAAGATCGCCATGAGGCTCGGAGGCGGCGGGCATCCACGTGCGGCGGGCGCCTTGGTCAAGGGCAATCTTGAAGAAGCCTCTCAGAAAGTCCTTTCCGTCTTGGATGAATTCGACATATGGATGGATTCCTGAACATACTGAAACCCCGCGGCGTGACAAGCCACGATATCGTCGCGGTCGTAAGGAAGATGCTTCGCGAGGATCGAGTCGGCCATCTGGGGACGCTGGACCCGCTGGCCGTCGGTGTCCTGCCCTTGGTAACGGGTGCCTACAGGCGCTTAACTGAGTATTTCTTGGTTGAGGACAAGCGTTACCTCGCTGAATTTACCTTCGGTCTCGTCACCGACAGCGGTGACACCGACGGAAAGATTGAATGCGATGTAGACGCCTCGAGCGTTACCCGAGAACGAGTGGAGGCCCTCCTCCCCCGCTACCGGGGTCGCATAAAACAGGTGCCTCCGGCTTTTTCTGCCCTCAAAGTGGGAGGGAGGAAGATGCTCGATCTGGCGAGAGAAGGTGTGGTCCTGCGAAAGGAACCACGGGATGTCGTTGTCCACAGCCTCTCGCTTGTGGCATGGAAAGAAGGTAGGCACCCAGTCGGGCTTTTCGATATGACTGTGGGCAAGGGGACGTACGTGAGGTCGCTTGCCCGGTCCATAGGAGAGGACTTGGGCTCGGGAGCCGTAGTTTCCTACCTCCTTCGGGCCCGTAGCGGCAAGTTTCAACTGAAGGATGCCCTCACTATCGGAGAACTTGCGGATAACAAGAGCCTGGGAGAGCTGGATCGGGCTTTCCCCGAACCCTTGAGCGTCTTGCCGGAGACTTACCCTACGGTCAGAGTGCTTCCCCGGGCCCTCAAGAAAATTGCTCACGGAGTGCCGCTCAGAGATTCTGATTTCCTAGGCGGCATCCCGGCTTCTCTTCTTGGAAGGACCGTAATGGCCATATCTCCCGAGCCTCTCTCCCGGGCTTCCATAGTTGCCGTGGTACGTCCGGAGCGTCCGAACAAGGTCTCTTACGAAAAAGTGCTGTACCGGGAATCAAAATCAGGCTGAAAGACGGTGTGGGTGTGAAAAGGCTTGTCATGCGCAATGGAAAACTAGACCGGGCTCTCTTACCCCAAAGGGTTGTAGCTGCAATAGGCGTATTCGACGGATTCCATCTGGGCCACCGGGCCCTCCTTTCCGAAGCCAAGCGAGTAAGCGGCTTGGAAGGGTACCCGGTCCTCCTCATGACTTTTCATCCCCATCCCCGTACTTTGACGGGCAACTCGGGAGGACATGAGAGGCTCCTCACCCCGCGCGAGGAAAAAGCATTCCTCGCGGAGGATTTCGGTGCTTCCTACTTCCTCTCCGTGGATTTCACCCGCGAGCTGGCAGCCACTTCTCCGGACGACTTTGTGACGGACTACCTGGTGCAAGGCGTCGGCGTCGCACACGTTGTATGCGGGTTCAACTTCACTTTCGGGTACAAGGGAAGCGGCACTCCCGGAGACCTCAAGCGGTGGGGCTCGGAGCAGGGCTTCGGCGTGACCGTGGTCCCCCCGTTCGAGATGGACGGAGAGATCGTTTCTAGTACGAGAATAAGGAACTCTTTGGAGAAGGGGGAGGTTTCCCACGCCGCCCGGCTCTTGGGAAGGCCCTATTGTCTCTACGGGCGCGTGGAGCGGGGAGACGGAAGGGGGCGCCGGATCGGCCTTCCGACATGCAATATTTCGGTGCCTGACGACAAGCTTATCCCGGGAAACGGAGTTTACGCGGCTTATACCAGGTTTCTTGGGGAAAGCGGCATTGAATGTCATCCTTCCGTCGTGAACATAGGGACCCGACCGACTTTCGGCGGAAAGGGGATACGTGTGGAGTGCCACATCCCGGGCTTTAGGGGCAACCTCTACGACAGGGAGATGCAGGTTTTCTTTCTAGAGAAAATCAGGGATGAGCTGCACTTCCCCGACGCATCCTCTTTAAGGGAAAGGGTTCTTGAGGACATTAAGTTCCTCTGGTCCGGCATGGGCCCTGAAGGTGCTTGGCTGAAGGCTCGTTCGTTTACACTACCCGGGGGCTATGATAGAATGCTCCAGACACATTGACCTTGAGGCTAGGTTTCACGCGCCTCCGGCGTGTCTCTTGGCTCAAGGCATATTCAGGATTCCAATGGAGGTGCCTCTTTTGACGCTTCAATCAGATCGCAAGAAGAGCATCATCGAGAAGTATAGGATTCACGAGACCGACACGGGTTCACCCGAGGTTCAGATCGCCCTCCTCACAGAGAGGATCAATTATCTCACCGAGCACCTTAAGGTACACAAGAAGGACCACCACTCGAGAAGAGGACTGCTACAGATGGTCGGCCAGCGCCGCGGCCTCTTGAACTACCTAAACCGCCAAGACCCGGCACGTTACCGGGCTATTGTGGAGAAACTCGGATTGAGAGGCTAGGGCAGGCCGAAAGGAGTGTGCTTATTGGACGGACACAAGATATTCACGTTTGAGCTCGGTGGCCGCACCCTGACTCTGGAGTTCGGAAAAGTTGCCAAGCAAGCCAATGGGGCAGTATTGGTTAGGTACGGCGATACCACCGTGCTTGCTACGGCTACTGCATCGAAAGAGCCGAGAGAAGGAGTCGACTTTTTCCCCCTTACCGTTGATGTGGAGGAGAGGCTCTACGCCGTCGGCCGCATCCCAGGGAGCTGGGGGCGCAGGGAAGGACGGCCGCCTGAGAAGGCAATCCTCCAGGCCAGAGTGACGGACCGTCCCATACGCCCGCTCTTTCCAAAAGGCTTAAGGAACGAAGTCCAGATTGTCGTCATGCCGCTTTCCATTGATCACGACAACTCCCCCGAGATCGCCGGCATGATAGGCGCTTCGGCGGCCCTTACCGTAAGCGATATACCCTGGGAAGGCCCCATGGGAGCCGTCGAGATAGGCCTTGTAGACGGCCAGTTTGTGATAAACCCGACCGTCGAGGAAGCCGAGAGAAGCGACCTCCGCCTTACGGTCGCTGGTACCAAAGATGCCGTCCTCATGGTGGAGGCGGGAGCCAACCAGGTCCCTGAAGACGTGATGGTCGAAGCCATCATGTACGGTCATGAGGTGATACGGGAGATCTGCGAGTTTCTAGAGGGTGTCCGCGAGGAAATCGGCAAGCCTAAGTTTGAGCCGGTCCTTTTCCTGCCGGGAGAAGACGTCGTGGAGAGGGTTTCCGCGATAGCCACGCCAAAGATACGAGAAGCCATAAGGGTGGAAGAGAAGCTCTCGAGAGAGTCTGCCATCGAAGACATCCTTAAGGAAGTCTACACCGAGCTTGCCGGGGAGTTTCCCGAGAGGGAGTCTGAGATATCCGAAGCGTTTCATGCCGTGTTGAAGGCCGAAGTCCGCGGGATGATCGTTGAGACGGGGAAGAGGCCGGACGGGCGACAGCCGGACGAGATAAGGCCCATTACCTGCGAAGTGGCGACTCTCCCGCGGGTCCACGGGTCGGCCATCTTTACAAGGGGCCAGACCCAGGTCATGAGCGTCGCTACTCTGGGCGCCAAGGGGGACATCCAGGAACTGGACACAACCGGCATTGAAGAGACCAAGCGGTACCTGCATCACTACAACTTCCCGCCCTACTCGGTAGGTGAGACCAGGCCCTTGAGGGGTCCGGGAAGAAGGGAGATCGGTCACGGCGCTCTGGCGGAAAGAGCCCTTCTCCCCGTGGTCCCGGGCGAAGAGGAATTTCCCTACACCATTCGCGTGGTGTCCGAGGTCCTTGAGTCCAACGGGTCTACGTCGATGGCTTCGGTTTGCGGCAGCACCCTGTCGCTCATGGACGCAGGGGTGCCGATAAAGGCGCCCGTAGCGGGGATCGCCATGGGCCTTATCAAGGAAGAGGACAAGATGGAGGTCCTCACCGACATCCAAGGCATGGAAGACGCCTTGGGCGACATGGACTTCAAGGTCGCAGGGACCAGAGAAGGCGTGACCGCCCTTCAGATGGACATAAAGATAGCCGGGGTCGACAGGAACATCCTTACTACCGCTCTGGAAAGGGCGAAGAAGGCCCGGCTCTTCATCTTGGACAAAATAGAGGAGACCATTCCCGCTCCGAGAGAAAAGCTCTCTGAGTACGCCCCTCGCATCATCGTGGTGAATATCGATCCCGAGAAGATACGGGACGTAATCGGGCCGGGAGGCAAGACCATCAACAAGATCACGACCGAGACCGGCGTGAAGATCGATATTGAGCAGGACGGCCGGGTGTTCATCGCCGCTCCCGACATGGAGAGCGGGGAGAGGGCCAAGGAAATCGTAGAGAACCTTACAAGGGATATCGAGGTGGGGCGGACTTACAAGGGGAAGGTGACCCGGCTCGCCTCCTTCGGAGCTTTTGTCGAGGTCCTTCCCGGGAAGGAAGGGCTTGTGAGGACTTCTGAGGCCGCCCTTGAGAATGTAAGCCGCATCGAAGACGTCATGAACGTCGGAGACGAAGTCCTCGTGAAAGTGATTGAAATCGACCATATGGGCCGGGTGAACCTCTCAAGGCGCCAAGCTCTGGGTGGATCTCCGGCGTCGAGGGAGTTTAGAGGCGAGAGGGATGGAGGGCGCGGAGACCGGAGGCCAGGCTGGCGCAGGGACGTGAGCCGCAACAGCCGAGACCGGGATAGGTTGCACTAACGTGAGGCTTGGCATTCATGTTTCCATAGCGGGCGGGATGGCCAAGATGGCAGAGACCGCCGTATCCCTCGGATGCGAGGCTGTCCAGATTTTCTCCAGGAGCCCTCGGGGAGGGAAGGCCAAAGATCTATCCCTTCCCGATGTGGAGAAGATGAAGAAGATCCTTGCCGAGAATAATATCCATCCACTCGTCGTCCACATCCCCTATTTTGTGAATCTCGCGTCCGACAACCCTGACACGAGGAGCTATTCCATAGATGTCCTGGTTGAGGACCTAGAAAGGACCGAGACCCTCGGCGGGCGGTATCTTGTGACCCACGTAGGCCACAAGCGCAAGGACGACCCCCCCGAGTCGCCTGAGGCGTTTGCCAGGGTCTACTCGAGCATAGAGGAAGCCCTCAGGCGCTACACAGGGCCGGTCAAGATACTCCTTGAGAACACTGCAGGTATGGGCCAAGAGATAGGGTGTAGTTTTGAGGCTCTTGGGGTCCTTATAAACAGTTTCCCCGAAGAGAGACTTGGCGCGTGTCTGGATACTGCCCATGCATTCGGCGCCGGATATGATTGGACCGCGCCCGAAGGAGTGCGTAAGGTTCTGACAGATTTCGATGAGCATGTCGGATTATCGAGGCTCTGCGCCATGCACCTCAATGACAGCAAAGGCACCTTAGGGGCACGTTTGGACCGGCATGCCCATATCGGCCAAGGGAACCTGGGCGAGGAGACCTTCCGGGCGATCCTTGAGTGCGATCTTCTGCTCCACGACCTTCCAGGCCTGCTTGAGACGCCTATTGACGACCACGGCGACGATCTCGCCAACATGAAGAAGATCCGTGCCCTGCGCGATTTATAGCTTTTTTTGGGGAAGCGCTGTAGCAGGTTTTTGACAGTATACCCACAGTATTACCCCAGGTAGGGGCCATGTTAGGAATCCTGTCGATCCCCCTTTCCAGTTTCGACAGGCTGTGTTTATAATTGTCTTGCAAGACGCGACCTTCCACTTCTAGCTAAGCGGATGGCGGTCGCAAGTTATTTGTTAGGGAGGGTTCGCCGTAGGCATCAGCGAAGAGGAACTCCGGAGGGAGATCGAAACGCTTCGATGCCAGCTGAACGAGAAGGTCGGAGACCAGTATAATAGAGCGAAGATACAGGCAGCTGGCATGGACAGCGCTCGCCTGGACAATCTCATCTGTAAGTGGCTTAACCTTCATAGTCAGACGGAAAAAAGAGATTCCAGGTGAGAAACATCGCAGGCAAGAACGCCTGCTTTTGTTTCTGCCCTGAAAGTACGCGTCCTCAGAGACGGTTCTTGCCCACCGGCAGGATGGGCGAAAGGATCGCCAGACAGATTGAGAACAGCGCCACCGGGTCAAACTGGGTACCCCACACCGTTGCCTGCATGGGGACCGGCACCTTGAGGAATTCGGCCATCGCGGAGAGCCCCAGATACACGCCACCTGCTATCGCCACGAAGTCCTTGATTGCCTCGGATAGCGGCGAAGACCTCTCCTCGTACGAGGTCTTCCGTGCTCTAGCGGCTTGTATTCGATTCACTCTCACGGTCATGGAGATATAGACCGCGAGGAGGACGAGGACAATCGCCAGGATAATGTTCCACACGGGCGTTCACCCCCTACTTGTACTTATGGTTGAAAAGAAGCGTTTATGATTCCCCGTCCGGTAATCCCTCCTTTGCACAAAATCCCAAGGCAGTGAATCTCGTGCTCGTTTGGAGGAGAGACTAGGCGAGAGATCCACAACGGAGGTGCAAGGATGGCAAGAACCGTATTGGGAGTTTTCGATTCGGTAGAAGCAGCTGAAAGAGCGGCGGATGAACTGCAGAGAAGAGGGTTCGACCGCAATGAGATCTCAATAGTCGCAAAGGAAAGCTCGGCAAGGTCCGGCCGTGAGGGTCGTGGCGAGACCACCATGAGGTCAGATATTTCAGGTGGAGTCGCTACCGGGAGCGCTATAGGAGGGGCCGCCGGGCTTCTCGCCGGGGTTGGAGCGCTGGCGATACCGGGTATTGGGCCACTGGTCGCGGCAGGTCCTATCGCGGCGGCTTTGAGCGGAGCCGTCACCGGCGGTATCGCAGGCGGGCTTATCGATTGGGGCATCCCCGAGGAATCCGGAAGGCGATATGAGCAGAGGGTCAAGGAAGGCAAGATCGTGACTGCGGTGAGGTCCGATGACGATAAGGTCGAAGACGCCGCCGATATCCTTAGGCAGAACGGGGCCTATGATGTAGAGACCCACTAGCTTGGAGGGAACCTGAGGGCGGCCTTTCGGGGCCGCCCATTATACTTGAGGCATCCCCTTCCCTGGCACCAATAGGCAAGACAGGCTATACTAGTTAACTGGTGAGATAAACATGACAAGACAAGTACGCCTCATACCCTTGGGCGGCCTCGGAGAGATCGGCAAAAATCTCATGGTCGTCGAGACTCACAGCGATACCATCGCGATTGACTGCGGGTTATCGTTCCCCGAGGATGACATGCCCGGGATCGATCTCGTGATCCCCGACGTATCCTACTTGGTTGAACGTAAAGACAGGCTAAGAGGCATAGTCCTCACCCACGGACACGAAGACCACGTGGGGGCGCTTCCTTTTGTTCTGAAAGACGTGAATGTCCCCGTCTACGGCACTCGCCTCACTCTGGGGCTGGCCCGGAGAAAGCTGGACGAGAACTACGAAGGTGAGGTCGACTTCCGGGTATTTGAACCGGGCAACATCATAGATTTTGGTTCCATTCAGGTTGAGCCTTTTCGCGTAACACACTCCGTTTCAGACTCCGTAGGACTCATATTGCGCACACCGGCAGGGACCATCATACATACGGGGGACTTCAAGCTTGACCAGACTCCCGTCGACGGCGAGCCGACCGACTATTCCCGGCTGGCACGTGCCGGAGACGAGGGGGTCTTGGCGCTACTTTCCGACAGCACCCACGCCGATCGCCCCGGGTTTACACCGTCGGAGCGTGTGGTCGGCGAATCCCTTGATCGCGTGTTCCAAAAGTCGAGGGGCAGGATCATCATAACGACCTTTGCTTCCAACGTCCCCCGTATCCAGCAGGTAATCGACGTTGCCTACCAGCACAACCGGAAGGTGTGCGTCATCGGGCGCAGCATGGAGATGGTTGTGGAAGTTGCACTCAACATGGGCTACCTCCGCGCCCCTATGGGGACTCTTGTGGACGCGTCGGACCTCGGTAGATACCCCCACTCAAAGATGGTGATATTGACCACCGGCAGCCAAGGTGAGCCCCTGTCTGCGCTGGCCCGGATGTCGTGCAGGGACCACAGGAAGGTCGAGATCATTGAAGGAGACCTCGTGATCATGGCTGCTTCGCCCGTCCCGGGCAATGAGACCATGGTGTCGAGGGTGGTTGACAACCTGTTCAGGTGCGGGGCAGATGTTGTCTACGAGCCTGAATCCGAGGTCCATGTCTCAGGCCATTCAAGCCAGGAAGAACTCAAGATGATGCTCAATCTGACAAGGCCCAGGTATTTTGTCCCCATTCACGGAGAGTACCGTCATCTGATAAAGCACGCGCAGCTTGCGGTTGCCACGGGTGTTCCGCCTTCGAACGTGCTTATTGGAGAAAACGGCACGATTTTCTCGCTCTCTCCCGAACACTGTGAGATTATTGGCGTAGTCCAGACAAAGAACATCATGGTCGATTCGAGCGGTGTGGGAGAGATAGGAGACCCTGTCCTCAAGGAGCGGAAGTACTTGAGCGACTCGGGGGCCATCTTCGTAAGCTGCGTGGTCTCTTCGACAACCGGCGCCCTCTTGGAGATGCCGTCGGTGAAGAGCACCGGCTTCATGAAGAGCGCAAGAGGCGAGACGCTTCTTGCGGAAGCAGCCAAACGGGTTAAGGAGTACTTCGATTCCCTTCCGGCGGAAGGGCTCTCAAGGCGGGAGGCACTTGAGGAAGACATATCCTCTATGGTCCAGAAATTCATGAGAAACGAGACGGGCAGGAGGCCCGTGGTTGTCTCAACTCTCTGCATCGTGTAGGAATCGCAGTGTGAGAGCCTACTGAAACCTGGGAGGCGAGTCGGAGGTGTTAGCTTGAGCCTGCGGGTTATCGCCGGTCCAGCCGGTTCAGGGAAGACAACCTACATAACCTCTGAGATAGTGAGCGAACTCTTGCGCCGCCATAGACGCCCGATTGGTGGGCAAGGCGGTGCGACGGGCTCGGGGTTTTCTTCCGCGAACCCTCCCATACTCCTCATAGTTCCCGACCAAGCAACTTTCCAGATGGAACGAAAGGTACTGGAAGACTCCCGGCTTAGAGGGTTTTTCGACCTCCATATATTGAGTTTCCGCAGGCTCTGCCTGAAGGTGCTCGATGAGTGCGGAGGGGTCTCGCTTCCCTTCATCACCCAAGTCGGGCGCAGTATGGCCATCCAGTCGGTCCTCTGGGAACACAGGAAGGATCTTACCGTTTTCGCTCCCATGGTCGATTACCCGGGGTTCAGAGAGACGCTCGGGAGGACGCTGCAAGAGCTTTCCTTGTACGAAGTAAGTCCCGGCGATATGCAGCCTGCTGCAAAGAGCGCGACCAACTTGCCCTACCTTGAGCAAAAAATCCGCGATCTCGAGGTCGTTCTCAGAGCATACAGAGAGTTCCTTGCCGGAAGGTTTTTTGACCCCGAAGACTACCTTGAGATGGCAGCGGTAAAGATCCCCGGGTCATCCCTAGTGAGGGGCTCCACGGTTTGGATAGACGGGTTTTCGGGCTTCACGCCCAAGGAATACAAGGTCCTCCGGGCCATAATGGAATCTGCAGAACAGACAAACGTGGCTCTCTGCCTGGACAGGCGGGAGCTTTCCGGGCCGGTTTCGGCATCTTCGCTGTTTTACCCAACCCGCCAGGTCTACGAGAAGGTCTTGGCCCTGGCAAGCGATGCGGGAGTTTCGGTAGAACCTGTGGTTCATCTGGGGGAAGATGGGGTCCCGCCGAGGTTTAGAGGGACTTTTGACCTTGCCAGGCTTGAGATGGCCGCCCGGCTTTCGGGGGGCACTCCCGGGAGGGCCGAGGCACACCCCTTATCCACTGCGCCGGGTGAACCCGAAGTGACCGGTAGAGGAACTTGTGAAGAATCGCCGGACCGCCCCGGAGTGGTCCTTGTCTCGGCAACCAACCCCATGGCGGAGGTGGAGTTTGTTGCCAGGGAGATCGTAAAGCTCGTGAGGGACGAAGGGCTTCGCTACCGGGATATCACCGTAGAGGCCCGGGATCTCTCGGGCTATGCGGACCTTATTGAGCTCGTGTTCGCCGATCATGGAATACCCTTTTTCCTGGACCGGAAGCGGTCTCTCACACACCATCCCTTGTCCGAATTGCTCAGGTCTTCTTTAGAGGTAGTGACCGGCTCGTTTCCCTCAGACAGCGTTTTCCGCTACCTGAAGACCGACCTCGTGCCCGTTCCGCGAGAAGTCGTGGACAGGCTCGAGAACTACGTGCTCGCCCACGGGATCCAAGGCGAGAGGTGGATTGCGAAGGAACCTTGGCGATACGCCAGGAAGTCGATGGTTGGCGAAGAGGAGGTAGTTACGGAAAGCGATGATGCCCGATTCGCCGATTCCGCCAGGCGACAAGCCGTCGTGCACCTCGAGAGGTTCTACCGGAGGCTAAAGGGGAGGAGGACAAGCCTCACTGCGAGAGAGATCTCGAGGGCCGTCTACGACCTTCTAACCGACCTCGATGTGCCGGCTACGCTCGAGCGCTGGCAGGCCCTCGCCGAAGAGTCCGGTGATCTGGCAGAAGCGCAGGACCACGCAGGCGTTTGGGACAAGGTCATGGAGATCCTGGAGCAAGCCGAAGAGATCCTTGGCGAGCGCGAGGTAGACCTCAAGACCTACGCGGTCCTCGTTGACGCCGGGCTGGAAGACATCCGCCTGGGGGTCATTCCTCCCTCGCTGGACCAAGTCCTCATAGGGGCCATCGATAGGTCCAGGCAGCCTGAATGCAAGGTCACTTTCTTGATCGGTGCGCTCTCGGGGGTTTTCCCCAGGAGGCAGGCTGAAGACAGCGTATTTACCGACGAGGAGCGGGCCTACCTTTCAGAAAAAGGCATAGAGCTGGAACCCGATTCAATCACCCGGCAGCTTAACGAGCAGTACCTGGTCTACATTGCACTCACAAGGCCGTCCATGCGGCTTTACATCTCGTACCCCTTGGGCGACGCGGAGGGGAAGGCCCAGACACCTTCCCACGTTTTGGGGATGGTGAAGCGGGTGTTCTCGGGTCTCGGCGAAGTCACTGCGGCCATGGAACCGCCGGGAAGGTGGCCGGACGATCTGGATTATGTCGTCCCTGCCCGTGCCCGCGGGATTGCCGCCAGGAGGCTTTCGCTCCTTCGCCAAGGCCTGAGGGCCGGAGATGCTTGGGCCGAAGTCTACCGCTGGCTTATAGAGCCCGAGCGGATAGATGTTTCCAGGGTGGTTCTGGGGTCCCTTTCCTTCACCAATAAGCTCCGTCCGCTGGACGGGTCTCTCGTCCGAAGGCTCTACGGCAGCGCGCCCGAGACCAGTGTGTCAAGGCTGGAGCGGTTTAGCGCCTGTCCCTTCTACCACTTTGCATCCGACGGTCTCGGGCTCAGAGAGAGGGATATCTACCGGCTTGAGCCGGCCGATGCAGGCACCTTCCTCCACAATGCGATGAAAGAGTTTGTCGAGAGGCTGAGCTCTTTGGGTGCCGACTGGAAGGACCTAACGGAGGCCGACATAACTTCGCTGGCTAACTCGGTCGTGGACAAGCTGGTCCCTGAAGTTAGGGACGAGCTGTTCATGAGTTCGGCCAGATACCGGTATGTAGCGGACGCCCTCAGGCGGATAGTTGACCGTGCCGCCCTGGTTACGGCGGAACACATGCGTCGGGGCGGGTTTAGGCCCGTGTGCACCGAGGTCAGGTTCGGGATGGGAGAGGGACTTCCGCCTTACAGGATAAAGGTGAGCCCGAGGGAGGAAGTCGTCCTGAGAGGGCAGATCGACAGGGTAGACGTGGGCTTTACCGGGATGAGGCCGTACATAAGGATTGTAGACTATAAGTCCTCGACCAGGTCTCTGGACCTCGTTGATGTTTGGAGCGGGCTCTCGCTCCAGCTCCTTGTATACCTCATAGTGGCGCTCGAGAACTGGCCTCTCATCGCCCGCATGGGAGGAGTGGCGGGAACGGCCTTGCCGGGTCCCGGCGCTCCCCTAACCCGTAAGGGGCCGCTTCCGGCAGGAGCTCTGTATTTCACCCTTCGCGACCCCATGATACCGGAAAAGGGCCCCGTTCCTCCGGATGTGTCTGCAAGGAACATCACCAAGGCCCTCCGCATGACGGGCCTTCTCATAGATGATCTCGACGTCTTGAGGGTGATGGACTGTGATAGCCGGTCCCATTCGGACATCATCCCGGTGACCTTCACCTCCAAGGGGGTGGGCGGCCGGTCTTCCGTTGCCCGCCTTGAGGATTTCGAGGCGCTCCTAGGGTATGTCCGCCGCAAGGTGAAAGAGATGTGCGACCGCATATTCTCGGGCGACATAGAGATAGCGCCGTACAGGCGCGGCGAGAAGAGGGCCTGTACCTTCTGCCCCTACGGCCCGCTATGCTCGTTCGACATCCTGTTGCCCGGCAACAGGTACCGTGTTATAGCGCCTCCGCCGGGAGGCATCTGGGAGGAGATCCGGGGAGGAGGTGACGCCCGTGGCTGATACGCTCTGGACCAAAGAGCAGGAGCTGGCAATAACCCTTGCGGGGAACAACATGCTCGTCTCGGCTGCGGCGGGGGCGGGCAAGACTTCGGTGTTGGTCGAGCGGGTCATCCGCAAGGTGCTTTCTCCCAAGGACCCTCTGGACTTGGGGAGGCTCCTCGTTGTCACGTTTACCGAGAAAGCGGCGTCCGAGATGAAGGAGAGGATACGGTCTTCCCTTGAGGAGGCCTTGCGGAAGTCACCCGGCGATCCCCGCATTGGACGCCAGCTGGCGCTCCTCGACCGGGCCCAGATCTCCACGATCCATGCTTTCTGCCTGCGCATACTGCGAAGGTACTACTTCAGAGTGAACCTTGACCCGTCGTTTCGGGTCCTCGATGCCAACGAAGCCGAGCTCATAAGGATGGAGGCTGTGGAGGAGCTCTTCGAAGACCTCTATGACGAGCCTTCTCCTTACGGAGACGCCTTCCGTTCGCTGGTGGAGCGCTTTGGGGGTAGAGCCGTAGATGAAGGTTTCCAGTCTACGGTGTTGAGGCTACATGAGTTCGTAAGGGCCCAACCTTCCATGACAGACTTTTTCCGGCTGGTCAAGGAGCGGGCCTCGGGCGAGGACCTTGTGTGGCTCACGTGCCTCGCATCTCGGGCGCTAAGGGACCTAAAGCGGGCAAAGGCCCTTGTGGAAGAAGCCATGAGCCTGTGTAAAGCCCCCGGCGGGCCACAGGCTTACCTCAAAGCCCTGGAAGACGACATGGTCTTGTTTTCGGAAGCCGAAGCGCTGGTTCAAGGGTTACGCCGGGAGGCTCAGGAGGCGGTAGATAGCGCGAGCGGCCTCACGGACGTACTTCGCGAGGTAGCAGGCGCCGTGGCTTCCCGCCTTTCTTCTGCGTCGTTTACCAGGCTTGCTCCCGCCAGGGACTGCGATCCCGACCTTAAGAGCAGGGCTTCTGCTTTTCGAAATCTCGCAAAGAGGGCCTTCGGCAGGGTGGGAGATTACGCTTTTACCCGGCCTTTGGACGAAGTTATCTCTGAGATGACGGCCCTCGGGCCGCTCATATCCGGTCTCTTGGACGTCGTAGAGGGCCTGGACAGGCGCTACGCCGCCAAGAAGCGGGATAAGGGCGGGGTCGACTTCGCAGACCTCGAGCGATACTGTCTGGAGATCCTGGAGATGGACGGTGGAAGAATCGCCGAAGATGTGAGGAAGGAATTCGACTGGATCCTGATAGACGAGTACCAAGACACAAACCCCCTCCAGGAGCGGATCCTTACACAGGTCGCGAGGAAGGAGTCGGGATCCGGCAACGTTTTCATGGTCGGCGACCTCAAGCAGAGCATTTACCGCTTCAGGTTGGCCGAACCCGGTCTGTTCCTGGAGAAGCTTAGGTCCTACGTCCCGCCCGGTAGAGCCGTGACCGAGAACCCTCCCGGCATCCGCATAGACCTGACCCACAACTTCCGCAGCAGGGTAGAGGTGCTCAATGCCGTGAACGCCATCTTCGCCGACATCATGAGGGAAGAAGTGGCCGATATCGACTACCGGGAGGGGCACGAACTGAGGCCCGGCGCGTCCTACCCGCCGTCCCGGGGTGAGTACAGTGTAGAGCTCCACCTTGTTGAAAGGCTGGCCGCGACTTCCAAGGAAGGGAAAGGCGGCGCGTCTTCCGGGCGGACATCTTCACCGGGAGGAGGTCGGGACCCTGCAGCTTCAGAGGGTGGAGGACCTGAGCACTCAGGAGATCAGGCGGCATCTGAGTCGCCCGACCCGGCGCAGGCGGCGGGCGACCTTGAAGAATATGAGGCATTGGAGAAGGAAGCATTGGTGGCCGCGTGGCGCATCAAGAGCATGGTCGATCCCCGCGATCCGCTTCTAATCTGGGACCACAAGGCCAAGACCATGCGCCCTTGCTCCTACCGGGACATCGCCATCCTCATGCGGTCTACTAAGGAAAGGGCCAACGCCGTGGCGGAGGTCATGTCCAGATGCGACATCCCCTGCTACGCCGAGGCCGCGACCGGGTATTTCCAGGCCAGGGAAGTCGAGATCGCCCTGTCGCTCCTCTCGGTGATCGACAACCCGCTGCAGGATATACCGCTTGCCGCCGTCCTGCGCTCGCCCATCGTGGGATTAGAGCCCGGCGACCTCGCCGTCATAAGGGCAACCGTCAAAAAGGGGCCTTTCTACGACGCGGTGCTTTCGTACTCTCGCTCCGAAGGCGCCGAACCGCGCCTTAGGGATATCCTTGCGGGCTTCCTCGAGGACTTGGACCGGTGGCGGACTCAAGCCAGGAGGCGCCCCCTTGCGGAAGTATTGTGGAACATACTGAGGGAGACGGGGTACCACGACTATGTGGGCGGCCTCCCGGGCGGAGGGCAAAGGCAGGCCAACCTCAGGGCCCTTTGCGACCGGGCCCGCCAGTTTGACTCCTTCGGGCGCCACGGGCTACAGCGCTTCCTGAGGTTTATCGAGCGCCTCCGCGAGTCGGAGGGAGACCTCGGGACCGCGCGCGCCTTGGGAGAGCATGAGGATGTTGTCCGCCTTATGTCCGTCCACAAGGCCAAGGGGCTCGAGTTCCCCGTGGTTATCGTCATGGACCTCGGGAAGGGGTTCAACAAGGACGACTTGCGTAAAGACATCCTGTTTCACAGGGAGCTCGGGTTGGGAGCCTTCTATGTAGATCTGGAGAACAGAGTGAAGTACCCCACCGCCCTCCACCAGGCTATCGCGGCAAGGATTGAACGGGAGAACACGGCCGAAGAAATGCGGGTCTTGTACGTGGCGCTCACGAGGGCCAAGGAAAAACTGGTCATGGTCGGTTCGGTGAGGGGTGTTGAGGCTGCGCTGCAGCGCTGGCAGCGAAGCGACCCTGAAGGCGCAGGGACTTATCTCGATTGGATCTGCCCGGTAGCGCTCTCCGGGGCCCGAAAAGACCTCTTTAGGGTGAAACTGTGGGGTACCCCGGACGGTGAGCCGGTACCGCCTCCGTCGTACGGCGTTTCTCAGCCGACGGACCTCCGCCTGAGCGACGTGAAGGGCCTTGTGCCTCCGCCTCCGGCAGATCCGGAGGTGATGAGGGAAGTGAGGAGGAGGCTGGAGTGGCGTTATCCCTTTGAACTCCTTACGACCGTGCGGGCTAAGATGTCGGTGGGCGAACTTAAGAGGCGCCTTGACGGCGACGATGAGGAGTTCCCTCGCTTCCTTCCCAGGCCGACCAGGCGAATGGGAATGGACGAGGCCAGGGCTTACTCCAGGGCGGTGGAACGCGGTATAGCGGTCCACGCGCTCCTCTCGCGCATAAGGCTGGATCTCACACACAGTCCCGAGGCCGTGGCGTCTGAGAACCGGAGGTTGGTGGAGGCCGGCTTCCTAAAGTCGCCGGGTGTGGATCCCGAGGATATCGCACGTGTGGCCGGGTTTTTCGCTTCGCCCGCAGGTATAGCAGTACGCGAAACCCAAGGACGTGTCCTCCGTGAGCTACCCTTTACCGTCAGGCTGCCCGCCCGCGTCTTCGCGGAGGCGTGCGATTCTCCCGACGACTTCGTGATCGCTCAAGGCGTGATCGACATGCTGCTTGACGAGCCGGACGGGCTCGCCATACTCGATTTCAAGACCGACGACATTCCCGCCGGGAGGGTGAGGGAGAGGACCCTCGCCCACACGTCTCAGGTCGCTCTCTATGCCCTGGCCGCAGAGAGCATACTCGGAAAACCCGTGAAGAAGGCGTCTATCTTTTTCCTGGGGCCGCAGCGAGAAGAAGAGGTCGATTGGCGGTCATATCTAAGGTCACGGGGACTTGCCTAGCTCCTTAGCAGTCCGGCGCTCGAGTGAGCAGGAGTGACATCCCGTTGTCCAGCGTGATGTGAAGGCGAGTTCCCTCTTGAGGGCCTTCAGGCTGGATGTGGGATATCTGTTCTTCGTCAAGGTAGAGGCTGCTTCCGAAAGGCCCGGCCAGCGCGAAACTCGAGTAGGGGCTACCGGGTCCGAGAGGCGAAGGCGGCGAGACCTTCGCCACCATGAAACTGGCCTCTGCACCTTGTCCCAGGTTTATCCTGAGCATTGCAGGTCCTTGTTGGATGAACGTAGCGATGGCTATGTAGCTCTCAGCCAATGACGCGAGCCTCCCCGGTCCTAGGGTCCGATACCGCCGGAATAGTATGCGCGGTTTTGCCCCGGTTGCCTTACCCGCGGTTTGTCCGTACCATATTATTGGGCTTTAGCCCGAAAAACCTAACCCGAAAAACTGCATTTCTCGGAGGTGAAGGCCGTTGCCTGCCAACTTAGGACCTCTCTACCACGTGGCCGAAGAACGTTACCGGCAGGCCGTCACCGATGAGGAGAAGTTGGCCGCCCTGGAAGAGATGATGGCCACCATCCCCAAGCACAAGGGGACCGAGAAGATGCAGGCGGACATAAAACGCCGCATTGCCAGGCTCAAGGAGAGCATGAAGTCGGGCGCCAAGGGCCCCAAGCGCAGGGATTTCTACCGCATAGAAAAGGAAGGCGCGGGCCAGATAGCCCTGGTTGGTCCCCCCAATTCGGGCAAGTCCTCAATGCTTAAGACAATGACCCGGGCCGTGCCGGAGGTCGCGGATTACCCGTTCACGACCCGCCTGCCTCTTCCGGGCATGGCTCCTTGGGAGAATGTGCAGGTACAGCTGGTCGACATGCCCCCGATCGCGCCGGAGACCTCCCAGTCCTGGGTATGGGCGATCCTCAGGATGTCCGACGGGCTCCTGGTTGTGCTCGATGCGGGCGATGACGATGTCCTTGACCAAACCGAGGACCTCTTTAACCTCATGGAAGAGAACAATGTCTTCATAAAGAACGAGGGCGAGAGGAACTTCAAAGAGAAGAAAGCCATCTGCGCCGCAAACAAGTGTGACATGCCGGGGTCGACTGAAAGGATCGAACTCCTCAAAGAGATCATCGGAGACAAAATGGAGATTGTGCCTTGTTCTACTCAAACAGGCGAAGGGCTCGATCTCCTCCTATCCAAAGTGTTTTTCGACGTTTTGGGGAAAATCCGTGTCTACACTAGGCCTCCCGGAAAGAAGCCCGATTTCTCGCAGCCGTTCATACTCCCGAGGGGCACCACCGTCATTGACGCCGCCCGAGAAGTCCACAAAGAGATCGCCGAGTCTCTGAAATACGCCCGCGTATGGGGTGAGAGCGTATTTGAGGGCCAGATGGTACCGCGTGACCACGTATTGAGCGATGGTGACGTGATTGCGTTCTACACGTAACGCCATGCAACCAAGAGAACTTGTGCTTAGGATATTGCGTCTCCACCTTATTCCGGCTCCAAGGGTGATAGCGCCCGGGCCGGCCACAGAGTTCCCCGTCATGTATGTGGACTCGAACGGTGCCGGGCGGGTTGTACATAGCCTGGATGAGGCCAGGGCCTTGTCAAGTGCCGTGGCAGGTTGCACGAGAGATGAGGGCGCACGAGATTTCTTCTGCGAGGTCCTTCCCATAAGACACTCGGCCCGGGTTAGAGTATCGGGCCTTTCCGGCGAGTGGCACGGCCCGAGCGACAATGCGTCCGAGCGTGAGCGTTCGAAAGCAGTTCTTCTTGGGGTGCGGGTGACCTACGCGCTGGGCCTCAACCATTCTCTGGTCACCATCGGTTTCGGACCGGGCGGGCCGTGGGTGGTCCACGTAGAACCCGAAGGCCCAGGAGGCGTCTGGGGCCTCGACGACGTGAGAGGGCCAAACTCTCCCATCAAGTTTCTGGGCGCCAAAGCCGAGTACATAGCCGTGGATCCCAGAAGCGGCACGAGTCTTAACCGGTTCTTTGAAGTCCTCCTGACCACCAAAGGCGAACTCGTCCCCCCCTCCTCCGGCGAAGCCTCACAGGGGAGCGATGGGAGCACTCCGCCTGCAAGCTACATGTGGCTGTCGTCGCCTTTGCCGCGCCGGGGGATGCCCCTTTCCACGAAGTTCATGTTTCAAGGAGAGCCTACTTCCTCGTTTCTCCGGGCTCTCGACAGGTCTGTGGCCGTACTGGGGATGCTGTCCTCAAGGCCCGGCCAGGCCCGGGAGCGTCACGGGTTGGGAGAGGGGCTCTTGGGGTCCTACAGGTATACCGGCAGGGGTTTCTTCGAATACACGACCGTACCCAGCCTCCTCGGGAGCCCGCGGGCCATGAAACGGCTTTGCGAAGCCGTATCCAAAGAGGCCCTACGATATAGCGAAGCTAAGCTGACGGAGGTGTGCGGAGAGGACCGAAACCAACTTATCGGGCCGTCCGTACGTCCCGATGCGGGCACAGGGGATACAGGACGGGCGGGAAGGTCCAAAGAAAAATCCGAACTCTGGACGTCACACCTTGAGGTTCTCTACCGGTGGCAGCGGGCCTACTACCACGCCGACAGGTCTTACTTCCGTGAGGTTTTCGGCATTGAAGCGGAAGATCTTGAGGGACTTACCGAGGACGATTTCCGTCCCAGTTGGGGGCTTTATGCTCCCATATTCAACGAAGCGTGCGTGACGGTGGGCAGATCCATTGGGTCCGGCGGGCCTGAGGAGCTGAAGGAGCACGTAGTGCTTGAGGCAGGCGCCCGCCAAGCCCGGGTGAAACGAGAGAACGTCCTTTGTCCGGACCCCCTTGACGAGGATTTTGTGAGGGGAAGTCCTGCCTGGGCCCCGGCGACCTTGGTCCGCCCCAATCCGGCGGCGGCGCGGATGCTGGCGCTTCCGGAGGATGCCGTTCTAAGGGCTGATGTTACGCCCGGCGGGGACCATCTCCGTATAGGTCCGGTCATAGGCATTATGGCCCCCGTGCTTTCAAAAGGGGGGAGGTTCGGCGTTGAGACCGACAGGTTCAGGCACATGGTCCGGCTAGGCGCCGAACTGGGCCTCCTCATTTACGTGTTTTTCCCGGATGTCCTTCGCGGTGAGGGGCCGGTTTGGGACCCATCTGCCGGAGTCCTGAGAGGCTGGACCTACCGGGACCGCCGCGGCTGGCAGCAAGGGCTTCTGCCCGTGCCCGATGTGGTGTACGACCGTTACATACCGGCGTCCACGGGCGGCGCGAGGGATGTGGCCGGAGACTTCTCCCGGGCCTTCCCGCAGGCGGCATTCGTGAACTCCTTGCCCCTCGTACGTTTGTGCAGGGACAAACTGAAAACACACGAGGTCCTCTCCGGGATACCTGAAATAGCGCGGCACCTGCCCTACACGGAGGCGGTAAGGGAGCCGCAAGATGCGGTGCGTTTTGCTTCCTCACGGCAAAGGTCATTCATGAAGCTCCGTTTTGGCACCGGGACGAAGGGGCTTCTCCTCATTGAGAACCTGGGGTCCAGGTACCGGATCACGAGGCGTGAGAAAGGCATCCCGCCCAGAATAGACGAGGTCCGGGGACAAGGAGGTCTCTTTAGGTTCCTCACGGATGTCATCCGGGTGCCCGCTACGGAAAACCGCGGGAAAAGGGAAGAGGAATCTGAGTACATCATCCAAGAGGGGATAGACCTTGCGCCCCTCCCGCGGGAAGCCGGTAGCGCGTTTGAGGTGCGGGTTGTGTATCAAAAGGGTGGAGCGGGCGTCTGGCTCAGGACAGGGATGGTGGTCCGGGCCAACCCGGAATCCGAGCGCTTCGTAGTCCCCGGCGTGGAACTGCACCACAGGGTCGGTGACATCCTGGAACTGGCGCTACCGGGGAAGGAAAATGAGGTGAAAGCGGAAGTAAGGCGGGTGGCCCGGATGATCCCGCCCGCTTTGGAAGGGCGCTCTGGTCCTGGCGGGGAGCTTTCGGTCGATCTGGGGATAGACAAGGAAGGGAAGCCCTGGCTCATTGAAGTGAACTCCAAGCCCGCCACGTTGTTCAGGGATATCGGGGCATTTGGGCTCAGGAGACTATCTCTATTGCGCGTTTTGAACTACGCGGTAACCCTGCACAGGGGACTCCAATCATCCTAAAGGACAAGACTCCTCGGAGGAACTCTCTCCTTTCGCAAAGAACAACTTCAAGAATATCGGGCTGTTTGGCCCGGATACCCACGGGGGCGAGACGGGCCTTACGGAAGACAACCGGAAGTGGACCGAGGAGGAGCGCAATGAAGCATTTTGAGACTCAGTTTGAAAAGTACATGAATGGGTTTCTCGAGGAGACGAAGGCTCCCGGGATGGCCGTCGCGGTGGTATCGGGAGATGAAATAGTCTACTCGCGCGGATTCGGCGTAAGGGACCTGGAAACGGGCGCCCCGGTCACTCCGGAGACCATCTTCGGAGTGGCGTCGGTGTCAAAATCTTTCTCATGTCTTGCCATCATGCAGCTCGCCGAGGCGGGGAAACTCTCTCCCCACGATCCGGTGAAAAAGTACCTTCCGGCCTTCGATCTGCCGGGGGGAGGCGGAGAGCGGGTTACCATCCACCACCTTATGACTCACACGGCCGGGATACCTCCCTTGCCGACGCTCAATTACTCCATACGGGGCAACACTCAGAAAGACGACGGAGAAGAGCCCGGCGAGGAATCATTCCCGAGGATCGATGATTTCGACCAGCTTATGGAGTATATCCGGACCGGCGACTACGAGGTCCTGGGGGAACCGGGCAAATACCTTAGTTACTCAAACGATTCCTACGGCCTCATGGGGGCCGTCATTGAGCAGGTTACGGGTCAGAGGTTTGAAGACTACATGGAGGAGAACGTGCTTGCGCCCCTCGATATGAGGAGAAGCATGTACGACCTCCGGGACCTTCTGACATTTGACAACGTGACTTCTCTCTACATAAAGGACGACGAAGAGGTGAAGTACAAACGTCACTGGCAGGTCGCGCCTCCGTTCACCGCATGCGGTTGGCTGAAGTCGACCGTCCTCGATCTCGCCAATTACCTCAGGATGTACCTTGGGAGAGGAAGTTTTGAAGGCCGGGAGATCCTTTCGCCTTTAGGAGTAGAGACCATGGTCCATCCCCATGCCCCGTACTCTCGCGACCGGAAGTACGGTTACGGTTTCGTCCGCCTGGACGACTACCACGGCGTTACTCTCATAGAGCACAGCGGCAGCCTGAGAGGCGTCGCGTCCAATATCGGTTTCATCCCGGAAAAGGGCCTTGGAGTAGCGGTGCTTTCCAACCTGACCGGCACCCCATCCTCTAGGGCTTTCCTTGCGGCCGTGAACCTCCTTATGGGGCTTCCTTTGGACACTACGAGGAGCGTCTACAAGAAGGAAGCCTGGCCGCCGGAGACCATCTCAGTGTATACCGGCACGTTCAAGTCCGGCGAGGGTTCCACATTCAAGCTTTCGGAGAAAGACGGAAAGCTTATCGCGACCGTAGACAAGAAAGAGTACGAGGTAAAGCGCGACAGCGAAAACCTGGGGACCCTCTACATGAACGGGCAAGATCTGGAGGTAAGGTTCTTGAGGGACGGCGAAGGCAACGTCTGGGCGATTGGGTGGGGTGGACGGATCATCCGGAAGACATCCGAATAGGCACATGCGTTTTGCCCGGGGCGGGTACGACCAAGTGTTTCCATCCGGAGGAGTCGGGGGTCAGGATGTCGAAAACGAGAATGCAAAAAACTGGTGGCCCGGCATGGCCACGACGGCCTGCGCGTAGTCGTATTGGAGAGGGAGGATGTTCGGTTGAGAGCTGTTCTCAAGAAGGATCCTGCTCCGGGTGCTGTCTTGCTGGATGTCCCCGTGCCGAAACCAGGGCCGGGCGAGGTCCTTGTCAAGATCAAGGCAACATCTATCTGTGGCACTGACCACCATATCTACATGTGGAATGAGTGGTCCGAGAATCGGGTGAAGCCCCCAAAGATAATGGGGCACGAGTTCGCCGGAGAGGTAGTCGAACTCGGAAGCGATTGTCTTAAGGCTAAGGTGGGCGACTACGTGTCCGCCGAGACCCATATTGTCTGTGGCCTCTGCGTCCAGTGCATGCTGGGCGAGAAACACGTGTGCCAGGACACCCGGATCCTGGGAGTCGATACAGACGGCGTTTTCGCAGAGTACGCAGTGGTTCCCGAAGAGAACCTATGGTACAACGACCCGGCAATCCCGCCCCATGTGGCTTCTGTCCAGGAACCTCTTGGAAACGCGGTCCACTCGGTAATGTCAGGAGAGAGCCGGGGCAAGACCTTTGCCGTCTTTGGATGCGGACCCATTGGGCTCATGTCCATCGGAGTGGCAAAGGCGGTAGGTGGAACGTGGGTGGCAGCAGCCGACATAAATGAATACAGGCTTGACTTGGCCCGCGCCATGGGGGCCGATCTGGTGATAAACAGCCAGAAAGATGACCCGGTGCAGGCTATCATGGATGCCACCAAGGGTGTCGGGGTAGACGTGGTCCTAGAGATGGCCGGTGCCGCCCCGGTGTACAAGCAGATGGTGAAGGTGGTGAGACCGGGAGGGCGCATAGCCCTTTTGGGCCTTCCTGCCAAACCGCTTACCGTGAATTTCTCCGACGACATCGTCATGCGGGGAGTCACCTTGCAGGGGATTACCGGACGTCGCATGTGGGATACATGGGTCATGACCCGGGAGCTTTTGCGTTCAGGCAAGCTGGATATTGAGCCCATCATCACTCACCACTTGGACCTTGCCGACTACGCTCGAGGAATGGACCTCATGACTCAGGGAAATTGCGGCAAGGTTATCCTTTATCCGGAGGGGTTGAAGTAATGTCTAAGCTGGATTTCCTACACGAAGAGATTAAGAACCTCAAAGAGTCAGGGCTTTACAACCACATAAGGACCATAAGCGGGCCTCAGGGCGCGTGGTTTGTGGTTGACGGGAAGAAAGTCTTGAACCTGTGCTCCAACAACTACCTGGGATTTGCCAACATGCCTGAGCTCAAGGAAGCGGCCAAGAAGGCCATAGACGAATACGGAGTCGGGCCGGGCGCAGTGCGGACCATCTCGGGTACCCAGGACATCCACGTGGCCCTCGAGAAAAAGCTGGCCGAGTTCAAGCATGCACCGGCATGCATAGTCGTCCAGGCCGGCTTTACGGCCAACACGGTGGTTATCCCCACCATCACCGGAGCGGGCGACGTGATCTTCTCCGACGAGCTGAACCACGCCAGCATCATCGATGGGTGCAGGTTGTCCAAGGCGACGGTCGTCAGGTACGCGCACAACGACGTAGCCGACCTTCGGGCTAAGATCATAGAGAACAAGGATAAAGCCCGCCGCATGCTGATCATCACCGACGGTGTTTTCAGCATGGACGGAGATATCGCTCCCCTTCCCGACATATGCGACGTGGCCGATGAGTTCGGCGCCATGGTGATGGTGGACGACGCTCACGGCGAGGGAGTCTTGGGCGACAGCGGCCGCGGCATCGTAAACCACTTCAAGCTGGAGGGCAGGGTTGAGGTCGAAGTCGGCACTCTTTCAAAGGCTTTCGGCGTCATGGGCGGATATGTGACCGGCGAGGAGATCCTCATTGAGTACCTCAAGCAGAGAGGCCGCCCGTTCCTCTTCAGCACCGGTCTCACCCCGGCCGATACGGCAGCGGCCATTGCCGCCGTGGATGTGCTCCTCGAGTCTGACACCCTGGTCAGGAAGCTCTGGGACAACGCCGCCTACTTCCGCGCGGGTCTCCAGAAGGTAGGGTTTCAAACGGGCAAGACCGAGACTCCGATCACCCCTGTCATGCTGGGAGACGAAAAGGTGACGGGCGAGTTCTCCAAGCGGCTGTATGAAGAGGGGATCTTTGCTTCAGGCATAACATACCCCACGGTCCCGAGAGGCAAAGCGCGGATACGCTGCATGCTCTCGGCGGCTCACGAGAAGAGCGATCTGGATTACGCGATCGAGAAATTCGAAGCGGTCGGCAAGGCTCTAGGCGTGATCAAGTAGACGCAAGCACGAGAGGCCGCGCCTTGCCGTCATATATCGCCCTGCGAGGAGCCGGGACGAGGTTTTCCTATGCGACGCCTCTCCTAAGAAGCGTCCGAACCCGGCTCCGGTATGGGGCCTAGTTCGGTTATGAGCCTCCTTGTCTCCGGAGGATAGTCATCCAGGATCAGGTTTATGGTAATCTCCGGCCGCTCATATAGGGCTACGTCGGTGGCCCGGTGTATGCCCGGCCCGCTCACTATGCGGACCCAAGGCCTGTGGTTTGCGCGAGGGTCTTGTCTTATGACCACTCCTACGTATCCGCCCCAGAGCGACAATATGGTGCCGGTGGGATAGAGGGCTATCCGCTTGAACATGGCTTCAACCATGTCTCCATCGAAGAGGATCCCTCGTTTTTCCATTAGAAACGCCTGCACCGCCTCGGGAAGCACCGCTCGACGCTGGGGCCTGTCGGCGGTCATGGCTTCGTAGACATCTGCCACGGCCACTATACGGCCGAATTCGGTAATGCTGTCTCCTTTTATCTGCCTCGGATATCCCGAACCGTCCAACCTCTCATGGTGATCGAGCGCCGCGTGGGCTACAATCGGCCCCACGTTGTAGCACTGCTGCAAGAGCTCAAAACCCTTCATGGAATGGGTTTTTACCAGTTCATACTCTTCGTCAGTGAGAAGGGTGGGCTTGTTTATGATGTGCTTCGGGATAAGCACTTTGCCCACGTCATGAAGCAGCGCGCCGAGTCCCAGCTCTTTGAGGCGAGGAATGGACCACCCTAAACTTCCGGCAATGCACAGGCTGAGTATGCAGACGTTTATGCTGTGGGTGTATGTTTCCTCGTCGAAGGCGCAAAGGGAGTAAAGTCCCACCGTGGCTTTCGGGTTGCTCCTTAAGTCGGCGATTATGGCGTCGACTGCGTCCCTTACGGGCCTTACATCTCCCGGAGTACCGCGTAGGATGGTCTTCATTACCGCATCCATCACTCTTATAGTCGTCTGGCGGGTTTCTTCCTGGATAGACTCGTCGATCTCTATGTCGCCGGTGAGACTATCCTCAAGCGCGACCCGTGTATAGCCCCTGCTGCGAAGCAAACTGATGAGTGCGGGGGTAAGCTTCATCCCTCTGGCAAGCATGAGGCGTCCGCCGTCGCCGTGAACCGGCATGGCCAGGCTTTCGCCTGCGAGCTTGTCATGTAGTGCAACTACCCTCATTTGTTCTCCTCTCTTCTTCCGCGCGAAGACCCGAGCGTTATCTTTTGTTTCGGCTGCGATTGCCCAGTAAGGTTATCGAAACTCGCAGGTTGCAGTTAAGATGCTTAGGCGAAAGGGATAAGAAGCGGCAGTGGAGTATTAGTACATGTTATGAGGTTTCAACGGAATGCCAGTTTGTACCTACAATCAGTATCCATGAGCGCCCTCGCGAGGGGTGCTTTTGGTGTGATCCAGGGCCTCTACATATTGTCTCTGGGCTTCAGCGAGACGGTCCTGGGGACGATCCTCTCGGCCAGGATGCTGTCGGCAGCCGCTTTTTCGATTCCGGCCGGGATGTTCTCAGACAGAGTGGGCAGGAGGCCCGTCCTCATTACTGCCGGGCTCCTTACCACCGTAGGCTATTTGGGGATGGCGATTGCTTCTTCGCCGGGTTTGATGGTGCTCTTCTCGTGCATCCTGGGGTGTGCAGAAGCTTGCCAGATGACGTCGGGAGCGCCGCTCCTCGCGGAATCGAGCACTGCCGATGATAGGGCGAAGCTTTTCGGCGTGAACTTCTCCCTGTCCATGGGGGTAAACATGGTGGGGAGCCTCCTGGGCGGATTTCTTCCGCAGCAGCTCAGATCTCTGGGACTCGTTAGATCGTACAGGCTCTCGCTCGCCCTCTTCTCCCTGGTCACCCTCCTGGGTGTCACTCCGACCTTGAAGATGAAGGAGGAGAAGAAGTCAGAGATTGGCGCAGGTGAGCTGGCAAGCGCGGCGAGAGCCGAAGTGCGGGAACTGATTGAGACCGCTTCTACCCGGGCGGTGTGGAACCTCCTCTTCTACAATGTCCTAATCGGGTTTGGCGCAGGGATGGTGGTCCCTTACTTCAACGTGTTTCTCACCAGAAAACTGGGGATTACGTCCGATCTTGTGGGCCTCATACTGTCTCTCACCCAGGGTGCCACGGCCATCGCCGGGCTTATCGCCCCAATCTTGGCGACAAAATACGGTAGGGTCCCTACTGTGGTCGGCACGCAGCTGGCATCTATCCCGTTCCTGCTCCTTATAGCCCTGCCGCCCAACATATACCTGGTCTCATTTGCGCTTTTCATGCGGTCGGCCCTCATGAACATGTCCAACCCGGTGGCTTCGGGCTTTTCCATGGAGATAGTCGACGCGGAAAAGAGGGGCAAGATGTCCAGCCTCATGCGGATAGCCGACAACGTAACCAGGTCCGGAAGTGCTGCCGTCGCCGGGTATATCATGGCAAACTGGAGCTACGAAGTGCCGTACTTCTTTACGGCCATCCTCTATTGTCTGGCGAGCGCCGTATATTGGCGGGCATTCCGGCGGTACGACCGAGAGCTTCGAGGACAGGCTGCACCTTGACATTCCCTGGAAGGTCAGGATATCATAGAGCATACGTTAGCAGTGGGTAGCACGCCTGATCGCTGAATCTCCCAGGTTGGGAGAGCGGGGGACCCAACTTTTCGGGGCTAATCGCAAAGCGTAGGGCCAAACCTTTTCGGCCCGAGCCCGTCAGCTAACCTCGTAAGCGTGGAGAAGGAAGACGGCTACATTGCGGCGGCCATTCCCGCAACTCCTCGTCTTCCCCAAAGGCAGTGACTAGAAGCCATCTTGCGTGTCCGGGATCTTTTGCGATCTCCGGGGCGCAGAGCACTCTGTACACTCAATGGCGTTGCGCCGAAAAGGGCGTAGCTTAGTGCCTTATTGCGCCAAACGGCCCGGCGTCAGTATGCCATTTTCCCCACTGCTTAGAGATCCTTTAAGGAGGAAAGGGCCCATGCATGTATGCGTCATAACGGCGCCCACCGGTGATTGTCCGCTCAACCGGTACGATCCTCACGCTGCCGAACAGACGCGGAGGACGCGGGATGCGGCCGTCAGGAGCCTCCGGGAGCTTAACTACCGGGTGAGCGTGATAGAGGCAGGGCCGTCCATGCTCATGGAGATCGAGACCACGAAGCCGGAGGTGCTCCTCAACCTAGCTACTGGGTATCGCTCGAAAAAGGACCAGGCTAATATCGCCGCCGTCTTGGAACTCTCCGGCATCCCTTTCACGGGGGCAACATCCCACGGTCATATAGTGGGACTCCACAAGCACCTGGCCAAGATGGTCATGCAAGCCATAGGGGTGAGGACACCTCCGTTCCGGGTCGCTTTCGGGGAAGGTGACTTAAACGAACGTCTTACAGAAGGTCTGAGATTTCCGGTCATCGTGAAACCCGCCGCCGAGGGCTCGAGCGTGGGTATCACCGCCGACAGTGTCGTATCCGGTCACGCGGAAGCGGTGGCGGTGGCATCCAAACTCATGGGAGACTTCGGCCCGCCGGTCCTTGTGGAGGAGTTCATCTCAGGGAGAGAGTTCACGGTTGCCCTCTTGGGATATCCTCGCCTCAAAGCTTTGCCGGTTGAGGAGATCATCTTCAACGAGGGGGACATGTACACCTACGGTGTTAAGTTCCGCGACAACGTAACGGTCAAGTGCCCTGCCGACATCCCCGGAGACCTGGCCGCGGCTTTGCAGGATATGGCCGCGAAGGCGGCAACGGCTATCGGCTGCCGGGATGCAGCGAGAGTAGATATCCGCCTCGATGGCGACGGGACTCCCTACGTATTGGAGATCAACACCCTACCGGGCATGATGCCCGATTACAGTGAATTTCCGCGCATAGCGGCTGAGGTGGGGATCACGTACACCGAACTCGTGAAGACGCTGGTTCAAGGCGCTGTAAAGAGGGCCCGCGAGGGAAATGGGCCTTAAGCCTGGCTCTAGGGTAGCGAAGCGGACTGTGCTCGAACCCCGGCGCCCGGGAAATTCAAAGAAAAGAGAAGGGAGGCAGACAGGTGGCAGAGGAGCTGCGTGTTGATATTGGGTTG
>DGDN01000093.1:34818-39256 GCA_002385465.1 Candidatus Fermentithermobacillaceae bacterium UBA3951
CGATGTAAATCTCTGGAATAGGTCTCGGAAGACAATCCAAGATATTGAGTCGTGTGGGGGTATATTCCTCGAAGGTGAAATCAAGGGGGTAGCCGTCCCAAATAGAGTCACTACAGACATAGAAGAAGCTGTGAAAGGTGTGCCGGTCATAATGGTTACGGTGCCTGCTTCAGGGCACGAGACCGTGGCGCGCCTCATGGCGCCCTACCTTACCGACGGCCAGATCGTTGTACTTAACCCCGGGAGGACCGGTGGGGCTCTGGCTTTTCGCGCCACTCTCTGGAAGGAAGGGTGCACGGCTTCGGTAACCGTGGCAGAAACCAATACTTTCGTATATGCCAGCAGGACTCTGGGCCCCGGGCGTTCCCGCGTGTTCGGAGTCAAGAGATCGGTGAGCATAGCAGCTCTTCCTGCGGTGAGGACCATACAGGTTGCGAGGGCCTTAAAGCCTGTGTTTCCCCAGTTCTTGCCGGTCGAGAGCGTCATGGTCACCAGCCTTGACAACATGGGCGCGGTGTTCCATCCAGTTCCCACCCTTCTGAATGCCGCAAGGGTTGAAGCGGCATTGGCTTTTGAGCACTACACCGACGGGATATCGCCTTCGGTGGCTTCGGTCTTGGAAGCGCTTGACCGTGAAAGGCTGAGCATAGCAGACGCCTTGGGAGTGCCTGCCAGGTCGGCGCTTGAATGGCTGCGAGAGAGCTACGGTATTCAGGCAGACGGCCTCTACGAGGCCATCCAGAAAAACAACGCTTACCGCGGTATTTCGGCTCCCACTACGCTGGATTGCCGTTACATCACCGAGGATGTCCCTTTCAGCCTCGTCCCGATGCTTTCGCTCGCCGAGGCCGCCGGAGTCGAGACGCCCGTCATCCGCGCAGCCGTGAACATGGCGTCGGCTCTCACGGGTGAGGACTATGCGGCCAAAGGCCGTACCGCCGAGAGCATGGGTATAGCAGGCATTTCCGGTCGGGAGCTCATCGAACACGTGGTTCAGGAGGTGTTTTACGGATGAGTGTAAGGTCCGGTCTTACGAACGGTAACGGGAAGACACCCAGGCGAGGGAAGAGGATCCTTGGCGCTTCTATGGGTGACTGTGTCCATGTGGCGGGAGTCTTGAACTTCTTAAGGCTCGCTGAGAGTCAAGGCTACTCTACTGAGTTCGCCGGGACCGCCGTGTCCCCCGAGGAACTGGCGGCGATGGCAAAGGCGAAGAAATCGGACTACCTTGCCGTGGGATATCGCCTGGACCCTCAGGCGGCCAGGAACCTCATAAGGAGGCTTAAGACCGCCCTCGGAAAGAGAGACTGCGCTCCTCTCCTCCTCTTTGGCGGGACCCCTCCGGTGGCGGAGGTCGCCAGAGAAGAGGGAGGCTTCGATGCCGTTTTCTCCGGCAAAGAAGATATTGACGAGATCATAGCGTACCTAAGGGGAAAACCCGTCTTGAAGGACGCTCCCAGGTATCCGGAGCGCCTGGGCGAAAGGATCGAATGGAAAGAGCCTTACCCCATCTTGAGGCACCACTTCGGTCTCCCGTCGGTGGAGGAGACCGCCGAAGGCATAAGGAAGATCGCGGAATCGGGAGTCCTGGACGTCATCTCGCTGGGCCCGGACCAGAACGCTCAGGAGAGGTTCTTCCATCCGGAGGAGATGGACCACGACCAGGACGGAGCGGGCGGAACGGCCATACGGTCAAGAGAGGATTTTGAAAGGCTGTACGCGGCCTCTCGGACCGGCAACTTCCCCCTCATGCGTTGCTACAGCGGGACGCGCGACGTCATTCGTTTCGCCGCCCTCCTCGCCGACACAATAAAGAACGCGTGGGCAGCCATCCCTCTAACCTGGTACAACGTGTTGGACGGCCGCGGGCCCAGGCCCGTCGTGCAGTCTATAGCCGAAGGCCAAGAGCTTATGGCTTGGCACGCAACGAGAGGAATCCCCGTTGAGGTGAACGAGTCTCATCACTGGAGCTTGAGAGATGCGCCCGACGTGGTGGCCGTGGCGGCCGCATACCTGGCTGCGTACAACGCCAAGAAGGCGGGGGTCAAGGAATACGTTGCCCAGTTCATGTTCAACACCCCGCCGGCTACGACCCCCGCCATGGACCTAGGAAAGATGCTCGCCAAGATCGAGCTCATCGAGTCCCTAGCGGGAGACGACTTCCGGGTTTACCGTCAGGTGAGGGCAGGACTCGCCAGCTTCCCGACGGACCTCGACCAAGCAAAGGGCCACCTGGCCCTCTCCGCCACGGTCTCGATGGCCGTAAGGCCGCACATTGTCCACGTGGTGGGTTACTGCGAGGCAGACCATTTGGCGAGTCCCGAAGAAGTCATCGAGAGCTCTCGGATAGCGAGGGGCGCCATCCGTTCCTGCCTGCAGGGGATGCCCGATATGACCCGGGACGATTCTGTCGTCGCGAGGCGCGACCGGTTGGTCCGGGACGCCAGGGTGCTCCTCGGCGGGATAGCGGAGATACACCGTCTCATCATGGAAGGCGAGATCCCCGTGGAGAAGAGGGCAGGTGCTTTCGAGATCGGACCGGATCCGTTTGCCGACCCGGTCACTCTGGCTACCGCCATAGGGCTGGGAGTCCTGGATGCTCCTCATCTCAAGGGTAACGCGAGCGCCTCAGGCGAAATCGTGACGGCCATGGTGGACGGCGCCTGCGTGGCCGTTGATCCTGTGACGCGAAAACCCATTCCGGAAGACCTGAGGATCGAGAGGATACTCGACATGTTCAGGAAAAAGCGTGTCGTGGCGGCGAAGTAAACTTCTTGCCGCCAAGGGCGCCGGCCAGAAGAGCCGAGGACCCTTTCCGGGTGATGAAGGAAAGGACCGGCAGCTCCCATTAGAGTTGCCGGTCCCTTCGGTGCTTAAGGATTTATCCCTTCAGGTATTTCTCAAACCACCTAAGGATGTGATCCAGCCTTTCCACCCTGTTCCAGGGTTTCCCCGAGCGAGAAAGCTCGTGGTTTTCGCCTGCGAACTTCACGAACTCCACTGTCTTGCCCAGCCTCTTGAGGGCAACATACCACTGTTCGGCCTGTTCCAGCGGGCAGCGGTAGTCCTGTTCCGAATGGATGATGAGAAGCGGGGTGCTCACCCTGGGGGCGTACCTAATGGGCGAGCGCTCCATTATGAAGTCTTCGCTGTCCCAGAGGTCTCTTCCGCCGAAGCCCCTTTTGTTTCCGAACCAGCCGATGTCCGATACTCCGTACTTGGTGTACATATTCGAAATGCTCCGCTGGGTTACGGCTGCGGCGAATTCGTCGGTATGGCCGACTATCCAGTTGACCATGTAGCCTCCGTAGCTGCCTCCCGTGACGCCTATCTTATCTACCTGGACCCAAGGCACCTTGTCGACGTAATGCTTTAGCGACATGATGTCCTGGTAGTCCATTCCTCCCCAATCACCTATGACGCCGTCGGCGAACTTCTTCCCGTAACCCGAACTCCCGCGCGGGTTGCAGTAAAAGACGCCGAAACCTTTGGAACACATGAGCTGGAACTCAAAGAAGAAGGCCTCGCCGTAAGCCGAATGGGGCCCGCCGTGGATCTGGATGATGGCCGGGTACTTCTTGCCTTCCTCGAAACCGGCCGGTTTCATCACCCACCCGTACAGCTCGAGACCGTCGGTGGAGTGGAAGGTGAAGGGTTCGGGCGTAACCAGCGTGATGCCCGACAGGAGCTCTTCGTTGACGGCGGTAACCTGCTGCAACGGACACGCTTCAGACTGGGGAGCGCAGATGGGGCCCGACAGCTCGATGGCGTAGATGTCGCCGGGATTAACCGGCGAATTCCCGTTTATGGCCAAGAGGAGGTTTCCGTCCCGGAGCTCCCTCATGGCAAACGAGTTGGTTACGGGCGGGAACTTGCCGCAGTAGTTGAGGTTTCCGGGGACTGCGCCCGCCAAGAGCTCAACGTGAGGATTGTCAAGGGAAGTCCTGTAGATCCCCGATGTGCGCTTGTCGGTGAGCGTGAAGTACAGGGTCCGGCTGTCCTTAGACCAGTAGGGGCCTGAGCGACCTGCGTCAAATCTGGAATCGGAACCGATTCCCGAACCTACGCTCCGGTCGATATCCCAAAGGTGCACTATCTCACCGCCCTCTGAGGGGACAACCATAACTTCTATGTTGGCGGTTGAAGTCTCACCCCGCTCATGGCCCAATACCGCGATCCACTTGCCGTCAGGCGAGTATACCGGCGCATGGACGGGACCCTTTCCAAACGTATACCTTGTCGCTTCTCCTCCTTCCGACGGGATAACCCAGAGGTCGGGTACCATCCTGAGCTCCCTGTCGGGCTCTCTCGAGGAGATGAAAGCTATCATCTTCCCGTCGGGGGAGAAGGCAGGACTCATGTCGTTGAAATCTCCCGTAGTCACCTGGCGGACTTCGCCGGTTGAGATCTCCACGGTATAGATGTGTACGGGCCTAGG
>DGDN01000002.1:0-30947 GCA_002385465.1 Candidatus Fermentithermobacillaceae bacterium UBA3951
CCTACAGTAGGTTGACGCAATCTTAATGCACGACGGTTATTGAATGTTTGCCGGACGGGTGATAAAGTTTTCCTGAGAATTGTTGTGCGCCGGGCAAAGTGACATAAATGTATATACAATTTAACCCGGAGTCTCGGCTTAGCCAGGTACCGGCTGTGAAACCCTAACCCGGGACCGAGGCATCCTCCACAAGAAGAGGTGTGGGACTTGAGAAACCAAGTGATTATCCTCGATTTCGGAGCCCAGTATACCCAGCTTATTGCAAGAAGTATCCGCGAGCTCAAGGTCTATTGCCAGGTAATCCCCGGCGATGCCCCGGTAAGTGAGATTAGAGCGTGTGTCGACCCGTTAGGCCAAGATGTCCCGGGTGCCATAATTTTGTCAGGCGGGCCCGACAGCGTCTACGAGGAAGGAGTTGTCCTGCCCGATCCGGCCATCTTTGAGCTGGGCTGTCCTGTCTTGGGGATCTGCTACGGCATGCAGGCAATGGCCAAGGTGTTGGGAGGGAGCCTCGCTAGAGGACCTGCCGGCGGGGCGAGAGAGTACGGACCGGAGGTCTTACGCGTAGCGGTGAAAGACGGTATATTCGAGGGCTTTCCGGAGGAGACCCGCGTGTGGATGAGCTGCGGCGACACGGTGGACGAGGTGCCCCGCGGCTTCTCTGTCACCGGATCCACCGAGAACACAAAGGTGGCGGCGATGGCCGACCCGGTTAGGAAACTATTCGGGGTCGGGTTCCATCCGGAGGTCAAGAATACCGCGCTGGGCAGGGAGCTCATCGCCAACTTCCTGTTTCGAGTCGCCTCCCTGGAGCCTGATTGGACCATGGGGCGTTTTGTGGAACGCACCGTGAGGGAGATCCGGGAGAAGGTCGGCGACGCGCATGTCGTGGCGGGCGTATCAGGCGGGGTGGACTCGACCGTCTGCGCCGTCTTGGTCCACAAGGCCGTAGGAGACAAGCTGCACCCGATCTTGGTCGACCACGGCCTCATGAGACAAGACGAAGCCGCTTATGTGGTGGACGCTATGGCCAGGCTCGGCGTCGGAGTGAAGCTCGTAAACGCCGAGGAAAGATTTCTAAGCAGGCTCCGAGGAGTCACAGATCCTGAACGCAAGCGGAAGATCATAGGGGAAGAGTTCATCCGGGTCTTCGAAGAGGAAGCCGAGAAACTGGGAGGCGTCGAGTACATCCTGCAGGGAACAATCTACCCCGATGTGATCGAATCGGGTTCTAGGACGCGAAACGTCATAAAAAGCCACCACAATGTGGGAGGCCTTCCCGAGCGCATGAACTTAAGGCTCCTTGAGCCAATCCGGGAGCTTTTCAAGGACGAAGTGAGGCTCCTCGGAAAAGAGCTGGGGCTTTCGGACGAGTTTGTCGGCAGGCACCCTTTCCCCGGACCGGGCCTTGCGGTCAGAGTCCTGGGTGAGATTACCCGCGAGAAACTCGACGTAGTTAGGAAGGCCCAAGCCATCTTGGATGAGGAGATCCGTCGCGCGGGTCTTTACGAGGAACTGTGGCAGTGTTTCTGCGTGCTCCCCAACGTACGGACCGTCGGGGTAATGGAAGACCGGCGCACTTACGGCCACGTGGTTGCCATAAGGGCCGTCCATTCGGAAGACGCCATGACTGCAGAATGGGCGAGGCTGCCCTATGAGGTCCTGGAGAGAGTATCTACGCGCATAGTCAACGAAGTCCACGACGCTACCCGGGTGGTCTTGGACATCACTTCCAAGCCCCCATCGACAATTGAATGGGAGTGATATTCTGTGATTCCCCGCTACACCCGGGCTCCTATGAAACAGATCTGGAGCGAAGAGAACAAGTATAACCGGTGGCTGGAAGTTGAGATACTGGCCCTTGAAGCATGGGAGATCTTGGGGGCGGTGCCCAAGGGTACGGCTTCGGAGGTGAGAGCCAAAGCCAAGGTTGATCCCAAGAGGATCGACGAGATCGAGAGAGAGGTAAGGCACGACGTCATCGCCTTCGTAAGTCAGGTGGCCGAGACAGTCGGCGACCAGGGGAAGTACATCCATTACGGTCTCACTTCCTACGATGTGGTCGACACGGCGCTCTCATCTCTCTTAAGGGATGCTCTCAAGGCGATAATCTTGGGCGTAGACGAGATGACCGGCGTTCTCCGCGAGCTTGCGCTCAAGTACAAAAACACCCCGTGCATCGGTCGAACCCACGGGGTGCACGCGGAACCCATGACTTTCGGGCTCATCGTCGCTCTCTGGTACGAAGAGATGAGAAGAAACCGGGAGCGGCTCCAGAACGCAATGGCCGATATATCGGTGGGCAAGCTGTCGGGAGCCGTGGGCACTTACGCCCACGTTGACCCGTTTGTCGAGCGGTATGTGTGTAAGAGACTCGACCTTTTTCCGGCCCCCATCTCAAATCAGATTGTGCAGAGAGACAGGCACGCGGCATGTGTGTCCACACTCGCAGTCACGGCATCCACACTTGAGAAGATAGCTTACGACCTCCGGGGGCTTGCGAGGACCGAGGTCAGGGAGATCGAGGAGCCTTTCCGCGCCGGGCAGAAAGGGTCGTCGGCCATGCCTCACAAGAAGAACCCCGTGGGCCTCGAGCAGATCTGCGGCATGGCGAGGCTCATGCGTGGGTATGCCCAAGCCGCCCTCGAGAACAACCTCCTATGGCACGAGCGCGATATATCCAACTCGTCGGTGGAAAGGATCATCCTCCCCGACGCGACCACGCTCCTTGACTACATGCTCCACCGCATGATTGGCATCCTCAGGGATATGAGGGTTTACCCAGAAAGGATGCTCCGGAATTTGGAGCTCACCGGGGGGCTCGTGTTCTCTGAAGAGGTCCTCTTGGCCCTTGTAGAGTCGGGCCTAAGTCGCGAAGAAGCCTACGCCACGGTCCAGAGACATGCCATGGCGGCATGGGAGAGCCCGCCCACTTTCTACGAGCGGGTAACGGGCGATGAAGAGATCGTTGAGAGAGTCGGCAGCGAGCGGCTTGAGGATTGCTTCAGCCTCACAAATGCGCTCAAGTCGGTGGATTTCATCTTAAACCGGTTGGGGCTAATCATCTGAGTCTCAACCTGAGTCCTAATCTGAGTCTTACCGGAGGTCAAGCGAGGGAAGCCCAAATTGAAAGCGGGGCGATCCGGGAGGCATACATGGAAGTCTTAAGAAGGATCTCAAACTGATTCCGTGGCGCGGGCACGGAGAAGAGGAGGCGCTCACATGAAGTTCAAAGGAACAGTCACTGTCTGGCTGAAGGAAGGGATTTTCGATCCCCAAGGGGCTGCCGTCAAGGGGTCATTGGAGGCCATGGGTTTCAAGGAAGTGGAAAAGGTCAGAATAGGCAAGAACATCGTGATAAGCCTGGAGGCCGAAGGAGCAGCCGAAGCCAAGGACCTCTTGGAGCAGATGGCCCGGAAGCTCCTGGCTAATCCCGTGACCGAAGCTTACCGGGTCCACGTCGAAGAGGAGAAGGCTGGTGCGGAGCGATGAAGTTCGGCGTGGTCGTTTTTCCGGGCTCAAACTGCGATTCTGATGCATACCACGTGCTTAAAGACGTTATCGGAGTCGATTGCGAGTACGTCTGGCACGAAACACGAGACCTTTCGGATTTCCAAGCCCTGGTGCTTCCCGGAGGGTTTTCCTATGGCGACTACCTAAGGTGCGGGGCTCTCGCAAGGTTTTCGCCCGTTATGGATTCGGTGTACCGGTTCGTCGATGAAGGAAAACTTGTCATAGGGATCTGCAACGGGTTCCAGATCCTGTTGGAGGCAGGGCTCCTCCCGGGCGCGATGCTTCCCAACAATGTCCTGGAATTCAGGTGCCAGTGGGTCGATTTGAAGGTGGAGAACACAAAAACCCCGTTTACGTGCCTTTACGAGCCCGGCGAAGTCATCAGGGTCCCAATCGCGCACCACGAGGGCAACTACTACGCCGAACCCGATGTACTCGATGAGCTCGAGCGCGCGGGGAGGGTGGTCTTAAGGTACGTGGATGCCTCCGGCAATCCGACTTTAGAGGCCAATCCGAACGGCGCCGCCCGCAATATTGCAGGGATCACCAACGAGAAGGGCAACGTCCTGGGCCTCATGCCGCACCCGGAAAGGTGTTCCGAGTCCATCTTGGGCGGTAGGGACGGGAGGCGTATTTTCCTCTCTATGATCAAGAGCCTCGAGACAGGCGCTTCTCTGTCTTTCTGAAGAAAAGGAGCTGGTATAATGGCAGACATATCCCAAACGGCGCCCTGGCGCGAGATGGGGCTCAGGGATTCGGAGTATGAGCTCATAAAGGCGCGTCTCGGGCGGGAGCCAAACTACACAGAACTGGGCATGTTCGCCGTGCTCTGGTCCGAGCACTGCGCGTACAAGCACTCAAAGCGGCTCCTTAGGACTCTTCCCACCAAGGGACCGGGGGTGCTTGTCGGCCCCGGCGAGAACGCGGGAGTTGTGGACATTGGCGACAACCTGGCATGTGCGTTCAAGATAGAGTCACACAACCATCCCAGCGCCGTAGAGCCTTATCAGGGCGCGGCAACGGGGATTGGCGGCATCGTCCGGGACATCCTCGCCATGGGAGCGAGGCCGGTGGTGCTCCTTGACTCTTTGCGGTTCGGCCCCCCGGACGACCCAAAGACAAGGTTTCTTTTTGGAGGCGTGGTCTCGGGCATTGCCGGTTACGGCAACTGTCTCGGGATCCCGACCGTCGGCGGAGAGGTGTTCTTTGCCAAGCCCTATGCCGGTAATCCCCTGGTCAACGTCCTCTGCGGCGGCATCATGAAGCACGAAGACCTCCACAGGGGAGGAGCCTACGGCGTAGGCAACGTGGTGATGGTCGTCGGACACTCCACCGGGCGCGACGGCATACACGGCTGCACTTTTGCTTCCGACGTCCTGGACGAAGACAGTGAGTCAAAACGATCAAACGTCCAGGTCGGCGACCCGTTCATGGAAAAACTCCTCATTGAGGCCTGTCTTGAGATGATGGCCTGTGGGGCCGTGGTGGGCATCCAGGACATGGGCGCTGCCGGGCTCACCTCGTCGTGCGCCGAGACCGCGGCGCGTGCAGGGACCGGCCTGGTCATCGACGTAGGCAAGGTCCCCATGCGCGAGGAAGGCATGAACGCATACGAAGTCATGCTCTCTGAAAGCCAGGAACGCATGCTCCTCATCGTTGGTAGCGACAAAGTGGATGAAGTGAAGAGAATCGGTGCAAAGTGGGGGCTCCATGCAGCCGAAATCGGGCGGGTTACCGACAGCGGAAATCTCGAGGTGCTTCACAACGGGAACTTGGAGGCCTCCATCCCCGTTTCTCTCCTCGCCATGGGCGCGCCGGAGTATACGCCCGGGGCCCGTGAACCGGAGTACCTCAGGAAGACCAGGGAGCTTAAGGACGAGAGCGTGAGAACACCTGAGTTCTCCGAGATGAAGGAGATCCTCCTCGAGCTGCTTGCTTCGCCCAACATCGCCTCGAAGGAGCCTGTCTTCAGGCAGTACGATTACATGGTCCGCACCGACACCGTCGAGGGTCCGGGCCGTGGAGCGGCGGTCGTGAGGGTGAAAGGCACCAAGAAGGGGTTGGTCTTTACTACCGACTGCAACGGGCGCCTCATTTACTTAAGCCCGAAATCCGGAGCCGCCTGGGCGGTTACCGAGGCGGCCCTCAATGTAGCTGTTACCGGCGCGAAGCCCTTGGCGATCACGAACTGCTTGAACTTCGGTAGCCCTGAAAACCCCGAAGTTTTCTGGCAGCTCAAGGAAGCCGTCAGGGGCATGGGCGAAGCCTGCCAGGCTCTCGAGACCCCCGTCACGGGAGGCAATGTGAGCCTTTACAACGAGAGCGACGGCGTAGCCATCTATCCGACTCCCATAATCGGGATGCTAGGTCTCTTGGAAGACATCGAGAAACGTATCACCCCGGGCTTTAAGAGCGCAGGTGACCTTGTAGCCGTCCTGGGGAAGGTATGGGGTGACGTCAGGTCACTTTCAGGGAGTGAGTATCTGGAAGTCGTCCACGGGATGGTGGCCGGCGACCCCAGAGAGCCGGACCTGGAGCTCGCCCGGGGTATCATAGAAGTCTTGAACGAAGGCGCGCGCGAGGGCGTTTTCAGCTCGGCTCAAGACCTGTCCGAAGGCGGACTCCTGGTCGCGCTGGCCGAATCCTGCATCCACGGAGAAGGCGGCGCCAGGGGATGCGTGATGTCGCCCAAGGCTTTGGGCTGCGGCGGCAGGGAAGGCATAAGGGCAGATGCCATGCTCTTCGGGGAATCCAACACCGCAGTCTTGGTGTCGTTCCCCGCAAACTGTGAAGAACAGGTTTCCCATATCTGCAGGCGACAGAACGTACCCCTCTCGGTGATCGGGCGTGTCCAGAGTTCGGCCCTGGCTGTGGAGACGTGCGGCGGATTGCGGGTGCTGGAGGTCCCGGCAGAGGAGATCGCCCAGGCATATTCCCGGGGACTGGAGGATTCCCTAAAGAGCTGAGTGTATAAAGACTCTCAGGGAACTGCTTAAGGAGAGGTATAAAGGCCGCCCTGCCGGGTTTTTTCCGGCAGGCGGCCTGTCTGAGTGAGACCTTGAGAAAGGGAAACACGTATTGAGCATTGGGAACAATGTCCGGTTTGGATAGCAGGAAGGAGTTTTGTCATGCTCAAATTGAGCGGTGTCTCCAAGTCCTACGGTTCGGGAGTCAAGGCCGTAGATAAACTCGATCTACATGTCCGCCCCGGAGAGATCTTTGGGTTTCTCGGCCCCAACGGAGCGGGCAAGACCACTACCATCAAGATGGTGGTAGGAGTACTTAAACCCGACGAGGGCGAGATAGAGATCGGGGGAGTGAATCTGGCCCGTGAGCCCATAAGGGCAAAGCTCATGACCGGGTATTTGCCCGACGAAGCGACCCTTTGGGACAAACTGACCGGGATCGAATACCTGAACTTCATGGGAGACGTATACGGTGTATCTCTCGAGGAGCGCAAGAAGAGGATTATCCCTCTCCTGGAGACGTTTGAGATGACAAAGCCGGTGGGCGACCCCATAGGCAGCTACTCAAGGGGTATGCGACAGAAGATCGCCCTAATCGGTTCCCTCCTCCACCGCCCCCGCTTCTGGATACTGGATGAGCCGATGATGGGATTGGATCCCCGTTCATCTTTTCTCCTCAAAGAGATGATGCGCTCACACGTGCGGGAAGGTGGTTCGGTGTTTTTCTCCACCCACGTCATGGAAGTCGCCGAGAGACTCTGCGACCGGCTGGGGATCATCAACAAGGGAAAACTGATCGCCGTAGGGACGACCGACGAGATCCGCAAACTTTTCGCCCAGGAAGGCGACAAGACCCTGGAGGAAGTCTTCCTGAAAGTAACCGAGGCGAAGCTGCCTGAAGACCAACTGGCCTCACTTGCCAAGTAGGTGAGAAGAAGGGGGAGAGGTGAAGCTTGTGAACAAGGAAGCCGTATTTGCATCGAGAAGGACCAAGGTAAGATCTCCCTTCCACTCACTGCTGAGAGCGCAGCTGAAGGTGGCCTACGGCGCCAAGGGGCTTGCGGAAAAACTCGGCCTGGGCAAGAAAGACAAGTACGCCTACATCTACTTCGGCCTCATAGCACTTGCTTTCATTCCGATGGTGGGCCAGCTTTACTCCGCAGGCAAGATGATAGCGGCCCAGCTCATCGCCATCGGGCAGCCGGGGCTTCCGGTCGTCACAGCCGTGGCCGCCGGAAAGTTCCTGGTCTTTTTCCTCGGGGTTAGCTCGGTCATGTCGGTGCTCTACTACGCAAACGACATGGAAACTCTGCTCGCCATGCCCCTTAAGCCGAGGGAGATAATGCTCGCCAAAATGGCCGTGGCGTACCTGGCCGAGCTTTTCATGGCGCTGGTCATCACAGGTCCTTTCCTCGTGGCTTTAGGCGTTCAGGTGGCGGTACCTGAATTCTGGCTGTACATGGCACTCCTAGAGGTCGCCATTCCGGCCATTCCGCTTGCCCTGTCACTTCTGGCCACGGTGCTGATCATGCGCGCAACCAGGGGCTCCCGGAGACGCGACCAGTTCAGGGTTGCTCTGGGGCTCATTTTCTTCGCCCTCATAATCGGACTCAATTACTTGAACACGTCCATGGTGACCCGCGGGCCCGAGGAGACCATACGGATGCTCATGGAGCGAAACGGCCTCCTCAAGGCGGCTGCAGGGTATTACCCGCCGCTTAGGTGGGCAGCCGTGGCCCTTACATCCGACACCCCTCTCCAGAGGTTGGGCGGCATGCTCCTGTTCGTCGGAGTCTCCTTCGGCGCGCTGGGCGGCGTCGCCGCTCTCACTCAGAAGTGGTTTCTCGGTGGGTACACAGGCGACGTTGCAGCCTCCGGCCCTCAGGTCAAGAGGCGGCGGGGCCTCTTTGGACCCAGAGACGCTCAAACAAGTCCCGGTGAGACAGGCGAGGCTGGACTTCGTGGAACCCGGGGTGTCGATGCCGGCGCCTCTTCTATGGCCTTCCGGGCCCGGCGGCCTGCCGTTAGTGTAGCCCTCCGCGACCACTACATGCTCGTGAGGACCCCCAACTTCCTCCTTACCGTGCTCACAAACCTTGTGGTGTTTCCGCTCATCATCACCCTGACCGCCGTTACCGGCCAGGGCGGGATACCCTATCTCGTCGGAGGGGCGACGGGACACGTGCTGGACATCATGACGCTCGTTATTATCGCGGTCCACGGGTTTATCGTTTCGGGGAACCAAGTGGCTTCAACGTGTGTGAGCCGGGAAGGCAGGGCGTTCTGGGCCTCCAAGATGATCCCGGTATCACCGAGAGAGCAGTTTATGGGGAAAATGGGGTACAACCTCCTCTTTGCGGCGCTCCAGCTCGTCATCCTCTTGGCGAGCTCGGCACTCCTGTTGAAAGTCGATGCAGTGCATCTTGCCGTAATCGCTGTGTTGGGCACTCTGCTTTCAGTGCCAATCACCGCCATATGCATGATGAACGACTTGTGGAACCCGAGGCTTAACTGGGAAAACCCCCATGCGGCAATGAAAGGGAACTTCGGTACCATGATTGCCATGTTGTTTTCGCTGGCGTACATCGTCGGGGTAGGTTTTCTCACAAAGACCATGCTGTCTCTGGGTCTGGCAATTGAGGCCATATACGGGATATCGGCAGTGGTGCTTCTCGTTACGGGCTTATTGCTCGTGAAGGCCGCGTCTTCTCTGGCCGAGAAGCGCTATGCAGATATCGAGGTATAGAGGACGAGGACGAAGCGTTTTTTCCGGAAGTCTTCCGGGCCCCGGTTCCGAGTAAACATATACACAGAGGTGAGCGCCAGTGACCGTGCGTGAAGCTGCAAAAGCGATAGAAAGCCGTATCGTCGGATGGAGGAGAGAGATCCACCGGCACCCTGAGCTCCAACTTGAAACCGTAAGAACCTCGGCCCTCGTCTCTTCTGCCTTGAGGGAAATGGGCATAGAGGTGCGTGAGGGCGTCGGAGGCCATGGAGTGGTGGGCCTTCTCAGAGGAGAAGCGTCTCGCGGTCCGTCTGGCGGGGCGGTCCGCACCATCGCCTTGAGGGCCGACATGGACGCCCTCCCGGTGAAGGAAGAGACCGGCCTCCCGTATGCCTCGGAGATACCCGGCCTTATGCATGCCTGCGGGCACGATGGCCACGTGGCCATGCTCTTGGGAGCGGCCCAGGTCCTCTCAGACATGAGGAACGAAATAAGGGGCAACGTGAAGTTCATCTTCCAGCCAGGCGAAGAAGGAGCGGGCGGCGCCAGGCTCATGATTGAAGACGGCTGCCTTGAAGACCCGCGTCCCGACGCCATTATCGGAGCCCACCTGGGCAGCTTGTGGAATGTAGGAAACGGTCAAGCAGGATTTCGTTCGGGCCCGCTCATGGCCGCAAGCGACCGCTTTGAAGTGTTTGTCCAAGGCATGGGCGGGCACGGGGCAGCGCCCCATGCGTCCGTTGACCCGGTCGTCGTTGCTTCACACATGGTCATGGCGCTTCAGACAATAGTATCCCGGGAAGTGAACCCGACGGAACCCGCCGTGGTCACCGTGGGGGCCATTCAAGCCGGTACGGCCAACAACATCATCCCCGACACCTGCCTCATGAAGGGTACGGTCCGGTACATGAAGAGGGACTTGGGCCCCTTCATCAAGAGGCGCATCACTGAGATCGCGGAAAGCGTGGCCTCGGGTATGAGGGCCAAGGCTAAAGTCGATTATCACTTCGGATACCCGCCGCTCGTGAACGACGAAGACATAACAAACCGGGTGAGGGCTTCGGCAGCCAAGGTGGTTGGAGCCGGCAATGTCGTGACTGCAGGTACGACCATGGGTGCCGAAGATATGTCCTACTACCTTGAGAGGATTCCGGGCACTTTCTTCGCCATAGGAAGCGGCAATGAGGCCAAGGGTATCGTGTACCCGAACCACCATCCCAAGTTCGACCTGGATGAGGACGTCCTCTATCTCGGTTCGGCGATTTTTGCCCAGGCATGTCTCGATTTCTTGGGTGAAGAAGGACCCTACAAGGTGAAGAGAAATGACCTCTCGGACCGATAAGCCGATAAGCCCGGGTGAGACGTCCGGCCCGGGCGAGATCCAGATTAACGTGGACCGGTTGTGGAACGACCTATTGGCATTGTCTGAGATAGGCCGGGGAGAGAGGGGCGTCTCTCGAGTGGCCTTCAGCCCTGCCGATATGGAAGGGCGGCGGTGGCTCCTTAGAAGGTTTGAAGATGCGGGGATCCCGGCGCGGATGGACGCCTACGGCAATGTTTTCGGGAGGCTCCAAGGGGCCCGACGGGATGAGGCGCCTCGGGGAGAAGACGAGATCATCCTCATAGGCTCTCACATCGACACCGTCCCAGAAGGCGGTATGTTCGACGGGGCCTTGGGCGTCCTTGCAGGTCTCGAGTGCCTCAGGGCTCTCAGGGAGAGAGGAGAAGCGCTTCCCTACACCGTAGACGTAGTCGCCTTTTCCAATGAAGAAGGTTCCAGGCTGGGCCCGGGCACTTTCGGTTCGAGGGCTCTCCTTGAGGGCATTTCAGAGGCCGAATGGTCGAGGGTGTGTCCCGTGCTCAAAGAAGCGGGACTCTCAGCCAAAGATCTTGAGCAGCCCGGCCCAAGTCTCCGGCCGTCTGCGATCCGGGCATACCTGGAACTCCACATAGAGCAGGGAGGGGTGCTGGACGCTTCGGGCGAGGACATCGGAGTTGTCCAGGGAATCGTCTGCATCCAATCTTTCCGCGCCGTATTCATGGGAGAGCCCAACCATGCGGGCACGACGCCGATGGATTGTCGCAAAGACGCGCTCTTGGGTGCGTCAGAGCTAATCCTCGCCGTTCCTTCCGTAGTCCGCGAAGCGGGTTCAGAGAGGACCGTAGGTACTTGCGGGCAAATCAAGGTCTCACCGGGCGGGAGAAACATCATACCGGGTCTTTCGGAAATAAGTATCGAAGTCCGGGATCTCCACGAGGACGTGGTGAGCCGGGTGGCTCATTCGCTAAGGAGGAGAGCTACAGAAATAGCCTCGTCCCGCGGGCTCAAGGTGGAGCTCACGCCGGTGTCGATGACCCCCGGCGCCATTATGTCGCCTGAGATTCAAGACATCATCGAGCGCGAAGCCCGCGCTTTGGGGCTATCAACCCGCAGGATGCCTTCGGGCGCAGGTCATGATGCCATGATCTTTGGGAAGAAAGTCCCTTCGGGGATGATCTTTGTCCCCAGCCGGGGAGGGATTAGCCACAGCCCCTGCGAGTGGACTTCCAAAGAACAGTGCGGAAAGGGTGCGGAGGTCCTTTTCAGGACCCTTATTGCCCTGGCTTCTACACGGGATAGCCTATCTCGTCCCCGATGATTTTCAGTAAGGACAAAAGATTTCGCAGATCTCGCCTCAGCTCTTCGGTGTCGATATGAGGGTCAATCGCTTGTCTGGGCGTTTTCCTGGGGACGCTGAGCACGATGCCGGCGTCGACGACGGAGATGTTTGCAGCTCCCATTTCCCTCAGCCCTTCGCGCAGGAGGTGCGTCCCGGCCGCTCTGTCCCGGGAGGAGAAGACCGGGAAGCCGATCCCGTCGTTCCACGTGTCCTCGTAGTTTATCTCTACCGAGAGCGTGCCGTAGCTCTTCCTGAACCGGAGCTGCCTCTTCATGTCATCACCTAGGTGCGCAAATTCAGAGGTGGCGATGTCGTATATCTTGTCAACGACCCTCCCGAAGCGTTCGGGATTATTCCGCGTTTCGGTCATGAGTTCCAGCATGTCGCCCACGATGTCGGCGCTCGGGAAGATGGGTGGAGCCCCGTGCTTTGCTGAAGTCCGGTTCCCGGCAGAATGCCCGTTGGCTCCTGCGAGCTCAAGCATGGGAGCGACCAGCTCTTCTGAGCCGATTACAAGTCCGGGCCCCCCGGCTCCGAACGGTCCGAAGACGATGGCGGACACGGCTGTCTTCGCCAGGTCGGGGCCGAGGAAAGGGATGGCGGGGCTATTGTCCAATATGAACGGCACGTCGTACTCCCCGGCTATCTCTCCGAGCCCCGCGTGGAGCTCCGGGAGCCCGTCGTCCTTCACCTGCGTGAAACCACACCCCGGGATCCCGGTTCCCAAAGCAATTATGGCCGACAGATAGGGGAGGCAGGCCTCGGCAGTAGCCGCGACTGCATCCAGTGACGGTCCGGTATGGGCGTTGGCTACCATGGACACCGGAGCGGGCACTATGCCGTGGTATGAGTACGAAGCGCCCGCGAGTGGCACGAGAGCGGCCCTCAAGGTGCAAGGACCGCCCTTCATGCCGTGGCCGCCAAATTCAGGCAAGAGGGCGTACTTCGGCGGTAGCGGGCGGAATTCCGAAAGGATCTCCGAGGGTTTCTGGCGCGGGATAACCGCTATACGGCTCTCCCTCAAGATTGCCTTTTCTTCCGCCGTTCTACCGTCCGGTACGGCCATTGCCCGGCAGAGGGCCAGTCCGGCACCTGTGGAACTTGTCGGACAAGCGTCATACGAATCGCCGTAAGCGTCTTTGACAAGCTCCCGGATCCGGCCCACAAGGTCCAGGGCGTCTTTGGGATCGTTTTCTAGGTGGGGAGGAGGCTCGGAGCCGGATGTCCCCCGGGGAGGGTGGACCGGGACCCTTGCGGGACGTTCGATCGCTGCCGCACGGGCTTTCTCAAGGATGGTCCCGGCCGCCTTCGCCAGGTTTTCGTACATCCGGAACTTGTACTTCTCTCGCGCCATCCGGGTCATCTCCTCGGGAGTTCTCTACGGGCGATCGTTCCCCCGTGATGGGCAAGGAATACCGCGAGTTTCCGCGTAGGCAAGGCCTTTAACTTCGGGGCGGCTCTCACCTAGATTGGTCCGCGATCAGTCGCTTATGCCGAAGCCCTCCCAAAACTCTTTGAAGTCGGCTTCGGCCTTGCGAAAAGACGACTCAATCTCGTCATATTGGGCTTGGGTGATCTCGCCGTCTCGGAGCCGGTATTTTGCCAGCTCGAAGTCAGCTTTCTTTAAGAGGTAATCCTGCTTGAGTAATGTCCCCTCGATGGCGCCGGTCCAGTTGTTCATTGCCATGGCGGCCTCTCCGGTGGCATTCGATGATTCCCTTATCTGTTCCAGTCTCTGGCGAGCGTTGCCAAGGGAAAACCGCTCATTGAACGTATATTCCACGGACTCATCAGGGTGGACCGGTTCCAGGCTTCCTATGATTGAAGGCTCAGGTTGGATGGGCGTTTTCGGCTCGGGCTCCTTCTGGCACGCTACTCCCAAGAGGGCGATTGCTGCGACAAGGGCCGTAACTCCTACTTTCCATCTTATCTTCTTCACTTAAAGGACCTCCTTCTCGTAAAGCCCATGAGGATTTGACCGGGCTTCCCTGAGAAGGGTTCCCGGTTTTCCCTAAGGGGTTGTGTTCTATCTGGTCATTGTCGTACACTAGGACCCATGAGAAGGCTTGCGCAGATAGGTTTGTTTGTCGCTATAGGAATTGTGCTCCCCATGGCGTTCCATGCGGTTGGCATGGGAAGGGCTTTCCTCCCGATGCACATCCCCGTGCTTCTCGCAGGCATCTACGCCGGGTGGAGAAGCGGCCTGGTCGTGGGCGCGGTAACGCCTATCCTCTCAGGGGTCCTCACAGGTATGCCGCCGCTCGTTCCTCCTACCGCGTTTGCAATGATGGTGGAACTTCCCGTCTACGCCGTGCTGGTGGCCGTGTTCTACAGGCGGATGCGGCTTAATCCGGCTGTTTCCGTGGGCCTTTCTGTGCTCGTAGGAAGAGTGGTGTACGGGCTCATCGGTTATTCCATGTTCCCTCTCGTGGGGCTTCCCAGGGTTTCGCCGCTGTATCCTGTTACCGCGGGGCTCGTGGGCTCCCTCCCCGGCATTCTCGTTCAAATAATCCTGGTCCCCCTCATAGTGAGCCGCCTAAGACCGAAAGAGTGACTGCTCCTCCAGTTAACCTTTAGCGCGCGATCCTCGATGTTATAGAGTAGACGGACTCTCTTCATGACATGAAGCCGCCTCATCGTCTTGATATCGATGGTATTTGAAACCTGTCTGAGGTTCGAGGCGTCAGGTTTCCAGGCGCCAAGGGGGGACGCGCATGCCAGGAGAAGAAGGTGACGTGAACGGGATCGCTTGGGTCAAGGACGGCAGGATCGGTGTAAGAGATCCCAAACCCGGCGGAAAGCCCGCCTACATCTCTCCCCACAAAGATGTCGAGATCTTTGTATCCGGCCGGAGGATTTCCACTGAGGAGCCGCTTTCTTCCTCATCCAACGTGGAAGTGCGCCTTCCCAGTCAGGAGCCTTTTGTGAATTACCATGTGGAGATCGTTAAGGGCGGATTGGAGGCCCAGGCAAGGCTTGAGATCCACGAAGGTTTCCGGACGCACTTGGTTGACAAGCCGCCTACAAACCGGCTCGAGCTCGAAACTCGAACCGAGCCCATAAAGATCGCTCCAGACCCAGAGCGGCTCATGGAGGCAATACGAGAAGCCGGCGTCGAGTTCGGGATTGACCGGGAAGCCGTAGAGTCTTGCCGCGAGAGGTCGAACCGTTACCCCTTTGTGGTTGCCAGGGGAAAACCGCCCGTACCAGGCAAGGACGGAGAGATACGTTTCCTAGTGCCACTTGAGAGGATAGTGGACCTTCCCGCAGATGTCCTCCAGATAGACTTCCGGGACGTTGCGAAGTTTCCCGACGTTAAGCAGGGACAGGCTATCGCAATCAAGACCCACCCGGTACCCGGTAGTCCCGGCAAGGCGGTGAACGGCTCCGCCATACCGCCTTCCAGCCCCAAAGACCCGAAGTTCCGGGCGGGAAAAGGAGTCGAATTCCAAGAACGTGACGGTTCGACGGTGGCGGTTGCCGCCGTCTCCGGCTTCCCCGTTTTCGCCGAAGACTCGGGGACGGTAAGCGTCGACCCCGTCTTCACCCATAGGGGAGACGTTGATATGGCTTCTGGAAACATCAGGACTTCCGGAAGCGTCTGTGTCCTCGGACAAGTCACCGAGGGCATGAGGGTTGAGTCCGAGGGGAACCAGGAGATCTCGGGTGCCGTCACCGAAGCAGTCGTGAGAGCCGGGGGAAGCGTGAGGATCAGCGGCAACGTGTTTAAGTCCACAGTAATAGCGGGCAAAGACACGACATGGGTGAGAAAGATGGACGACCTCTTGCGGAGCGTAGAGGATCGTGCCGAGGCCATCTTGTCACTCGAGGATATGTACAGGGAAGCTTTGGAGAGGAAAGAGGCAGGAACTCCCGAACTGGGCGATGATGCCGTACTCGACGAATTGGCTCAGATAGAGCGGTTTAGGAACCTCGCTCTAGCGGTGTCCGCCCTTCTCAAAGAAAACCTGTCGGAGTTTCCCGGCGATATAGCCGCGCAGGTTAAGGAGACAAGAGAGATGCTGTCAAGCGCCGGGGCCGATATATTTGAGAGGGCCCACGGCATCTCAAGGCTCCTGGCAGACGCGCGGGCCTTTATAGACTCGGAGCTCTTAAGCGGCAAATCCGATGTTGTTCTTCCTTATGCACAAAGCTCAACCATAGAGGCCTCGCGGGATGTCACGATTACGGGCCAGGGCGCTTTTTACTGCACTATCCTTGCCGGAAGGGCCGTTAAGACAAGCGGTTCGCCGGGGCTCTTAAGAAGCGGGGAAGTAAGGGCGAGGGAACTCATCCAGGTAAATGCAGCAGGCGGACAGGGGGCGGCGCCTACCGTCCTGGCCGTCGGAATAGACGGCAAGATCCTGGTCAATACGGTGTACCCGAATACGGTACTTACCGTCGGCCCGCAGAGTTACAGGACGGAAGAGACGCTCAAATCAGTCAAAGCCAGCCTGGTAGAAGGTCGTCTCGTGGTTGCAACAGCCATGGGGCCGATCGAAGTAGACTGAAACGCGGTTATGCCGTAGAACTACCTTGAGGCGCGATTCTCGCGAAGTGGGCGCCGGCCTTCTTAACGGACGGCCCGGTGATACCTAAGCGCTACGATTGACGCCAGGAAGGCTTTGACGATGTCTCCGGCCAGAAAAGGTATGGAGCCCGCGAGTAGCGCTTCTTTCAGGGACATTCCTGTCTGCCAGGCGAGGTAAGGTGCCCCAATCGCGTGGACCACAACTATGCTCCCTGCAACCGACGCCGCAATTAGACGCCATAAGCCGGGAGGTCCTTTCTTGTTCCGCAAGCCGGCTTGGCCCGGACCGTACCTTCCCGACGGCAACGCGATTAGCCCGGTTGTGACTGCCGCCGGTATAAACGAAAGGATATATCCTCCGGTAGGGCCCAGAATTGTCCCAAACCCCGATCTACCGCCTGAAAAAACGGGTAATCCGAAAAAGCCGGCTGCCAAGTAAATGCCAACTCCCGCCGTGCCCCACAAAGGTCCCAAGAGGAGCCCTGAAAGGCACACTCCCAGAGTCTGACCGGTGATCGGCACCGGGCTAAAGGGGAGCGGGACGGTCACCAGTGAGAGAGCCGAGGTCAAAGCTGCAATCATGGCGGCCTTGAGCATCATGGACAGTCTGTTCTCGGCGTGTCTCGTGGGAGAGACCCTCCTCTCACCGGGCCTTGTGCGCCTTTCGTGAAAAGCTGCGCCGCGTCCGGCGCGTGAACGCAACACTTTGAGCAGTATAACAGGTTGAGCGGTAGTTTAAAAAGCCCGGCAGGATAAACACCTTGAAGAAAGAAATCGGTAAAGGATCGGAAGCTGCGAGACAGGAGGTTCGGGAAGTGAAGGTTTTCATATCTGTAGACATGGAAGGCGTTTCTGGCGTAGTCCACTGGAACCAGACTCAGCACGGCAAAGAGGATTATGAGCGTATGAGGCGTCTCATGACCCAAGAAGTGAACGCAGCAGTGGAAGGGGCTTTTGCGGGAGGAGCCAAGGAAATCGTGGTAAACGACTCACACGGTTCCATGCGCAACGTTGTGATCGAAGACTTGCACCCGGACGTCAGGCTGATTACGGGCTCCTCAAAGCCGATGTCTATGATGGAAGGCCTGACCGCCGATTTCGATGCGGTCTTCCTGGTCGGATACCATTCCCGGGCGTCGTCCACGGGGGTCCTCAATCATACATACACCGGCCGCGTCATCCACTACTGGGTAAACGGCAAGGTTATGGGGGAAACCGGGATGAACGCCTTGATTGCGGGTCACCACAGGGTGCCCGTCGCCCTTGTTACGGGTGACAGCGCGGTTACCAAGGAAGCCGAGGAACTCCTGGGCAACATAACCACGGTAACGGTCAAGGAGCCGAGAAGCCAGTTTTCCGCGCTCTGCCTGCACCCGGCCAAGGCCAGGGAGCTTATCAAGGAAGGCGCTCAAAAAGCGCTCGCCAACCTGGCTTCCGCCAAGCCGCTTATACCCGATACTCCGTCAACAGTCAGGCTGCAGTTCCACACCTCTGGAGAGGCCGACGGGGCGTCAATCATGCCGGGCGCAGTTAGGATCGACCCCGTGACCGTAGAGTTCACCGGAAAGGACTACCTGGAGGCCTATCGCGGCGCGCGGACAATGATGACGCTGGCGTGGTCGTCGTAAGCAGGGCTGTATCCCTTAAGTAGTCGCGAACCCACTAAGCCATTGGGCGGAGTGAAAGGTCCCCGGCGGAAAAGGCTATAGTCTCTCCGCCGGGGACTTCTATTAAGGCCCTTCCTCCGTCGTCTACTCCCCGGAAGGTCCCGCAGGTTTTGGAGTCGTCATTGGACGAGCGATTCTGGAGCACAACTTGTCTCCCCACGAAAGCCCATAGCCCATGTAGGCTTTCACGGATTCCTGCGAGGCCGGTCTTTTCAAACCGGAAGAGGGCGCGCTCGAGATTGTTCAAGACGGCTGCGACCAGCGCGTTTCTGTCCACGGGTCGTTTTCTGAGCATGCGGATGGAAGAAGCCGTCTTCTTTATGTCCTCCGGGAAATCCGCCTCTCCTTGGTTTGCGTTTATCCCTATACCGCAGATGATGTAGGGAGGATGAATGGCGTGGCCGGTGCTCTCATCACCGTCATCCTCCTTCGTGAGCCGGCAGGGAGAGACAGGCACTACGACTGCCTCGCAGAGGATGCCGCAGACCTTCTTGCCTTCAACCAGCACATCGTTGGGCCACTTCAGCCGGGCCTGAAGGCCCGTGAGGGACCTTATGGCGGAAGCCACCGCGTAACCCGCCAGAATGGCGACGAGAGGTGCGTGGTCGGGCGAAATGTCGGGACGGAGGATAGCCGACATGAACACCCCGCCTGCCGGAGACTCCCACCGCCGTCCCAGCCGGCCCTTTCCCCCCGTCTGCTTCTCCGCGATGACCACTGTCCCGGTGACCGGCCTGGCAACCGTCCCGGCAGGGGACTCGGGGGCATGTCCGGTGGGCACACCTTCCTGCTCGGCCGGTCCGATGAGCCATTTTGCGTCGTCGTTGGTGGAACCTGTGGTCTCCTTGTAGATAATCCTCCTACCGAGGTAGGAGGTAGCCAGCATGGCAGTTATGGCTTGGACGGAAAGGGTGTCCTCGCGGACGTCTCTAAGGACCTCTCTTGCGATGTTTCCGGCGTATTCTTTCTCTTGCGGCCGTTTGTTCACGATGACCTCTTCCTTTACCACGCCTTGGCCCTGCGCTGCCTTTCTCACTGTGTCTGCCCGTGGCCTGCCCTAACATGTCAGGGCAGCGCGATCTTGCCCATCACTACCGCCTTCTCTGCGCCGGTTGCCGTCGGGAGGTTGTTGGTGCGTCCCGAAAGGAGCTCGTTCCCCAGGATGGCGAAAGCAAGGGCCTCCTTGGCCTGGTCCGGTATGCCTATATCATCGTGGGTAAGGACTTTCACCGGATGAAGCTCTTGCCGGAACCTCCTCATGAAATAGGGATTTCGGGCGCCCCCGCCGCCCACGATGACCTCATCGACGGGTCCCTTAGGAAACACAAAGTCCCGGTAAGCCCTGACGACGCTCTGTACGGTGAGCTCCGCGGCCGTCGCCACAATATCTTCCCGGGACACGCAGCCCACCTGGTGAGCAGTCTCAATGAGTGATTTCGAGTACTGAATGCCGAAGAGCTCCCTGCCGGTCGACTTCGGAGGGGGCTTTCTGAAATATGGATGGTCCAGGAGGTGCTCCAGCAGCCTGCGGTGGACACAGCCCGATGAAGCCAAGCGGCCGTCCTTATCCATTGTCTCCTGCCCGCCGGTAAGCAGCGAGACAACTCCATCTACGACCATGTTGCCCGGACCCGTATCAAACGCGACTATCGAGTCTGGAGACGCGTCGGGAGGAAGGTACGTAAGGTTTCCGATGCCGCCTAAGTTCTGCATAATCCGGCCCAGGGTGGGGTGGGTGATTAGGAGATAATCCACGTAGGGCACTAAAGGAGCTCCTTGGCCCCCTTGGGCCATATCGGCGGGACGGAAATCGCCGATTGTCAGTACTCCCGTCTTTTGGGCGATGACCGAGATATCCCCTATCTGGAGCGTGGCTCGGCTGGGGATCACCGGATGATCCGGCTCGGGGAAATGGACAAGGGTTTGTCCGTGGGAGCATATGGCATCTATGTCCTCAGGTTTGAACCCGGATTCGGCGAGGCACTTGAGGGCGGCTCCTGCGAATATGTCTCCTATCAGGAAATTGAGGCGCGCCACTTCTTCGCATGAAAGAAGCCTCAGGTCGCCCAGGAGCAGCCGCCTGATCGACGGGGGGTATTCAACCGATGTTAGGTGGAGGAATTCGGCTCGAGCACCCTTCTCTGAACCCGTGACCTTGCATAGAACAGCATCCACCCCGTCGGCGGATGTCCCGGACATGAGGCCTATGAGCAGGCGGGCGTCCTTCTTCCCGACGGCATTTAGGAGACTTGTCATTCCCGTTCTTTCGCACGTTGTCACTTCACCCGGCTGCCCGGTTGCCACTCTGCCTGTCATACCTTTAGTCACCACGCCTTTCGGGCCGGTTGTCCCGGCGGTACCCACGTTCTTTTCATGAGATCGTGTCCACCTTCGCCCATATTCACCTTCTCACAGCCTGACGGGCAGCCTGCCCCCGGCTTTGGCTTCTCCCGTGAGGACCTTGGCGAGAGCCCTGAGGGCTTCTGGCCGGTGGCTGTAAGTGCAGATAAAGGTGCGCGCATCGGGGAAAACGCGGAAATCGTAAGGATCTCCGGTGGCCACCAATACGGCGCCGGGCTTCTTCCGGAGGATGGACCTCACCCGGGCCGCTTGCTCTTCACTTTTCCACGCGTTCCTCAAGAGGACGATTGCTGTGTCGGCTCGGCTCAACTCTTCTTCCTGGGTGATCTCCCGGGCGCTATATCGGGCTGTCGCGGCCTCCGTCCTGGTCCCGTAAATGTGGTGGGCGACCTGTGCCCCTCTCTGCCTCAGAGCCTCGCCCAGTTCCGTTTCCGGATACGGCGAGACGATGACGAAACGGGCTCCCTTGTTAATGCTCACAGGCAACCCGGCTTCCTTGATCACTGTTATTGACCGGCGGTGGGCTTCCGCCGATAGGGAGCGGAGCTCTTCTGTATCCGCCTCTTCCGGAGGGAGCGGGTTCGGCAGTCTCAAGGCTTTCTTGAGTGATATGACCCGCCGCACGGCCTCGTCGAGCCGGGCAAGCGTGATCTCGCCGTTCTTAACAGCCTCTATGATCATCTCGTACGCTTCTCGCTGGAGCTGCGGGGTGTGGGAGACGAGCACCATGTCTGCTCCGGCCTTGAGGGCCAAGACGGCGCCCCTGGCCGTCCCGAAGTACTGAGAGATGGCGTTCATCTCCATGCAGTCTGTCATTATGAGGCCTTGGAACCCCATGTCTCTCCTTAAGAGGCCCTGCAGCACCGGCGCCGAGATCGTCGCAGGACGGTCCGGGTCGACGGCTTTGAAAATGATGTGGGCGGTCATGATGGCGGGAAGTCCTTTTCTGATCGCCGTTTTGAAAGGTCTTAGCTCCACTTCCGAGAGACGGTCCAGAGGGTGGGGGAGGACGGGGAGGTCCAGATGCGAGTCGACCGACGTATTGCCGTGACCCGGGTAGTGCTTGCCGACAGGGGCAATCCCCGCCGACAAAGATCCTTGCACCGATGCCGTCCCCAGTGTCTCAACCATCTCGGGATCGCTTCCGAAGGAACGGACACCGATGACCGGGTTGTCGGGGTTATCGTTTACATCCAGAACCGGGGCGAGGTTCATGTTTATCCCTGCAGCCCTTATCTGAGTGCCGGCGGCGCGGGCTACCTTGAACGCGAGCTCGGGGTCGCCTATTGCGCCGAGAGCCATTGGTCCGGGCATGAGGGGAAGACCTCGATCAAGACGGACCACCGGACCGCCCTCCTGGTCAGCAGATATGAGGAGAGGTAGGTTACCGGAAGACAGGGCCATGTCCTGGAGGGCCTCTGACAAGGCGGCGGTTTCCGGGACAGAACCCGTATTCCGGGCGAAGTAAATGATGCCTCCTACCTTAAGGTCTTGGATGGGAGCGGCGGCGCCCTCCGGATCTTTTCCTGAAAACCCGACCATGAGGACCTGCCCCACCTTCTCCCGGAGGGAGAGGTCCCCGGCTTCCATTTGCGGGAACCCTGGGTTTCGCGAGTTAACAGCCAAACTGGTCTCGCCTGCCTTTCACCGAAGTACCGTTCATCTTGACCTCTCGCACGATTACTTCTGCTTTTTGACCGAGGCGGCGACGGCGTTTGCGAACTGCGCCCTGACGCGTATGTGAGCGTTGCCTTCGCGCCCGGCGTGCACCCGGTTGGTTAGCAGGATGGCCGCGGTGCCGGTTGTGGGATCGCACCATATGCTGGTCCCGGTGAAGCCGGTATGCCCGAACGCACGGTCCGACATAAGGTCGCCTCCTGAGGAGTACCGCTTTGACCGGAGCTGCCATCCCAGGCCGCGCCTTTCGCCGGCAGTCGCTTCTTCCGTGATGGCTGCCGCAACGGTCGCTTCGCCCAGGACCCTGACTCCATCCAGGGTGCCGCCGCCGAGCCACATGAGCGCGTATCTTGCCAGGTCGTAGACCGTACCGAAAAGGCCCGCGTGTCCGCACACGCCTCCCAGGGAGAAAGCGTTCTCATCGTGGACCTCGCCCCACATGACTCGCCCGAGGTCGGGCCTGTACTCAGTAGCTGCGATGCGATATCTCTTCTCGAGGTCGGGCGTAAAACATGTGTCTTTCATCCCGAGGGGCTCTAAGACTTCCTTGGCGACGAATTCGTCGAGCCCAACCCCCGTGATCCTCTTAACCATTTCGCCCAGCATTATGAACCCGAGGTCGCTGTACACCACTTTCTCTCCCGGTACCTCATCCTCGGCGAGGCTCAGGGCGCAGATGGCTTCCACAACCTCTTCTCCCTGAAGGCCCTTCTCATAGAACTTTACGTGGGCAGGTAGGCCCGATGTATGCGTGAGGAGTTGCCGGATGGTTATGGCTTCCTTTCCGCCCTGGCCGAACTCCGGGATGAACAGGGAAAGGGGATCGTCAAGGCGGAACACCCCTCGCTCCAGGAGCTTTAGGATCGCCGGCAGAGTCGCCGTGACTTTGGTCAGGGAGGCCAGGTCGAACATCGTGTTGGGCGTTGCCGGTATTCGTTCCGGGGTGCGCACCGCCCAACCGAAGGCCCGGGGATACAGCATGACTCCCCTGTGGACTATCGTTGCCACTGCTCCGGGGATGGGACCTTCTCCGTCACCGACCGCCCGGGCAACTGCTCCAAAAGCCTGCTCGACCTGGGCAGGATCGAGCCCCACATCCTGGGCCTGGCCCATGGGCAGTGCGGGTGGGGTGGAGGTCGCCCGTCCTGGGATACCGCCTTGTGCAACGGGCGATTCGGCCATATCGGATGGTTCAGGCGGAACGCAGGGCGCCGGCATAGCGGGTGATATTGGCGGAGCGGGCGAGGTGTCTGAACCGGCATCTCCGCTTCCGTCTCCGTACCTTTCTCTTGCCAGAAGGACGGCCTTGCGGATGGCCCCGCCGCACTCTTCCAACAAGGCAGATGCCTGGCTTACCGATGCTCTAGACGCAAGAGCGATGAGCGCTATTCCGATGTCTCCTTGGGCCTCTGCGAAGACGCGCTCCACCTCGTGAGCCGGCCTGCCTGTGGCTTCCGTGAGGATCCGGAGCGCCCTGCCCGCAAGCTTGGTGTTCCTGGGCGAGGTGCCGGCCATGAGGTTGGAATATGTACGCCCGGCGATAATCATGGCCGCCGTGGACATCGTGTTGAGCACAAGTTTTTGGGCCGTGCCGTTTTTCATTCTGGTAGAGCCGGCCACTACTTCGGGACCCACCTGAGGGGCGATTACCAGGTCCGCCTCTTTAGCCACCGGGCCGGACGTGTCCCCCACGATCGCCACAGTCTTGGCTTTTTGCTTCCTCGCTTCGGCGAGAGCGCCTGCTACGAAGGGGGTTCGTCCAGACGAGGCAATCCCTATAACCATGTCCGAGGGACCGGCTTTTCTCGTTACAATCTCGCGGGCGCCGTCTTCCCGGCTGTCCTCGGAGCCCTCGGACGCCTTGGATATCGCCTTCTCTCCCCCTGACATGATCGCTATCACGTGCTTTCCGATGGAACCGTATGTTGGCTCCAATTCCGACGCGTCAAGCACGCCTATTCTTCCGCTGGTGCCTGCCCCGACATAGAAGACCCGGCCGCCCAAGAGGATGGTTTCTGCCATCCATTCGGCGGCCTTTGCAATGTTCTGGATCTCGGTTGCGACTGCCGGAGCCACCCTGTGGTCCTCTGCGTTAATGACCGAGACGATCTTCTCAGCCGGCCAGGTGTCGATGTCTTTCGTGAGCGGGTTTACCCACTCGGTCCTGGGGATACCTCGTGTCGTCATCATGATCCCGTGCCTTTCGTAGACCGGCCCCTTTCCGGGAACCGGCTTTGTTATCTCAAACTCTTGAAACCGGGCCTCTCAATCGAACCGGCCAAAGCGGGCTCTAGCCAGCACTGCCGCGCCTTTCGAGGCCGGTGTAGTGGAATGGAAGAGCCTGGCCTGAGGGAGCGCTTTGGAGAGTTCATCTTGAAGCGCGGCAAGGTAGGTCGCGCTCTTGAAACACCCTCCTCTTGCTGCGACATCCGGCGCCCGGAAGTCCAGATTTCCGGCTACGGCGCACACCATCTCGACCAGTAGGCTTGCTTCGGCCCGGAGGATCGCCACTGCTCCTTGGTCATGGAGCTCGTCTGCAGCTTTAAACACGACTTGTGAGAGGGCCGCGATATCCGTCCGGTCCATATCCAGCGTGAAATGAATTAAGTCACGGGGCTTGGCTGCACCCGCGGCAGTTAGGAAGAGGTCTGTAAGCGGGGTCGAAGGTTCTCTCCCGTCGAACGCCCGCATCACTTTGCGGAGTCCGCTCAGTGCAATACTGTAAGCGCTCCCCTCGTCGCCGAGAAGGGCTCCGTACCCCCCTGCGGCCGCATAGCGCCCGTTCTTGACTCCGAAGCAGTTGGAACCGGTTCCGGCTATCACGACTATTCCGTCTCCTTCTCCGTGTGCGGCGGCCAGAGCAGAGTGAGTGTCTTCGACTATGGTGAAGGGGCAATCCCCAAAGAACTGGAGCACTGCGCGGCGGATTCGCCGGGGGTTGTCGTCGCCTGCTCCGGCGAGAGCCAGGCATGTCCCGGCAATGGATCCCAGGGTTATGCCGCTTAGTTTGAGGCTTTCATTGACGGCTGTCCGGATGGAATGCGCCAGCTCATCCCCGGACACGTAGTTTATGTTGGACGGGCCTCCCCGACCTGTACCCAGCACATTCCCGTTGTGGTCCATGACGCACGCTTCTGTGCTGGTCCCTCCGCCGTCAACGCCGAGGAAGAGCCGGAGCGGAGAATTCCCGGCATTTGCGGCATTGCTTCGGCTGCAGGGGTCGTTGCCGGCGTGATCTACATCTCGGCGGCTTCCTTCGTCCGGCTCTTGGGCGTACCGGGAATCCCTCGGAACGCAGGGGCTGTTACTGGTACAGGAAGTAGGTTTTTCGCCTTCGCTCAAACTCCGCCGCCTCCTCGCGCCATTTTGAGATAAGGTCGTTGGGTGAGCCTCCGTTCATGAGGGCTTCCCTGAGGGCGGGTCCTCCTGCCAAGAGGTCCAGGTAATCTCTTCGTTTATCCTGCCGGATGATGTCTCCCTGCGCAGTAGGAGACTCGCCGGGTTGCTTTTCACCTTCCTCGGGCAAGTGCTCTCTTAGGGCGAATTCGGGGAAAAGGTCGCGCACCGTGAAGAGGAGCCTGAGCCCTAGTTCCACCGGGCGAACGGCCCTCTTGTCCACAACGTGGAACTGGACACCGCCGCATACCTTTCCAACATGCTTCCAATACCACGGAGTGAAGTAGGTCGGGCGAACCATAACTCCCGGGAGGCCTTCTTTCATGAGCGCTTCGCCCAGGATATAGGGGTCTACATATGGTGCTCCCACCATCTCAAAAGGACTGGAGGTCCCCCGGCCTTCCGAGAGATTGGTCCCTTCCAGAAGGCATGTTCCGGGATAAAGGAGCGCCATGTCCAGGGTGGACGCTGCAGGCGAAGGAGGCACCCATGGTCCTATCCCCGTGTCGTCATAGAACTTACTCCGCTCCCATCCTTCGGCCTTCACAACACGGGGCGCAGGGAGGCCCAGCCTATCGGCTTCCATTAGGGCGATCTCCCCCAAAGTCATCCCGTGCCGGATGGCGACCGGAGCGTAGCAGACAAAGGACAGCTCTTGGGGTGAAGGGACGTTCCCTTCGACCGTCGCGCCGCCTATAGGGTTCGGGCGGTCCAGGACCACGAACGGGATATTGGCCTGAGCGGCCGCTCGCATCGCCCCGAGCATCGTCGACGGGTAAGTGTAGTAGCGTGCGCCGATATCCTGGATGTCGAATATGAGGACGTCGATCTTCGCGAGACTCTCAGGCGAGGGAACCCTTGATTCGCCGTAGAGGCTGTACACAGGTATCCCTGTCCGAGGGTCTGTCTCGTCCCCGACCCTGGCGCCCTCGGCGACATTGCCGCGGATGCCGTGCTCGGGAGAGAAGAGGGCCCCTATCCGGTAACCCTCATCCAACATTGCATCGTAGTTCTGCCTTAGCTTAGAGTCCAGGCCGGTGTGATTAGTAATGAGACCGATTTCTTTGTCCTTAAACAGCCCTTCTCTCAGCATCTTCTCGAGGCCGGTCGCTACCTTCACAAAATGCACCTCCCCGGTCCACTTCAAGCGAGATTCTGTGTCCGGGGAGGCAGTTCCTCTATTCATATGGCCTGCGAGTATGTGGCCGGTAGGAGAAGCCGCCTGAAAGGCAAGAATGGACGCTGTCGCCGGCCGGGGCTCAAGGGTCGCGTGCGTACCGGCGCGCAGTTGTTGCTAGAAGATATCCTGGCCTTTGATTCCCGCTGCAACCTTCTCAGGAAGCGCCCTCAAGACTATATAGGCAACTACGGTGTTTAGACCCGCGTGTGCCACGTTGAACGGTACGATCACAGGCACAATCATCGACAAGACGGTTTGTCTTGGAACTCCCAGGTAAATGGGAGTGACGAGGAGGTTGAAAGGAACCATGAGCGCGACTCTGGTCAGGATCCCTGCCAACATCGGGAAGTGAAGGTGGCGGGTCCTCTTGGCCAGAAGCCCGACGACAATAGCCATTCCTCCTGAAGCGATGAAGTGCATCAGGATGCCCCACGGGCCACCCTCACCAGTGACCGCGGCAAAAAGGACCGAGTTGACGAGGGCGCATGTGGCTCCGGAGACCGGCCCCATAAAGACGGCCGCCACCAGCGTCGGCACATCTCCCGGCGCGAGCTTGAGGAAAGGAGCAGGTGGATAGGAGAACGCCAGGACTAGCTCAAACACAAAAGACATAGCTGCAAGGATGGCTGTTAGGACTAATGGTAGGTACTTGCGGTTCATTACGATTCCCCCTCACAAGATCTGCAGAGGGGGACCCCCGGGGGAGCCTTGTGATCGACACGATCTTCTCTCATCCGGACTATACCGTCGGCCCCGGAATTCCACCGGGTCAGTCGCTTATGCGAGTCGCGGGCTGTAACCGCCGGTCAGGATTTGCGGTCCGTACATACTGTTCGGCCGCTCACCTTGCCCCGAAGATCCTCTCCGAGAATCTACTCTAGCATTTGGCGCGAAGCGGGGTCAACACGTCTAGAGCCGTAAAAACCAAGCTCTGGCTGGGATTGGACAGGGCTACCTCAATAGCCCTCTCCACGGAGAGTTTTCGTCTTCATCAAGCCTTCTTGACTGCAAGACCACGTCGTCTCTCACCAGGGGATCGCGGATGAGGATGCTCCAGGCGTCGAGAACTCTCTCGACAAATTGGCTGCTAAGGGGATGTTGCTCTGGGTTCCGGACCAGAGGGCAAATGAGACTTCCCGTGAGCCTATCCAGCCTCACTGAGAGCTCTCCTTCTCGACTGAGGTAAGGCATTAGCGGAAAGGTCCTGCACTGAACCGGCCTTTTTTCTCTGGGACACGTCCCGTTGCACACAACGAATGCCACCAGGCCCCTCCAGGACTCCGGAAAGTCGTGATGCCTGGCCGACTTGTAGCTCCACTTAAGCCAGGGTTCGCGCCCGCTGAACATGACTTCCTCGCCCGGTAGGAGATACATACCCACTCCGGGCTCATACTCTTGGCAGCATCTCTGCCCGCACAGGTCGCCGCAGTCGGAGTCAATGGCCGGGATGTCGAGAAGGCGATAGACCCTCTCGAAGTCTTCTTTCTTGAGAGTTGATTTCACCAGTCGTCTGCGAATGAATCCCAGCATATGACCACTTCCATTTAGTCTCAAGACTCTCAACCGACGAACGGACCTGTCCCGAGGACAGGTCCGAACAACTTCCGTCTGTAAGTACTTGCCGGCTTCCTGCTACTTACCGGCGTCCTCAGGCACTACACCAATTGCTTGAGGGTCTCCTCGATATCCCCCGCGACCAGTGCGACCGGAGGCACTTCGGGCAGGGTGTAGCAGCCCGGAGCCATCCTCGTCGAAGCCCGCGCCGCGGCCACCATAACTTGGGCAGTAGCCGAGGGGTTGGTGATCCTCATCTTGAGCTCCATTACCTGGTTCTCCGCAGTGCCTGCGGCGCCGAACCGTTGTAGCAGCACGCCGTGTCCCATGGCCTCAAGCTCCATAACGTTGCTTACTTTGGTGACCCTCGTCTCGTCATTTACGAAATAGGGGTCTTTCCTGATCGCTTCGGCCACCTGGTCAAAGTCGGCGCCTTCTTCGAGTTCCACATAGACATCCCTCTTGTGGGTTCCGAATCCGGCGGGGAGCGTCATGGACAGAGCGTTCTTGACACCCGGTATTGCCTTCACGGCAACTGTGTGTCCCATGCTCATCCCCGGGCCGAAGTTGGTGTATGTAAGTCCTCTCGGGGCCATGGCCTGGAACAGCATGCGGATCACCGAGTCGGTGCCCGGATCCCATCCGGCGGCAATCACCGAGACGCTGCCGTGTTCCCTGGCGCACTTGCCGAGGTCTCTCCTTAGTGCCATTAGAGGATCGCCGTGGATATCGAAACTGTCTACCGTGTTGATCCCCTTCTTCAAGTAAAGAGGGGCTAACTCCGGAACCTGCCGGGACGGTGCGGTGAGGACTGCTACATCTACCTTGCCCAGTTCATCCACTGAGGCGACTACGGGGCAGTCCAGCCCTGGGTTCTCAGGCCTTCTCCTCACGACTCCCGCCAGTTCCATGTCGGGGGCCTGGCGAATGCACTCAATGGCTTCTCTCCCTACGTTCCCATAACCGACTACGCAGACTCTGATTTTCTCCATCGCCACGCTGACCTCCACCTTCCGTTGTTCCCGTGCTTCTCCTGCTTCTCATGCTCCTCTTGCACGAGCAAACCTCCCGGAAAACCACATGGAACCCGAGTTCCATCACCGGAACTAATTAGACCGCTTGTCCCGCGGCGGAGTCAAGCTGTGGGAGCTGAGGGGAGTTCCCAAAATCCCTCGTGCTGCCGTCATGTCCAACCCTGCATTTTGCGTATTCTGACCATATTGAGCCATTGAGGATGGTACAATTCTCATAGACTCGGAGACCAGCCAGAAGCGCATTCCGGCGGATGGATCCGAATGGGAATACTGCGATTGGCCCGGACTTCAGTCCGGGAGCTTTCTTGAAGACCGGTCCCAGTGCCGGTAAAGACCTGAGAGGAACCTTGAGGAGGACGCAAATGGACCTATCCAGCCCGTATTTCGGACCGCTCTACGCTCTGATCGCGGGGGTCCTCGCTTCTGCGAGTCCGTGCGCTTTGGCGGCCATTCCCCTGGTGATAGGCCATATGGCAGGGACGTCGCCGGACGCGGGAAAGGGCGCCCGCGTCCGCGAACTTCTCTTTTTCCTTCTTGGAATGGCAATGGCCCTTACCTTCGTAGGAGTGATTGCAGCCGTGTTGGGGAGGTCTCTCATCCTGACGGCTCCCTGGATCCGGTGGGTGGCGGGGCTGGCCTTCCTCGTTGCAGGGGCTTCCTACTTGGGATTGGTTGGAGGTTCGAAGACGTGCTCAGTGCCGCTTGCTATTCCTGACGACTCCGAGGGTGTTGAGGGCATGCGCGAGAAGGCGCCGGACGCAACTACCGGTTCCTCCTTCGCGGTGCGGCGAGCGCTATCCGGCCTGGCCATGGGCGCTTTGTACGGGCTGTCGGCATCGCCGTGCGCCACTCCGGCGCTTCTTTCTATACTCGCCTTGGTTGCCGTAAGCGGGTCCGTGAGCCGCGGAGTGCTCTTGCTCTTTGCTTACTCCATCGGCCAATCGGTGCTGGTCGCTGTTTCGGGACTCGCGACGTCCAGGTTCCAGTCTGTACTGGCAAGCAGCCGTGGACAGAAGGCGGTCGACGCTCTCAGAAAACTCGGCGGGACCGTGATAATAGGCTTTGGACTGTACCTTATTCTCAGGCCATATCTTTAGAGACAGTGCTCCGGGGCGTAGGAGGGGAAATGATGACGAACGGGCGTGAATTGACTAAACCCCCTGCAGGCCGGCGCTTTCAGGCCATGGGCCTTGCGCTCATACTCGTATTCTTGGGGTTCTGGTACCTCTGGGAAGCCAGGCTCTCGCGTACCGGTGAGGAGATCACACAGCTTGTGGATGTCTCGCCCGATGACTTATCCAAGATGCTCGGGCAGGGAAAACCGGTAGTCCTGGAGTTCTACACAAACGCTTGCCCGTGGTGTGCCGCCATTGAACCTGAACTCGAACTCCTAAGCGAGGTCTACGGGAAGCAGATCATTGTCGCCAAGATGAACGCCGAGAAGTACCCCGTTGAAGCAGTAAAATACCAGATAACCGGCGTGCCGGCTCTAATCCTTTTCGACTCCGAAGGTTCCCCCCTCGCCATCGCATCGGGATACAGGGAATTCGATCAGATCGTGGAGATCCTGAAGGACTATAAGCTGGTCACCTGACTCCGTGGAGGCATGAGCGCCGGAGGCGTCTTCCGGGCACGGACCCCGGAGCGGCTCAGAGCCTCTCGACGAACGCCTTTGGGTTCGTA
>DGDN01000002.1:31071-34014 GCA_002385465.1 Candidatus Fermentithermobacillaceae bacterium UBA3951
AGGGCCCGGGGGCGTCTCGTCAAGTGACAGAATAGCGGCGCCGGGAGAGGCCATCACTACCGGTGAATGCGTGGCGATCAGGAATTGGGAGCCCTGGCTCACCGATTCCTTCACCAAGGCAACGAAAGCCAACTGGCTGAGAGGAGACATCGGAGATTCGGGCTCGTCCAGGATGTACAGCCCTTTCGGGACCAGCCTGGCCTTCAGGAGCTTCAGTATGCTTTCGCCGTGGGATTGAGCATCCAGTCCATCGCCGTAGTCGGTCTGAATGGCGGATAGAGAGCCTGCATAGGGACTCCTTGCTTGCATCAGTGCGAACCTTGAACGTCCCTTGTACTCCTCTTCGAGCTCAGCCAGTCTGTCTTGCATTTCGCGCCTCGTATGTTCCACGCCTTGAGCGAAGCCGAAGAAGTCCTCGGTCCGCATGAAAAACCCCCTCTTGGTCTTGGAGGTCCAAGTCATCTTGAGGTGTGAAGCCAGCCTGCGGGCATGTTGGAGAGTAGGGTCAGAATCAATGCTCTGGCTCCCGACCGTGATTGAGCCAGCTGCCGCCGCGATAGCCTCCAGTATCGTGGATTTTCCTGAACCATTTTCCCCCACGAAGATGGTTACAGGCGAGGTGAACTCCAGGTAGTTAAGTAGGGAGAGGGCCGGTACGGAGAACGGAAAACGTTCTCTTTCCCGCCGGTCTTCGGGCGGAGAGTACTTGATACTCCGCAGGATCAGCGCACGAATCATTGCATCCTCCATAGCCGGCTGTCTGAGCGCGTTTCATTGCGGTGCTTGATTGGGCGATATCCGGATTGTCGTGTAAGCACCATGTCGCCTTTATTCTACCGGGCAAGGGAAAAGGCCTGCTCGTGTCCAAGGATAACAAGTATACTAGTATGAGTGCGGGCTCTCGTGAATTGGAGGATACGCGGGCCCTGAGAGAAACCATGAGCCACGGCTATGGAGGAACGGGAGGCGCGCAAAATTGACGAAAAGAGTCGAGATTCCCTTCACTAAGATCCAAGGTCTTGGAAACGAGTACCTCTTCATAGATAGGTTTGCCTACAAGACCGAACATGACTGGTCGCGGCTTTCAAGAGTTATGGCGGAGAGGCACTTCGGGGCGGGGTCTGACGGCATAATCCTCGTGGAGCCTTCGGAGGAACCCGGCTGCGACTTCAGGATGCGCATCTTCAACGCCGATGGCTCCGAAGGCGATATGTGCGGGAACGGGATGCGGTCCTTCGCAAGATATGTCTACGACCACGGCCTCACCGAGAAGACCGAGTTTGCCGTGGAGACAAGGGCCGGGATTATACGCCCGCGCCTCATCCTCAAAGACGGGGAGGTCGAAGCCATATCGGTGGACATGGGCGTACCCCGTCTGGAGAGACACGAAATCCCGCTTTCAAAGTTGGACGGTCCGGTGCCGGCGATAGATGAGCCAGTCCAGGTGGACGGACGGGTTTTCCACGGCACGGCCGTGTGTACGGGCAACCCCCACTTTGTCATCTTTGTGGATGATGTGTGGGAAGTTGAACTTGAGAAACTGGGGCCCAAGTTGGAGCGGCACCCGCTCTTCCCGGCAAGGGCCAACATCGAGTTTGCCACGGTGAAAGCCCGGGATGAGATCGATATGAGGGTCTGGGAGAGAGGGTCAGGGATCACTCTCGCCTGCGGGACCGGTGCCTGTGCAGTACTTGTTGCCGCCGTCTTGAATGGATATGCCGACAAGGACGTCCCGACCAGGGTCAACTTGCCCGGCGGCACGCTGGTCATCGAGTGGAAGGGCGACGGGCATGTATGGATGACGGGACCCGCCAAAGAGGTATACCGCGGTGTGTTCTACTATGAGGAATGACCGCTATAAGGGATGACCGCTATGAGGAATGAGCGCCAAAGAAGGACAACTTACGAATGACAGAGACCGAGGATGGAAGGTAGAAAATGTCGCAGATAGCCGCAGACTTGTTGTTGCTTTTGGTAACCGTTGCGTGGGGTACCACGTTTGTTGTAGTGAAGAACACCATCGAGACCATGGGGCCTTTCACCTACCTGGCGGTGAGGTTCCTAATCGCAGGTGTGATCCTCCTTGTATGGCATCTCGCAAGGGCAGGAAGACCCAAGGCCAGGACACAGCGGCGCGACGGCGGATCGACCGTCTCGGGCCCTGAGGCTTCCGTGACTCACAGACTTCCACCCGGCCATGCATGGTACGAAGCTTCTCGGGGGTTCTACGTAGGAGGCCTCCTGACCGGACTCGCTCTTTTCTTCTCCTACGCTGCTCAGACGCTTGGCCTTATGACCGTAGCTGCCGGGAAGTCCGCCTTCATTACGGGCCTTTATATCGTGATTGTACCTATCGCATCCAGGGCTATAGCGCGAGAGGCGCCCGATAGGGCAACAATTGTAGGGGTGATCTTGGCTTCGGTCGGATTGGCTCTTATGTCTCTCAACCTTCCCTTCCAGGTAGCCCGCGGCGACTTCCTCACTTTCCTGTGCGCCATAGGGTTCTCGGCCCACATCATACTGGTCGGCCATTATTCCGGCCGCGGAGACACGGTCCTATACACCGCAGTGCAACTCATGATAGTAGCCCTGGCTTCGTCCGCGGCAGCCTTCATAGCAGAAAGGCCGCTCTTAGTTCCTGCGAGTGCGTGGCCCGCGATTTTGTTCACTTCCATCGTTACAACGGCTTTCGCGTTCCTTGTGCAGTCTGCTGTCCAGCAATATACATCCGCCACGCACACGGCTCTCATCTTCTCGGCCGAACCGGTGTTTGGCGCGATTTTCGCGTGGCTCCTTGCGGGTGAAGTCCTATTGCCCAGGGAGATGGCGGGCGCAGGCCTAATCCTGGCAGGTATGCTCGTGGCCGAAGCAAGGAACCTGAGGGGCTCGCGCGAGATCGAGGCAGAAGCCACCTAGCCTCCAGCCCGGCGAAGCGCGTTCGAA
>DGDN01000002.1:34213-38088 GCA_002385465.1 Candidatus Fermentithermobacillaceae bacterium UBA3951
CCATCAACTCCCAACAACTTGCGCCGTAGAGCCCCCAACTACAGCCTGTCGATGAACTCCATCGCCATCTTTATGCCCTTCCGGTAGTCCTCTAGCCGGATGTTCTCGTTCGGCCCGTGGTTACCTGAACCCCAGTATCCGACTCCGAAGGCGACCATGGGCAGGTTCAGGTACTCCTTGAAGGGATGCATTGGCCCCGAACCGCCTTGAGTCGGAGCGATTGATGCCGGTTTTCCATACACGGCCAGAGCAGCTTCCTCAGCGGCTTTCACGACAGGGTGATCAGCCGACGTCTTCACGGGGTAGTCCACGGTTATGATACGGGTCTTCACGTCGTCAAACCCGTTTTTGTCCAGGTGCTTGCGTAGCTTCTGGTAGATGTCGTCGGGGTCTTGTTCCGGCACAAGGCGGAAGTCCATCTTCACGAGGGCCTTTGCCGGAAGCACTGTCTTCTGCCCTTCGCCAAGGTAACCGCTCCTGAACCCGCAGATGTTGGCCGTCGGCCCGAAGAGGGACCTTATCCGCAGGTCAAGCGGCGAGAGATCGGCAAGGGGAGAGTGTACTCCGTACTGACGCCTGGGTGCCGAAGCGGCGTTTCCGCCCCCTTCGCCCTCTCGACTCTCCATCGAGGCCCGGATGAGTTCCATCTCACGTTCGGTGGGGGAGAGGACTGCATCGTAGAACCCGGGTATCAGGATTTCCTCTTTCTCATTCTTGATGGTCGAAAGGGCCCATACCAGCCTCCAGGCGGGATTGGGCACAGTAGCGGCGCTTCCAGAGTGCATATCCCTGGAAGGTCCCTGGGCCTCCAGCTCTACGTAGAGGATACCCTTTACTCCCAGGTACATCCCCGGTCGTCCGTCCGGCGACATGTAGCCGGATTCCCAGACACCGTAGTCGGCTTTCAGGAGGTCTTTGTTGTCGCGGATGAAATCGGAGAGGTGAGTGCTTCCGATCTCCTCTTCGCCCTCGATGAGGAACTTGACGTTAACGGGCAGCTCGCCCCTGAGCTTAAGCAGAGCGCCCACGGCTTGTATCCTTGCGCAGGCATTTCCTTTGTTGTCGGAAACGCCCCTTCCGTACATCTTGCCGTCGCGGACCTCGCCGGCAAAGGGGTCCGACTCCCACTCGTCCAGGGGGTCCGGGGGCTGGACATCGTAATGGTCGTAGAAGAGCACCGTTTTGTTCGGATCCTTTCCCTTGACCTCGCCGTACACAACCGGGTATCCCGCAGTCGGGATGATACGTGCCTCTATCCCGTGTTTCTCCATGAGCCCCTTGAAATACTGGGCGCACTCATCCATCCCAATGTTCTGAGCCGCTATGCTCGGCCTCTTCACTGCTTCTCTGAGTTCCGACACGAACTCCTCGAAGTGGTCATCAACGTACTGCCACTCGGGTTTTTGTACTTGCATCTTTGTCGAGGGTACCTCCTTCGTTTCTGGAGTCGTACAGGTTTTCTACGTAAGACCATGCCTATCCTTACGGGGTCCTCTTAGTCTTCTACATATCGTCACGTCTAGTCCTTCCGGGTTGCTCTCGCCGGACCTCTCCGATACATTGATGAAAACGAACCTTCAGCAGTCGTGACGAAAAGGAGTGAACGATATGGCACTTGAGGCTCTGGCAGTGATCGCCTGGACCGGCACGGCCCTCAGGATCGGCCTTGTGGTCCTGATAACGGGCGTGCTGGTGAAGATAGGGGACTCGCTCATAGACCGCCTGCTCACCCGCGGTGCCAAACTCGGCGGAGCGCATTTCGATGAAGCCAGAGGAAAGACCCTTGCCAGCCTTCTGAAGAGCGCCCTCCGCTATGTGGTCAGCACTGTAGCCATTCTCACCGTGCTGCAGCTCTTAGGGATAGACATCAAGGCACTCTTGGGCGGAGTTGCCATAGTCGGTCTTGCCGTAGGTTTTGGAGCCCAGAGCCTTGTTAAAGACGTGATTACCGGCTTCTTTATCATCTACGAGAGACAATACGACGTGGGTGATTACATAACGGCTGCAGGACTATCCGGCGTGGTCCAGGAGGTAGGACTCAGGACAACAAAGCTCCGGGACTGGTCCGGCGACGTGCACATAATCCCCAACGGGATGATCGACAAGACCACCAACGCAAGTGCGTGGGCGTCCAGGGCGCTTGTGAAGATCCCCCTTGCTCACGACGTGGACGTCCGCCGCGCCATGGCCATAATGCAAGAGGTCTGCGACGAAGTCCGCAAGGAATTCCCCGTCATTATTGACGGACCGAGGCCGCTGGGGATTGGGGATATGGATGCCTTCGGTGTCACCGTCAACGTTTGGGCCCGCACGCAACCTTTACAGCAATGGGCGATTGAGCGGGAACTCAGGCTGAGAATTAAAGAGGCCCTGGACAGGGAAGGAATCAAGAGGCCCTATCCACCCTTGAGGATCCGGACCGAAAGTTGATGGCCACGGACCCCCTCCGCATAACACTAGGGGAGCTCCTCGAGGGGGTGGTTGTGGACCGCCCCAACCGCTTTGTTGCGGTTGTCATGCTTGACGGCAAGGAAGTCCGCTGCCACGTAGCCGACTCGGGGAGGCTCAAAGAGCTCATCTACCCCGGAAACAAGGTAATGGTGCGCTATGTGGGGGATGAGAGGGAGAGGGCCAAAGCCGGGCGAGGGCTGTCACCCCGCAAGACCTCGTTTGACCTTGTGCTGGCGGCCGCGCCTCCGCCCCTGGACTCCCAAACACCGGAGTCTAGGGAGCGGGACCCTGAGGTTGAGGAGCCGAAAGACCGAGAGCCTCAAGTGCGGGAGCCTGAGGTGCGGGACCTTGAGAGACCAGGACCCGAGCGACCGGGTTCTCGCGAGCCGGAGAAAGACAGTACAACCTGGGTTTCCGTCGATACCAGGTACCCCACGCGCCTGTTCGGCCAGGCATTGCGCGCGCGGGGTGTGCCCGAGTTTGCCGAGTACGACGTCGTGCGTGCCGAGTATTCCTTGCGCAAGTATGAACGCAAGGGCGAAAGAATGGCCGTGTCTCCAGATAGGGACGCCGCCGGCATGGGACTACTCACAGGTGGGGCCCGGGGGGCGGGGCCCGCTGAGAGAACCCGAGGACGGAAGGAGCCCAGAAGCCGGTTTGACTTCTACCTGGAAGGTCCAAGAGTTCCTCCGGCTCTGGTGGAGGTCAAGTCCGTTACCTTGTGTGCGGATGGCAAGGGGTTGTTTCCGGACGCTCCGACGGCTAGGGGCACAAGGCACGTTCGAGAGCTCGCAGAAGCGGTATCGGCCGGGTTCAGGGCCTACGCCGTGTTTATCGCCCAACGTGAGGACATCCTCACGGTGTCGCCGAATAGGGAGACAGACCCCAAGTTCGCCGGAGCCCTTGCCGACGCCGCGAGCGCAGGGGTCCGCCTCCTTGCGTACCGGTGCAAGGTGTCTCCGGAGGAAATCGTATTTGACCCCGCGCTCCTCCCTGTGGTCGTCTGAAAGGCGAAAGTGGCTTAGATCGTTCTCGGCGCGCTCTTCTCCCGGAGGTCCTCTGGACCTCTTTAGTCCCCCCGGTGGTCTCAGAGTTCAGCTTCTTGGGCAGCTTTCCGCCAGAGAAAAGCCCCCGTCGCGAGAGAGACGGCGAAAAGCGCGACGCCCAGTATCCAGCCTACTCCTGAGGTGGGTGCCTGCTTCGCGTATATCGCGCAGACCTTGGCGTTCGATAGGTACTTCGCCGCCTTCTCTTTCAGGATCAGTCGTGTCTCTTCCGGCGAGGCCCCTGCCCGTTCCCAGATGGAGTCATCCAGGCTGTCTCTCAAGAGGAGCGTGACGACCGCTTCTCCGGCTCCGGCATAGGGGCGGTAGTAGATCCCCCCGTTCGTGGAATCTCTGCCGGAGGAGTGCCCCTTGTCATGT
>DGDN01000114.1 GCA_002385465.1 Candidatus Fermentithermobacillaceae bacterium UBA3951
GGCACTCCGTAGAAAGACCTGTTGAACGATACGAAGCCGTCCGTGCTCACTTTACGTGTCTCACTGAGGTAACGGATCAGGGTTTCTGGGCGGGGAAGTGGGTTCAGTTTTTCGTCCTTGAACCGGTCAACCGGCCTTTCGTTGGTTGTGCCGTGAATTCTCCGACCGACTTCAGCGCACCAGGTTAGCGCCTGGTTGTTTAGGTCGAAAAGGTCCCTAAACCGCCTTTCGGGCCAGAAATTCCTCTTCACGTACTTGACCCCCGACTCCACCTTGCCTTTTGTCTGAGCCCTGTAGGCGCGGCAGAGAACCGGAATGAAGCCGAACGTCAAGGCGAAGTCCAGAAACCGCGGGTTCCAGATGGGGTTCTTTTGGCTGTCCACGTCCAGGACCACTGCCTTCATCCTGTCAAAAAGCACTTTCTCCGGAATCCCACCGAAATGCTCGAACCCGTGGACCAGGCACTTGATGAGAGACTTGGTGTCGCTCCTGGTGGTGAACTCCACGTACATCTCTCGCGAGTAACTAAGAGTGAGAGCCAGGAAGTACAGTTTCTTCTTCCGCCCGTTCTCTATGTAGTTCACCTGGCCCCAGTCGGCCTGGGCTTGTTCACCCGGCTTGGTTTCGTACCTCATCACGGCCTCAGGTTGTCTTCGGACACGGAACGGCTGCACGAAGTCCTTCAGAATGGTGATGCCTCCCGAGTACCCCAGCTTCTCAATCTCCCGCTTAATCACAACGCAGTTCCAGACGCCTTTGTTGATGAGTTCCAGTACTTTCTCCTTGTAAGGATCCAGAATTGACGGCCTGCGGGGCGCAGGCTTTCTCTCCGGCACCTCTCTTGCCCGCAGATACTTCCTGACCGTATTCCTCGAAAAACCCAGTTCACGAGATATTTCCTTTATCCCCTTGCCTTCGCCGTGCAGCTCAAATATGCTCAAAACAGACCCTCCTCCCAGCATTCAACACCTCTCCTTCGCATTCCAGTGCTCAGGAAAGGTTCTTGGGTGGGGGGTCAATTCCATTCCGGCGCTACGGGGTCAATTTACCACGAGGAGCTACCTCAACTCCCGTCATTGGTAAATTTAAGCGAGCCGCAATGCCGATCATAAACTGGAGAGCGAGGATTGATTGAGAAGGTACAAGAGAAGGATTGGGCGAAAACAGGGGCTAGTGATTCAGACAAGCAACAACTGTCAATCGACTTAGGCATAACTAATTGGGTTTTTCTTTCGAGTCAATCGGCAGGACATTTCACAGCACTGGAGGGATCAGAATGCCGGATGCCCTGGCTACACCCGAGGTACTGCAATGGGCGCGAGGGACAGCCCACTTGACAGTTGACGAAGTGGCTAGGAGGATGAACCTATCTCCCGATACAGTCAGGGCGTGGGAAGAGGGATCTGCTGTCCCTACCTATGCGCAGCTCGAAAGACTAGCCTATGAGGTATACCGTCGACCGCTACCTGTGTCGACGACCAGTTAATTCACCCACTTAAGGGGTGAAAAACGCCAAGAAATTCACCCACCCTCGCGCCAGATAATTCACCCACTCCCTGGGACAGCGTGACGCGCACGAAGAAGACATCCTAGTACCTTGCTGCTTGTCGAGGAGGCGCTAGGATGGCCCGGAGGGAGTTCGAAGTGCGCGATATTATCGAAATCTACATGCACTGGCAGGCAGGTGAAGGGATTAGGAGCATTGCCCGAAACCTTGGCCTTGACCGTAACACAGTGAGGAAGTACATCCGTCCAGCACTTGAGGCCGGCTTCAAGCCAGGCGAAACCAGGACCGAGGCTGAATGGGCCGAGTTCGTCCGGAAGACCTTCCCGCAAATAGCCGACCCGATGAAGCGCCACAAGGTGTTCGAAGAGATCGGCCAGCACCGCGACGCGATCAAGGAAGGCCTCAAGGAAAACAAGGTCAGCACGGTTTGGCAAAGGCTTCATGATGAGGCAGGGCTGGAGGGTAGCCTCACGAGTTTTCGACGCTACGTCAGGTCAATGATGCCGGAGGCCACTCTTGCCCGCGAGGTTACCGTTTGGAGACCGGAGGTGCCACCTGGAGAAGAGGGACAAGTGGATTTCGGATACCTCGGCAAGTGGACTGACCCGGTCACTGGAATGACTCACAGGGTCTGGGCTTTTGTGATGGTGATGGCGTTCAGCCGTCACATGTTTGTCAAACCCGTTTTCCGCATGGATGCGAAGACGTGGGTTGAGAGCCACATCCTGGCCTTTGAGTTCTTCGGTGGGGTTCCGAGACGGGTTGTTTTGGACAACCTCAAGAGCGGGGTACTGAAGCCCAGCATCTACGATCCTGCTTTCAACAGAGACTATGCTCAGATGGCCTCCCACTACGGTGCACTTGTGGACCCTTGCCGACAGGGTCATCCCAAGGACAAACCTCGGGTGGAGAGACAGGTTCCATATGTTAGGGAGAGTCTCTGGCGTGGCAGGGAGTTCAGCAGTCCCTCTCACATGGAAAGCGAGGCGGTGAGGTGGTGTCTTTCCGTTGCGGGACTGAGGATACACGGGACCACAAGGCAGCGCCCCTTGGAGCAGTTTGAGAACGAGGAAAAGCCTAATCTAAAGGCATTGCCCGAGAAGAGATGGGAGTCGGCCTCATGGCAGACGGCCAAGGTCGGCATGGACTGTCATGCATCGGTCGGTGGGACCCTCTACTCGGTACCTTTCAAGTTCGCAGGCAGGACACTTGATGTGAGAGTCACAGACAAGACCATCCAGTTCTTTCTCGGCGAAGAATTGGTGAAGACCCATTCGAGGACAAAGGCCAGGCGGAAGACCGATGTTGAAGACTTACCCCCTGAGAAGATGGCCTTCTTCGCAAGGAACCCAGAGTGGTGTTTGGCCAGAGCTGCAGAGATTGGTCCTGCTGCGCTTGCCGCCGTGCACGAGGTCCTTTCGGTAAACACTCTCTACAACCTGAGGCAAGCCCAGGGACTGATCCGTCTTGCTGAGCGTTACGGTGCTCTTCGTGTCAACGCTGCGGCAGAGAGGGCCATTGGTTTTGGTGATCCCCGGTACACGACTGTGAAAAACATCCTGGAGAAAGGGCTGGAACGCTTGCCTTCTCCTGAGCTCGCAGAAGGAACGTCGGACGGCCTTGCCGGTAGTCTGCCGGCCTTCTTGCACGGGAATGCGGCTTTCGGCCAGGAGGAGTGAGAAAATGCAGACGCATCAACTGGAACGTAAACTCAAGGCGCTAAAGCTGGGCGGAATGATGGACACGCTTGAACTCCGCCTCAATGAGGCTCAGAAGGAAAACCTCGGATACTTGGTGTTCCTTGAGATGCTGCTCGAAGATGAGAACAACCGCCGATCTCAAAAGGCACTTTCCTTACGATTGCGCAAGGCCCGTTTTGAGGAGAACAAGACACTTGCCGACTTCGACTTGACTTACAACCCCAAGATCCCGGCTCCTCTCATCCGTGACCTTGCGACCTGCGGGTATCTTGACCGGAAGGAGTCAGTCCTCCTTTACGGGCCAGTGGGAGTTGGAAAGAGCCACATAGCCCAAGCCCTTGGCCATGCGGCATGCATGAAGGGTTACAGTGTCCTTTACACCAAGACAAACCGCCTGCTGCAAGACCTGGGCGGTGGCCACGCCGATGGTACCTTTGATGTTAGGTTGAGGAAGTACATACTGGTGGACCTCCTGATCGTGGATGACTTCGGCATGAAGGAACTGTCTTCTCAGCAGGCAGAAGACCTGTACGAACTCATCTCCGAGCGTTACCGTGCAGGTTCAATGATCGTGGTGTCCAACAGGGCGCCTAAGGACTGGTACGCGCTCTTTCCGAACCCCGTGTACGCAGAAGGAGCCCTGGACCGATTGATCAACAGCTCTCACCAGGTTTTCATGCCAGGGAAAAGCTACCGCCCCATGCACAGGCCGAACCACGACGCGGACTGCAATCCAGGCGAGAGGGCTACCCAAGGAGGTGAAACGGACTCATAATCTACGTTGAAAGCGTCTCGCTGCGTCACCAGGACGGGTGAATTATCTGGCGCACCCCGGGTGAATTAACTGACCTTTGACAAGGATCTCATCTGAATAGGCGTTTCCGATCCCGTCCACGACCTCCGGGTCAGTCAAGGCTCGCTTCAGTGTGCGGTTCTGCCGCCTGATGACATCCCCAAATTCCTCGGGGCCAGAGTTAAAGACATCGATGCCTCCCCGATCGAACGTCGAAAGCCCATCTTTGTCCCTTACGAGATGAAGTGAGGCGCGGCGTTTCGACGATGCTTCGGTTAGGACTAGGCTACCCTCTGGAAAGTCCATGGCCATGAGGTTCATCTTTCCCCTTAACGCCTGAGGCCTGGGGACTCGCCATTGGAGGCGTCCGGAAATCATGAGGTGGATGAGGGCGTAGCGCTCTTCCGAAAAGCCCAGCACAATGCGTTTTCCGATGCGAAATACTTCCTCGAGTTTTCGCCCCAAGAACTCTTCGGGACGGGGCTCTGCGGTCCGCAAGACGAAAGGGCTGACCAGCCTGAACCCCTCAAGCGGCTGCCCCACTAGAAGCTCCTGAAGGCGCTCTATGTACACGGTGATGTCGGGGAGTTCGGGCATGGCGCAAACCTCTTTTCGGGGGTTTGAAAACAGCCTATCTTCCCCTCGACCGGTAGTCAAACCCGGAGTCACGAGTCCAGGGTCATAATGTGTTTACTTCAGGTGATAACGGGGTTGGGTGCTGCATATTGTTGGAAGAACAAGGGACAAGGTCCTTGGCGGGCTGCCCGAGGGAGGGGGCAGGCAATACCTCCAAAACTGCGGCGGGCTGCCGGGACAAATGGGGAGGGGATCAAGTTGAAGCGCCTGTTGGCGGCAGCTATGGTTCTGTGTCTACTTGGGTTCCAGTTATGCGGCTGTGGGGGTGGCACGAAGCCCGGCGACCAGGCGAAAGTGCCCGACGAACCTGGAGTTCCGGAGGTAATCAAGATAGGCCATGCGGTTGCCCTTACCGGTGACGCTTCTATCTGGGGTCAGTCAGAGAGCAACGCTCTCAAAATGTGGGCGAGGAAGGTCAACGAGCAAGGCGGCATCGACGGCAAGAAGATCGAGCTGGTGACGTACGACACTAGGGCCGACTCGGTGGAAGCGGTTAACGTCGCCAAGAGGATGATTGAGCAGGACAAAGTTGTTGCCATCATAGGAGCCGCCCAAAGCGGCGTGACCATTGCCATGACGGCTGTTACCGAACCTGCCAAAGTCCCTCTTATCGGTACCACAGCCACTAACCCTGAGGTTACGGTCAAAGACGGAGTTGTAAGGCCCCATACTTTCCGGGTGTGTTTCATAGACCCGTTCCAAGGCACTGTGGCCGCTCAATTTGCTTCAACTGAACTCGGCGCCAAGACTGCGGCGGTCCTCTACGACGTCGGCTCTGACTACTCGTCCTGGCTTGCCCAGTACTTCATAGAGGCTTTTGAGAAGATGGGCGGCACCATAGTGGGGAAGGAAGCGTTCCGCACCGGAGAGCTGGATTACCGGGCAATGCTTGGGAAACTCAAAGAGGGAAACCCCGACGTGATCTTCATCCCCACCGCCCAAAAAGAAGCGGCCTTGGCCATGAAGCAGGCAAGAGACCTGGGGTACGAAGGTAAGTTCCTCGGAGGCGACAACTGGGGAAGCCCCGACATCATCGAACTTGGCGGCTCGGCGGTGGAGGGCGGGTATTTCGTGAACCTTGCTTCGTTGGAAGACCCGGATATCCAGGACTTCATAGCCGAGTATAGGGGCGAGTATGGAAGCGACCCGGTGCTGCCCAATCCCGTCATGGCCATTGATGCCCTCATAGTCTTGGTGGAGGCCATCAAGAAGGCCGGCTCGACAGATGGCGACGCCATCTGCAAGGCCATCGAGGAGATCAAAGACCTACAGGCACTTACGGGCAAAATTACCTATGACCCCCAAACGCACAACCCGCTCAACAAGCCGGCCATCATCCAGCAGATCAAAGACGGCGAGTTCATCTACGTCGAAAAGTACGTGACATCTTAGTTTGAAAAGAGAGGTCCGGGCGCTTTTTGGGGCTTGGCGCTTTCGATTCAGGTGTAAGCCGATCGCTCTGGGATGAGCCCGAGGGGGGACTGCCATGCTGCTTCAGACGACGATAACGGGCCTTGCCATAGGCGGCATCTATGCCCTCATGGCAGTCGGGTATTCGCTTGTGTTTTCGGTCCTCAACTTCTCAAACTTCGCCCACGGTTCAGTCATCATGCTGGGCGCTTACGCAGGATATTTCGTCCTCACAAAAGCAGGAGCTTCTTTTCCGGTTGCCCTCGCAGGATCAATGCTGGCCGGGGTAATCCTGGGGGTCACAAACGAGCGATTGGCTTACAGACCCCTTAGAGTCAGAAATGCGCGACCGCTCTATTTCATGATAAGCGCCATGGGAGTGGCGATCTTCCTTGAAAACCTCGTCTACGCCACTCTCGGCGCCCACTTCTACTCGTATCCGGAGGTCTTGGGCCGGAGTATTGTGCGGCTCGGAGGGGCTTCCATCGGGATCTTGGACTTGTTCGCGCTTGCCTTCTCAAGCGTAGCCATAACGGGGCTCCACTTCTTCCTCCACAATACGAAGAGCGGCCTGGCCATACGAGCCTGTTCCTTCGACATGACGGTTGCGTCTCTATTCGGAGTCCGTATCGATCGCATAGTGGGTTTGGTCTTCGCCCTGGCAGGCGCGCTCGCCGGGCTTTCAGGGATCTTTCTTGGGATGAAATACATGGCCTACCCGACCATGGGCTGGATCACAAACAAAGCGTATGTGGCGGCGGTAATAGGCGGCCTAGGCAGCCTCCCCGGGGCGGTAATAGGCGGCATTGTCCTGGGGCTCCTTGAGACATTCGTCTCTGTGTACATTTCGTCCATCATAAGGGACGTCTTCAGTTTCTCGGCGCTGGTCTTGGTCCTCTTGGCCATGCCCAACGGGCTCATGGGCAGGTATGTCGAGGAGAAGATCTAGCGGAAGCACTTTTCGCGGGGGGAGAAGCCGGTGTACATCCAAGGCGTTCTCACGGTCGCCATGATCAACATCATATCGACTACCGGACTTGCGGTCTTTACGGGTTTCACCGGGCTTTTTTCCCTGGGCCACGCTGCATTCATGGCGGTTGGCGCGTACACTTCGGCGATACTCACATACTTTGTGAAAGCCCCGTATCCGGTGGCACTCCTTACGGGCGTTTTGGCATCATCTGTCTTGGCCGTGCTCGTGGGATACCCAACCTTGCGCACAAGGCTACGGGGCGACTATTTTGCCATCGCGACCATAGGTATGGGAGAGGCTACGCGGGTAATCTTGGAGAACCTGAAGATCACGCAGGGAGCCAGGGGTTTGCCGGGGATATCCCAGTATACGACTCTTCCGGTGGCGGGAGCAGCCGCCGCGATCGTGCTGGTACTCGCCCGCAACATGCTTGCGTCGGTCTACGGGAGAAACGCGGTTAGTGTCCGGGAAGATGCTGTGGCCGCTGAGATGAGCGGGATTCACCTCCTTAGGACCCGGATGATATCTCTCGTGTTTTCTGCCGGATGCGCCGGGTTGGCCGGCGGGCTTTACGCGCACTACCTAGCCTTCATCCAGCCCGTCATGTTCACCATGGTCCAGTCCACGCAGATTACCGCAGCGGTCGTCTGTGGCGGGACCGGCAGCCTAACCGGGCCCGCCCTTGCCGCGTTTGTCTTCACCGTCGCCCCGGAGCTCCTGAGGGCCGCCCAGATGTGGAGGCTGGTGATCTACGGATTGATGCTTGTCCTCATAATGGTTTTCAGGCCACAGGGGCTCATGGGGTACCGCGATCTGAGCTGGCAGGGGCTTTGTTCTCTGGCCGCCCGACTGAGGAAAGGTGTCCGTCATGCGAAAGGTTGAAAGGGTTGGGAGTCTTACCTCCGCTTTCATACCCGAGCCGGAAGGGGGCACTGGTGTTGGCTTTCGCTGAATGCATTAGACTCTCCAAGTCTTTCGGAGGCGTTCGTGCAGTGAACGACCTCTCCTTCAAAGTGGACGAGGGCGAGATCCTGGGGCTCATAGGCCCCAACGGCGCCGGGAAGACCACTGTGTTCAACCTGCTCACTGGGTTTTATCGTCCGACATCAGGTTCCATGCTCTTCCGGGGCCGGGAACTTACGGGGCTGGCTCCCCCGGCCATAGTCGGTTTGGGGATCGCAAGGACATTTCAGAACATACGCCTCTTCTCCAACTTGACCGTCCTCGACAACGTGCGCTCGGTCTTGTACCGGCATGCCCGGTACGGGTTCGTCCAGGCACTTCTGAGGAGCCCGCAAGTCAGGCTGTGCGAGCGGCGAGTGCATGAGATGGCTATGGAGTACCTGGAAGAAGTGGGCTTGGCGGACAGGGCGAACGATATTGCATCTCACTTGCCTTACGGACTTCAGAGGAAGCTGGAACTTGCCAGGGCTCTTGCCCTGGAGCCGGTCCTCTTGCTACTGGATGAACCTGCCGCGGGGATGAACCCCGAAGAGTCTATGAGTCTGGTCGAGCTCATCCGTGACTTGAGGAAGAAACACAACCTCACCATCATCTTGATCGAACACCACATGGACGTCGTCATGAGTCTTTCCCACAGGATCGTGGTCATGAACTTCGGTGAGAAGCTCATGGAAGGTTCGCCCGAAGAGGTCCAGAGCGATGTCAGGGTCATTGAGGCTTATCTGGGGGAGGAATACGCCGGTGCTTACCGTCGATAACGTTTCGGTATTCTACGGGCGGATCTGCGCCCTGGACAGGGTCTCGATATCGGTGAACGAAGGCGAAATCGTCTCCATAATCGGTCCAAACGGGGCCGGCAAGTCTACTCTCCTTTGGACCATAATGGGTGTCATGAAGCCTTCAAGCGGCTCCTTGTGGTGGAGAGGCGAGCGGCTCCAATCCGTACCTTCGTGGGTGGCGGCCCGGGGGATCTCCATGGTTCCCGAGAGACGGAGGCTTTTTGACAACCTTACGGTAAGGGAAAACCTCCTCATCGGGGCGTATCTCAGGCAGTGGGACTCCTCTATGAAGGAAGACATGGAGACGGTATTCAGGCTGTTCCCCGTGTTGAAAGAGCGGCTTAACCAGTATGCCGGGACTCTGAGCGGCGGCGAACAGCAGATGCTGGCAATAGGGAGGGCCATGATGGGGCGCCCCGCCCTCCTTTTGTTTGACGAACCTTCGCTGGGACTTGCTCCGGCCCTTACTTCCGAGGTATTCCGGGCCATACAGAGGATAAGGGAAGAAGGCACCACATGCCTTCTGGCCGAGCAGAACGCGTTTAAGGCGTTGGAGATGGCCGACAGGGCTTACGTAATGAATGTCGGGCGAGTGGCCCTTCAAGGGAGCGGGAAAGAGGTATTGGCCAACCCCGAGGTCCGGGCGGCGTACCTCGGGGTCAAAGCGGGGTCTTTGTAGGGTTTCCCCTCCGGGTTCCGGGGCTTCTTCACGGGTGTGCCCGTAGGCGGTATCTACCGGCTGGATACGCTGTAGGCGGCTCCCGGTGCGCGGACTCGCGACTTCACCTGGAAGTGCACTTCCAGGTCGGGGAACAGTTCCTCATTCCACCTGGGTTCCAGCTCGGCCCAGAGCTTGGGGTTCGCACGGTACAGCTTGTTGCCGAACCCGTAGATGTCGGTCTTTAGTTCTTTCTGGACCTTGTTGAGTGTCGTTCGAGCCTCATGCATGATGAGCGCGTCAAGCGAGTCCTCGATGGCTTCAAGCAGCGTTTGGTTTGTCATGTCCATGCCCATGGGCCCTTCTCTTGTCTCCAGATCAACGTGCAGCTCCACCTCCATGCGGATGACCTCTTGGTCCAGTACGGGCTTTATGGATGCGGATGAGCGTATGACGCGCAGCGCGATCTTCTTTCCCGACCCACGGGGGTCCTCGATCTCAACCGTGCTTTGCTCAAGCTCTCCGGTCGTCCACAGGTAACCTCTGGCTTCAGCACTGTCGAGTAGCCCTACCAGTTTGTCGCCTCGATAGGCGGCAATTCCAATATCGATGGTGATACCTGGGACGAACTCGCCGCTGGACGCCTCCTTATACGGGTTGAGGACGGGCGACTCCGCCGGCAGCTCGCTCTCCAGGGTAATGTCCACATCGATGGGTTCTTCGAGCATAAAGGCCGGGTCGGTATGCTTGACCTCCTCGCCCTGACGTTTGACCTGAACGTCCTTGGTCTTCCTGCCGACCGTGTGTATGGTGGTAGGCTCAATCCCCGGTTCCGCAAGTTTCGCGGTGAACTCGCCGAGCGTGACGGTTATGGTCATTCCAGACGCCGGGGCGGATTGAGACAAGCCCGCTAAGGTTCGTGACGGCAGAGGGTACATGAATGGTCGTTGCAGGAGCTCGGCTCCTGAGTCGCACGTGACCAGGAGCGCTGAAGACCGGACCCTCGCGTCGCGGATAAGGTAGTCAATGTACTGTCCGATGCCTTCGCGGGCCAGGGACTGGCCGAAGACAACGGTTCCGATTAGGCCCGTTGAGATCCTCCTTGGAGTCCTTCGCTGGGCATTGTTGATCGCATTTGCGATGGTGGTTGCCTCGTCTCGCGTCACTATTGATACCACAGGTGACTGCGCGGTAGCCCCCTGGATCCCCGTCGCCAGCGCGCCGGGGTTTATGACCTCGAGAGACACAACAACCTTGTCTCCTTGTCCTTTGTCGACGCCCATAGACCCGACGAGTGCTACTTGCTCGATCTCAACGGTGTCCCAACAGCCGGAAGAAATGAGGGCCAACAAGATGATAAGGGCCACGAAGCCAATCCGGCGCATCAGGATCCTCCTTTCTTCCTCTTGATGAGGTACGCGACAAGGACAGGCACGAGGGTGCCGACGACTATCAAAGTAGCCCATATCCCGGTTACGGGTATTGAGTGGAGGCGGCGCATTGTGAAGATGTCCGTAATCCGGTGGGATACCGGGACCAGTCCCAGGAAGAAGAGGACGACCGTGACCTTGCGGCGATCGGCTCCCAGCGAGTCTCCGAAGAGTATTGAGGACGATAGAAGTAGAGCGGTCACATCGAATGTCACGCCAAGGACCCAAGATGCCATAAGGACCAAGTCCAACCTCTCAAGGACTCCTTCGATGAAGACGGAACTCGCAAGAGCCAAGAGTGGCGTCACGTGGCTTTGGGCTTGTGCGGGTCCCAGGGCGGTAAGGACGTTTATCGTTGTCGCGAGGAGAGCCAGTCCGCTTATGAGGAGGGCCATGGTCATTGCTTTGGGCATTTTCTCCTTTTCCGTCGTGAACCTGCCCAGGGCGAGGACTTTCAGACCTGTCTCTTATACACATCT